>JAFUEI010000034.1 GCA_017464025.1 Paludibacteraceae bacterium | reverse complement strand
TATCAGCGCGGTGCTATTGGTAAACTTTTATTTATCTCATCCTCTGTTTGTTAACCTTAACCGCCCTAAGGAGAAACAAGGGTCTTCCTGATGAGAAGCCCGTGTGAAGAATCTTCCTCAAGTTTACCAATTTTCGGTTTGCTCAGAAAGGTTCGCGGAAAGAGCAGCCTTCGTGCCAGCGGGAGCAGCCGTACTGTGTGTTGCCGCGTATGATAAGTCCGCGGCGGCAGATAGGGCAGAGCATGCCGGCCTTGTCGTTTTTGACATCGAGAACGACCTCGGAGGTCATCTGCTTGAGTTCGTCAAGGAACTGCTGTGCGGTGTAGTCGCCGCTCTCAATCTGGCGGAGCTTCTTCTCCCAGCGTCCGGTCAGTTCGGCGCTCTTGAGCAGGGGGGAATGGACGGTCCGGATGAGTTCGACGCCGACGGGTGTGGCATGCAGCACATTGCGTTTTTTCTCGATATAGCGTCGCTGGTAGAGTTTCTCGATGATGGCGGCGCGTGTGGAGGGGCGTCCAATGCCGTTTTCCTTCATGGCGTCGCGCAGTTCCTCATCGTCCACCATGCGTCCGGCCGTCTCCATGGCGCGTAGCAGGGTGGCTTCGCTGTAAGGACGGGGTGGCGTGGTCTGGCGCTCAATGAGGGCGGGTGTGTGCGGTCCGCTCTCGCCTTTGCGGAAGTCGGGTAGGATGGAGGGTTTGCTGGTAGCCTCTGCATTGTCAGCAGCATCGGCGGCGTCAGGAGCATCGGGTGCGTCGGCGTTGTCGTTTTTGTCTGATTTTTCAGCGGCAAAGACGGTGTGCCATCCCGGGTCGAGAATCTGACGTCCGGTGGCACGGAAGAGGACGGGTGCGGATACGCCCTCTGTTGCAGGCGTGCCGTCTGTTGTGGGCGTGCCGGCGGCATCTGTTGCGTCTGCTCCGGGTGTGACCTGGCCGAAGACGGTGGTGGTGGATGTCTGGCAGTCGGGCCAGAAGGCGGCGATGAAGCGGAGAGCGACGAGGTTGAAGACGCGCCGTTCCTGTTCGCTGAGGGCGTCGGGGTGCTGCCCGGTGGGGATGATGGCATGGTGGTCGGTGACCCTGGTGTTGTCGAACACCTTCTTCGACTTGGGCAGTGGCCGTCCGTGGAGTGGCTCTATCTGGTCCTTATAATACGCTTCTATGCCGCGCAGAATCTGTCCGCACTTGGGATATACGTCGTCGGGGAGGAAGGTGGTGTCCACACGCGGATAGGTGGTGACATGCTTCTCATAGAGCGACTGGATGAGTTTGAGGGTTTCATCGGCGGAATAGCCGTATTTGCGGTTGCACTCGACCTGGAGGGAGGTGAGGTCAAACAGCCGTGGCGGTGCTTCGGAGCCTTTCTTCTTCTCGACGGAGGTGACGCAGAAGGGATGGTTCTGCAGGGCGGCGATAAGTGCCTGTCCGGCTTCGGGCGAGGGGATGGCGTCGATGCCGCGGTTGGTGCTCTGCAGTTCTTCTAAGGAGGGAACGGGCTGCGGCTTGGCCCCCTTCTTGAGTTTCTCGTTTTTGGCCTTTATCTTTTCGATTTCTTCCAGCAGTTCTTCTTCTGACTTGCGGACGATGGCGGAGAAGGTGGTGCCGCGGTAGTCGGTCCTGAGTTCCCAATAGGTGCGCGGCACGAAGCGCTCTATCTCCTGCTGGCGGCGGACGATGAGTGCAAGGGTAGGCGTCTGCACGCGTCCGATGGAGAGGACCTGCCGGTTCTCTTTGCGGTAGCGTAGCGTGTAGGCGCGTGTGGCGTTCATGCCGAGAAGCCAGTCGCCGATGGCGCGGCAGAGTCCGGCTTCGTAGAGGCGCTGGTACTCGGCCTGGTCCTTGAGGTTCTGAAAGCCCTCGCGGATGGCTTCTTCGGTGAGGGAACTGATCCAGAGCCGCTGTACGGGGACTTTGCATCCGGCTTTCTGATAGACCCAGCGCTGGATGAGTTCGCCCTCCTGTCCGGCATCGCCGCAGTTGATGACCTCGTCGGCCTGTGCAATAAGGTCACGCAGGATAGCGAACTGCTTCTGCACCCCCTTGTCGGCGCTGACCTTGATGCCGAAGCGTTCGGGAATCATGGGGAGCCGGGAGAGGTTCCATGGTTTCCAGTCGGGCGTATAGTCGTCGGGGTCAAGCAGGGCGCACAAATGTCCGAAGGTCCAGCTGACGCAGTAGCCGTTGCCTTCCATGAATCCGTCGTGCTGGCGGTCGGCTCCGAGCACGCGTGCGATGTCCCGTCCGACGGAGGGTTTTTCTGCAATACAAAGTATCATGCGTTGGTGTTATTGTAACGGCGGGCATGCCGGTTGTGGGGACAGCCGCTCTGATAGTGGGGTACAAAAGTAGTGCTTTTTCCTGAAAGTGCGAAAAAAAATACACGTAGTGTCAATTTTTCCACAATCAAGCGGGGATATCGCCGTATCTTTGCACCGTAAAATAATGTCCCTATACGGCGGGTATGAACACAGCCGGCCGCGCGTGAAGACCACACGCAGGGATGACACCCGATTTTTGCTTAACCGGTAACAAACTAAAACCACAATAAACACATGAACAAACTGAAACTTTTCGTTTTGTCTGCCCTGCTCGTTCTTGCAGGGGCGGCGCAAGCCAAAGTGATTCGCGGTACGGTGACGGACCAGACGGGGGAGACCATTATCTCGGCGTCGGTGGTCGTGAAGGGCACTACTATTGGTACGGTTACCGATTTTGACGGCAACTATGAGTTAGACGTACCCGACGATGCAAAAATCCTTGTATTTTCCTACATCGGTCTGGAGACTCAGGAGGTGGCCATCAGCGGCACGACCATCAACGTGGTGCTGAAAGAGAATAGCGAGGTGCTGGAAGAAGTGGTGGTGACGGGTTACGGCACGACCAAGAAGCGCGACCTCGTGACTTCGGTGGCTTCGGTGAATTCGGACCAACTGAAAGACATTCCCGTGACGACGGCCGCCGAGGCCCTTCAGGGCAAGCTGGCGGGTGTGTCGGTGACGACAACGGAAGGTTCGCCGGATGCGGACGTGAAGATACGTGTGCGCGGCGGAACGTCGCTTACGCAGTCGAACGACCCGCTGTACATTGTGGATGGTTTCCCCGTGAGCAGCATATCGGATATTTCCCCCTCGGACATAGCCTCAATGGACGTACTGAAAGATGCGGCCGCCACGGCCATCTACGGTGCACAAGGCGCGAACGGCGTAATCATCATCACGACGAAGGACACGAAGGCCGACGGTGACAAGATGGTGATACACGTGGATTATACGGGCTACATGGGCTGGCGTCAGGTGGCAACCCGCTACAATATGCTTGACCTGAACGAGTTTATCCGGTTGCAGTACGAGTCGGCCTACATGGCAGGCAACTCGAAGGTGGCGGAGAACTTCAACAAATATTTCGACCCGCAGTATCAGATAGACAAGACGACGACTCCGTTGGCCGACCTCTATACCTACTGGGGCAATCAGAAGCAGACCGACTGGCAGAATGAGACGTTTGGCAAGCACGGTCTGAACTCGAACCACAGTTTCTCGGTGAACGGCGGAACGAAGAATGCAAACTTCAACCTGAGCTACAACCGAATAGACGACAAAGGTATCATGTACGGTTCGGACTATTCGCGCAACAACCTGTCGCTGAAAGCGAAATTCAAACCCATCAAGGACCTGACGATAGCGTTTACGACGCGTTATACGAACACGAACGTATTAGGCTCGGGCACGAATACTGCCGACAATGCGGGCACCTCCACCGAGAGCCGCGTGCGCGATGCTATCGGCTATGCGCCGGTGGAACTGTTCAACCTGCACCGCAACGACGAGGACGACGACGCGAGCAGTTCGAAGAACATCTACAACCCGATACTGACGATAGACAACAACTACAAGAAGAAGGTGGACAACAAGCTGACCTTGAACGGCTACGTGAGCTACAAGTTCCTGAAGCACTTTACGATTAAGGCCGAGATAGGCTATGAGACGCGTGACGTGCAGCAAGACCGTTTCTATGGCCCTTACACCTACTACAGCCGTCAGGGCGAAGGCGCAATGAAGGCAGGTGCGCCATATCTGGGCAATGCCATTTCTACGGATACGAAGTCGTCACGCTTCAAGGAGACGAACACGTTTGAGTATGCCCAGCGCTTTGGCAGCGACCACAACTTCTCGTTGCTGGTAGGCGAAGAGCAGACCATTACGAAGCAGGAACTTCGTACAAACAAATACTTCGGTTTTGACGACAAGATGACGGGCCCGCAGGTATATAACTACCTTGGTCTGGCCAAGAACTGGAGCAACTCGAATTACATATCGCCGAACGACAACATGCTGTCGTTCTTCGCCCGCGTGAACTATGATTATTTAGGACGCTATTACGTGACGGGAACGTTCCGTGCCGATGGCTCGACACGCTTTGCGAAGGGTAACCAGTGGGGCTTCTTCCCCTCGCTTGCCTTGGCATGGCGTATGTCAGACGAAGCCTGGATGGAAGGAGCGCAGAGCTGGCTGTCGAACATGAAATGGCGCTTGTCGTACGGTTCGGTGGGCAACAACAACGTGGACCTCGGCTACCTCTCGTTTGACTATGTAGGTACTCCGACGACGTTTACGGACGTGGCGAAGAACATGCTGACGATAGGCGGCAGCTCGAGCGAGATTATCGCCGCCAACGAGAAGTTGAAATGGGAGACGACGGTGACCCGAAACCTCGGCTTGGACCTCGGCTTCTTCAATGAGCGTCTGACGTTCACGATAGACGGCTATTGGAACACGACGAACGACCTGATACTGAAGTATGAACTGCCGAGCGCGTATAACTACCAGTACCGCAACATCGGTTCGACCGACAACAAGGGCTTCGAGTTCTCGGTGAACGGCGTGGTGCTTGACCACAAGTCGAAAAATCTGAGTTATAACCTGACCATCGGCGCGAACCTTTCGCTGAACCGCACCCGCGTGGTTGACCTTGGCGGTATGGACGAATACTCTGTCAGTGTAGGTTGCTTGAGTTCGTACTATTCGGGAGCCGAGTATGTGCTTCACAAGGGTGACCTCGTCGGTAACATCTACGGCTACCGTTCCAACGGCATCTGGACGCCGGAAGACTTCCTCGGCGGCTACAATGCAAAGAACAACGTATGGTTGGGTGCCGACGGCAAGGAGATAACGACTCCCTTAGGCAATGCTTATCCGGGTATGACGAAGATAGGCGGCATAGACGGCGAGGGCGTATATCAGAAAGGTGAAACCGAGGTGCTGGGCAATGCGCTCCCGAAGTTCAACGGCGGTTTCAATATCGGCTTCAACATCAGCGGAGAGAACTGGGGCAAGGTGGACCTGTCGGCCAACTTCACCTACACCTACGGCAACGATGTGCTGAACTTCTCGGCATTGGACTATTCTACCATCGTATCGACCACAACGGCGCTTCGAAACAACAACGGCAACCTGACCTACAAGAACCGCTACTCGATGTTTGATGCGGACGGCAACTACATACCTGCCAACTACTCGTCGTTTGCTGTGAAGAACGTTGTGGCCTACGGCAGCGACGGCTACAACCAGTTAGCAGCCGAGCTGGCCCAGAACAACAGCGGCTATACGCAGGCCAACCCCTACAACACGTCGCTCGTGCTGACCGACAAATTCGTAGAGGACGCTTCGTATCTGCGCTTCAGCGCGTTGACCGTCGGTTATTCGCTACCGAAAAAATATATAGAGAAAGCATATATACAGAACCTGCGCGTGTTCTTCACTGCCAACAACCTGTTCTGTGCGACAAGCTACAGCGGCGCCGATCCGGAAGTGGACACTCGCTCGAAGAACAACCCGATGCTGATAGGTGTTGACTACTCGGCTTTCCCGAAGAACCGTTCGTTCAACTTCGGTCTGAACCTGTCGTTCTAACTCCAGATACTAACCCTGAAAATACAATCTCATTATGAAGACAATCAAATATATGATGCTTGCTGTTCCGGTGTTGGCACTGGTGGCTTGCAGCGATTTCATGAGTACCAATTCCCCCTCTGCAATGGATGCGTCATACGCTTACAGTTCTCCGGAGCGTTGCGAGCAGACACTTGCAGGCGTATATGACCTGTTCGCCCAGAACAACTCATACCGCAACCGTATGGCTTGCGGCTTTCAGGGGTTGAATACGGATATAGAGCACAGCACGTACAGCACCAGTAACAAAGAGGAGCAGGTGATGCTGGTGTTGTACAACATGACTGACGTGAACTCCAACGTATCAAACAACAAGAAGCAGGACATCTGGTCGTACCTGAATATTGGCATAGAGCGCTGCAATAATATTATAGAAGGAATCACCGAATACGGCGGGCAGGACGCTGTGACGCAGTATTTCCTGGGTGAGGCCTACTTCCTGCGTGCGTTCCAATACCTGGAGATGGTGAAATATTGGGGTGATGTGCCCTTGCGCAAGGAGTCGTTGGCGAAGAACCCCGATGGCATTAACAATCCGAAGACCGACCGCAACGAAGTCTATGAGTTTATCCGCGAAGACTTGCGTAAGGCTGCCGAGATACTGCCGTGGTCGGAGAGTTGTCCGGCTCCTGCGGCGAACTCGATAGAGCGTCCGTCGAAGGCAGCGGCGTTGGCGCTGCTGGCCCGTGCGGACCTGATGTATGCCGGCAAGGCGGTGCGCCCTGAGAAGATTGTACCGGGTGGTACATCGGCCTATAAGGTGGACTACAATCTGGAACTTCCCGCTGACCGCAAGGCCGTGTATCAGGAGGCATTGGACGCCTGCGCCGAGATTATCAACCACGATGGCGACAGCAAGCTGATAGGCAACTATGAGCAGGTATTCAAAGACCTGTGCAACGACAAGACGAGTTACAAGACGATGGAGTACATCTGGGTGATGCCTTTCGCTATGGGTAATCGCGGTCAGTTCTTGAACTACAACTGCGTGAAGCTGACCGACACGAAGCAGAAAGACGGCATCAGCGGCAAGTTGCCCAATTTCAATGCCAGTTGCTCAACGAACGCCGTCCAGCAGGTGAGCCCTATCATGATATTCGACTTCGAGAAAGGCGACAAGCGTGCGGGTGTAACCTATGCTCCGGGTGTGTGGTACTACAACAACGCCGAGTCGGTGACGACAGATGAGACCAAGCGCGAGGCTATATTTCCGGGCGTGGGTGCATCGGAGGACCGTTTGTATGAGAAGCACAACACGATAAACAAATATTATCTCGGCAAATATCGTGTAGAGTGGATGGACCGTGAGTTCACCACAACGGAAGACGGTGTTAACTTCCCGATACTGCGCTATGCGGACGTGCTGCTGATGTTTGCAGAGGCTTCTATCGGCGGCATCTCGGCCGACAAGCCTGAAAACAAATGGGGTCTTGACGGCAAGGCGATGCTGGACAAGGTGCGTGCCCGCGCCGGTTTGGGTGCCGCTGCCACCTTGGACATGGATGCCATCATGCACGAGCGTGCCTGCGAGTTGTGCGGCGAGTATGTGCGCAAGTGGGACCTGATGCGCTGGGGCAACCTGAAAGAAAAGATGATAGCTGCCCGCGACAAGCTTGACCAGATGTCCACGCCGGAGGGTCGTGCCGCACTTGAGATAAACGACTCTATCTATTTCAAGTATGCTTTTGACAGCGAAGTGAACGGCTGGGTGATTGACCGTGAATCCATATATGGTTTGCATGTGGGCGAGTTGGGCGCACCTGCGGAATATGACGAATCGGCCGGCTGGGTGAAGAAGGAGATTTATACTTCCGACAGCGAGGCAGTGCTCGGTTCGGCAAAGTATCCGTTATTTGCGGACGAAGAGAAGCTGGAGTCGCGTCAGTACTGGCCGATATTCTCAGTGAACTACCTTGTAAGCCCGACCACGCTGTGGAACGACTACGGGTATTAACGAAGATGTGGGTGCGGAACCACCTGTAAGGTCCGGAAATACAGATGCAAAAGAAAACGTTGGCATATTGTGCGAGTCTGCTGTTGTGGCTGTCGGTGATACTTCTCTCGTGCACGACGGGTCCCGTAGGACCTGATACGAACGGAGAGAAGACACCTGCGGATGTGTCGGAACTGGAGACGGCCTGTCAGTATGTGGCAGGCTGTGGAGCCGACGTGACAGGCGGCAGCGGAGGAACAATATACCACGTGACGACTCTGAGCGACGAGCTGGATACGGACGGTACGTATCCGTTAGGTTCGCTGCGTTATGCGGTACGGCAAACGGGCAAACGCGTGATAGTGTTTGACGTAGCGGGTGTGATTAATCTGAAGAACGAGTTGGAGATAAAGAACGGCGACCTGACGATACTCGGTCAGTCGGCTCCTTACGGGGGTGTGTGCATAGCGGGCTATCCGACGGTGATACGTGCCAACAACGTGGTAATCCGCTTTGTGCGCTTCCGTATGGGCGACCAGAACGGGGTGGAAGGCGATGCACTGACGTGCATCGGTGTTCAGAACATCGTGCTTGACCACTGCTCGTTTTCTTGGTCAACGGATGAATGTTTGTCGTGCTACGGTAACCGCAACTTCACGTGTCAGTACTGTTTCGTTACGGAGTCGCTCAACAGTTCGGTGCACGCCAAAGGTTCGCACGGCTACGGCGGCATTTGGGGTGGTGCGGAGGTCACGTTCCACCATAACCTGATAGCTCACCACAGCAGCCGTTGTCCGCGGTTTGACCATGATTATGTGAACAACACGGAGCGCGGTCCGGTGGACTTCGTGAACAACGTGGTGTATAACTGGGGGGGCAACTCGGTCTATGGCGGAGAGTCGGTGGATGCGGAACGGAAGATCAACATCACCGGCAACTGGATGCGTCCCGGTCCGGCCACGGGCAGTAAGGTTCGCGAGCGTCTGGTGGACCCGTGGACGAGTTGCGACAACTGCACGAAACGCCATGGCGGGACGGTGCGTCCGGCAAAGATTTATCTGGCACAGAACTTGATGTACGGTTCGGAGAAGGTGACGGCCGACAACTGGCAAGGGTCAACAACGACGCTTGCGCGGTCGGACAGCCGTTTTGCGATGAAGCACGAATTGTCGGCTGAGACGGCTGACAAGGCACTTCAGACTGTGCTGGCAAAAGGAGGCTGTTCGCTCAGGCGCGATGCGGTGGATGCACGGATAGTGAATGAGGTGAAGAACGGCATGGCCACCTGCACGGGCAGCAACGGTTCGAAGGGCGGCTTGATAGACACACCGGCCGATGCGGGCGGTTATCCGGACTATGAGACGGGCTATTACAAACGTGCAGACGCAGCAGGCAACAATCTGACGGACAGCGATAGCGACGGTATGCCCGACGAGTTTGAAGACCGTTTCGGGTTGGACAAGAACCAGTTCAAGGACGCGCGTGAGAGCACGCTGAAAGAGGGGCTGAGCAATCTGGAGGTGTATCTGAACTATCTGGTTCGGGAACTATATTGAGAGGACAAGAAACAATTCAAAACATAAACTCAACACTTAAAAACAACAAGAACATGAAAAAGATTTTCTTTTCTGTAGTGGCAACGATGTTTGCCATTATGCTGAACGCGCAGACGACCTATTCGTTCAGCGGCTTAGAGGCAACAGACTTCACCAACTTGGTGAATGTAACACCAACAACTTACACGATGGACGGTGTGGCAGGTCCGGCGCTTAAATACGAAAGCGGTAAGACCAACATGTCTGTTGATGTTCGCGGCTTGAAACTGATGCATGACAATGCCAGTCGTAAGGAGGCAGACTCTCTGATTGTGAAGACTGCCAAAGAATTCCTTCAACTGGACAACAAGGGAGGCAGTATCAAGGTGAGCGGCGTGACGGTCGGTCAAACGGTGACAGCTTACGTTTCTGCCAAAGGCAAAACAAATTCCGTATTTACGGCTACGGGTGCTACGGTTCCGACAGAGGCTGCATCGGTAGCAAAAATCGATAAGGCTGCCGATTATGTGGCCTTGGCGTTTGTGGCAACCGCTGAGGAAGTGGTTATCAGCGAGTCGGCAGGCGGCTTCCGTATAGCGAAGATTGTTGTATCGGACGGCGACCCCAACGTGAAACTGCCGACCGTCTATGACTTTGCCGGACTGGAGAAAGCTGACTTCTCGGAGGTACAGAACCTGACGGAGACGGAATATGGCGACAAGAAACTCTATTCGTTCAACTACACAGAGGGCGGCAAGGAGGCCAGCTTCAAGGTGAGCGGTGTGACCTTCAAGTACAAGGAAGAAAAGGCAAAAGACAACATTGTAAAGGTGGATGCAGCGTATATTCAGTTGGACGGCAAGGGTGTTTCCTTCATCCTCGATGATGTGAAAGTAGGCGATGCCATCACGCTGTATGTGCTGGCCAAAGGCTCATCCGCAGCAGCTACCTTTGAAGCTACCGGCGCTACGGCTCCCCAAGAAGTATCTGTGGCGGAAACAGGATCAGCTGTCGCTACGGCTAAGACCATCACTTTCACCGCTACCGCTACTACAGTTGAGTTCAAAGAGACAACAGGCGGCTTCCGTTTGTTCAAGATAGAGGCCATAGAAGGCGGCGAGGTGGTGGAGCCGACGAAGGTGACCTACACCGTGACGGTGCCCGACGGTACGAAGAAAGTGTATATCATGGGTGAGGCTACGAAAGACGAGTACATCCAGTTGGCCAAGCAGGATGACGGTTCGTATAAGGCAACCATCAACAATGCTACCGAGGAGATGACCTACAACTACTACTGCGGCGACTCGATAGCCTACGTAGAGACCGCCGCCGACGGTTCGGCAGTGGCTCCGCGCAAGTATGCAGAGGCCGACGTGGTGGCCGCTTGGAAAGAAGTGCCGCCGGTAGAATACAAATATCAGACCATCAATAAGCTGATGAACTTCATCAATGTTCAGGATGAGGACATCACTGCCAGTACGGCTCTTCCGTTCACTATGGCGAACGGCTCTATCGTAAAAGAATCGACTATCTCGAGCACTGCCAGCCTTTGGAACATCAAAGACGACTATGATACGAAACTTTGCATTGCCACCAAGACGAATGAGGCCGGCAAGGTGGATGCCGATCCGAAGACTACGGCAGACACGGTATTGGTAGCTTCTGCCTTCCGCGGTTCGAGCGGTGCCGTGATAGAACTTGGCGAGTTTGAGGTAAACGCCGCTGCCGAGATTGAGGTTTACTGGCAGCCGAACGGCACCAGTGCCCGTGGCGTTGATATCTACAGCTCGCAGGACAGCGCCAACGTGAACGTACGCGACTCGGTAGAGTTCGTGAAGAAAGAGGTATGCCGCGTGACCAAATTGGCTATTGACAAGGGCTACTACAGCGCAGGCGAGATTGTAGTGAAAGTAGTGAAGAATACCATCAATATCTTTGGTGTAAACATCACTAATCTGGTACCCGTAACGGGCCTGGAAGACATAAAGGGTATAGAGCCCACCAAGGCAGTGAAGGTGATTGAAGACGGTCAGATTTTCATCTACAAGAACGGCGAGAAGTTCAACATACTCGGCGCGAAAGTAGAGTAAACGGGCCGGACCTGCTCCCCCTTGAAACGGGCAGGCCGACTCGAACAAGAAGCAAGCGATGCCCCTGAAGGTAGGAATTCCACTTTCAGGGGCATTCCTGATAATAACCTGAAAAACATCTGACATCTAACTACATGAAAAGGCTTTTTATACTGCTTGCAGGTATGGTGCTGTTGCTGCAACCGGCGGCAGGCAAAGTGAGAGTGCATACTATCGGCGACTCAACGATGGCCGACTACGACGAATCCACCACGGACCGGCGCGGATGGGGCACCTATCTCGGTTCGTTTTTCGACGCCCAGGCGGTGGAGGTGAGCAACTGGGGGAAGTCGGGCGCTTCGACGCGTACATTTTACGAACAGACGGCTTATTGGCCGTCGGTGAAACAGCGTCTGACGGCGGGCGACTACGTGCTTATCCAGTTTGCCCATAACGACGAGAACAACGACGGCGTGGATGCGGTGGAGTACAATGACGTGCTGAAGGCAGCGGGCAAGGCGGAACTCACCGACCTGAGAGGAACGCATCCGCAGACCACCTACAAGGCATATCTGCGACACTTTGTGGAGGAGACGACGGCGGCAGGCTGCATACCCGTGCTGGTGGCTCCGATATGCCGCAAGTACTTCGACGGCAACACCATCCGGCGAAACGGAAGACATGATTTGGGTGACAAGTTCAGCAAATTGGTTGACGGGGTGCTGGTAGAGAAACAGTCAGTGGAACAGGATGACCATTCGATGGACTATGTGTATGCCATGCGCCAAGTGGCGGAAGAGACGAATACCGCTTTCATCGACCTGACCTCCGCCACGAAAGAACTGTATGAGCAATACGGCGAGCAGAAGTGCACGGAACTGCTCTTCTGCCAGACCGACAACACGCATACTGCCACGCTTGGCGCAAACCTGATAGCGCGTTTGGCCGCGCAACTGCTGCGCGACTCGGCCATGCTTGCTGAGCATGTGCGGATACCCGTCTCCATCAGTGCGAGCCCTGCGTCGTTAACGATAGGTGAAACCTATGCCGGCGTGGCTGTGAAGAAAGAAGTGCTGCTGACGGGCTTCGGTCTGGTGCCCGAATCGGGGTCGCTCACGGTGACGGCGAGCAGCGGACTCACGATTTCGGCCGACAACGTGACATTCGGCCAGACGGCAACAGTGTCGTATGCCGGCAGCACGCTCTTCCAGCGTATCTATATACGGACTGCCTATGAGAAAGGCGGTGAGGCTACCGACTCGCTGACGATAGTGTCGGGTGAGAGGCGGATTGTGGTGCCGGTGACGGCATCGGTGCTGTCGCTGTCGGGCGGTACGGCCGTGCGTGCCTACTGGGCCGTGGACAATCGTCCGGTGCCTCCTGCGGAGGTGACGGGTCCGATAACGGCGGAGTTCGGGCTGAGCAATATGGTGGCAACAGATATAAAAGATGATTTTACCGATGGCACGGAACAGGGGCTTTCGATGGTGCGTATTCACAATGCGGATGCGAGCGGGCAGAAGACGAAATGGCCGATAGGCGAGATTGACGAGAACGCCAGTCGCTACATTGACTTTGCTGTCACGGCGCCCACCACGATGAAGATACGCATCACCGGCATCAGCATGACCATCGCCTCGCACAGTACCAGCACGATGTGCTGCCATATCAATACGGGCTTTGGGGATGAGTTCACCAACGTGAAGACGGTGTATGAACGGAAGAACCTGCCCGACAAGACGCTGGTGGACATTGCTCTGACACCGATATTAGAAATCGAAGCCGGCCAGACACTGCATGTACGCATTCTGCCGTGGCATGACAGCAATAAGGAAGGCAGCGGCAAATATCTGTGCGTGAAGAATGTGCAGATAGAAGGCATGGCTTTCGAGCCGGAAAGTCCTACCGCCCTGGAAGAAAAAAGCTCCACGACCGCGAACGCTGAAAAGGTGTGGTGCGATGGGAGCATCCGTATCGTGCGCGACGGCCGTGAATACACGCTGACGGGGGTGCAGTTGCGCTAAACCGGAAAGAATCTACATAAGTGCCGGACTGCCATCTTGTTGATGGAGGGAAAACAATAGCAATCGCTTGTTGCAGAAGCAACAAGCGATTTGCTTTTTATGGATTCCTCTTTGGCTGCGGAGGCTATCGTGCATGAATTACGCTGCAGTAGTGCGAAAGGTCAGAGCTCCTTTCCGTTCCAGAGGATGTCGCTGGAGTGTTTGATAGTGTTCTCTTTCTGTGGAGTGATGGTGCAGTTGTTGAAGAGAACACCCTTTGCATAGTCAATCGTCATACCCTCACGCACGCCGTAGAAGTTGACGTTCTCGAAGGTGATGTCGTGGACGGGAAGGCCTTTGAGGCCGGTCATGTCCACCGCCTTGCGGGCATTGACGCAGGTGATGTCCTTGAAATGGAAGTTGCTCCACTCGGGATAGAAGGTCTCTTTGTTGTCGGTGTCGGTGGCACCCCGTCCGCCCGCAGACCGGTCGGCATAGCCGGACTGAAAGAGTACGGCCGCTTCGCGGATGTCCTTCATGGTGATGTTGTAGCACCAGATGTCTTCGCACCAGCCGCCTCGTCCGGGTGCCGACTTGAAGCGGCAGCCTATATCTGTGCCGTCGAACATGCAGTCTTTGACGATAAGCCGCTGCATACCGCCCGAGAACTCGGAACCGATGACAAATCCGCCGTGTGCGCGATAGACGGTGTCGTTGGTGATGAGGAAGTCGCGCTGCGGACCGGCTTGTACGCCTTTCTCCCCGACGCCGCCTTTCATACAGATGCCGTCGTCACCGGCGCTGATGTGGCAGCCTGCGATGAGAGCCACCTGCACATTGCCCGGGTCCATGGCATCGCCGTTCTGTGCCCACCATGGGCAGTCAATGGTGACGTTTTCGATGATGAGGTTCTGTATGCGTGTAGGCACAAGGTGGAACTTGGGGCTGTTGCGCAGAGTGACCCCTTCGATGACAACGTTTTTCGAGTCGAGGATGTTGACCAGATTGGGACGCATCTTCTCCTGAATCTCGGGGGTGGCGGCGATGTTAGGGATGCCGAGTTCGGGGTTGAGATTGAAGGGATACCAGAGGCGGTAGGTCTTGTCGTCCTGCCGTAGCGTACCTCCGAGTGCGACTGCGGCATCCCACACTTCCTGCAGGCCGCCGTCACGCACCACTTTCTTCTCTTTGACAGGCCGCCAATAGAAGCCTTGTCCGTCAATAACCCCCTGCCCGGTGATGCCGACGTTCTCACACTTGGAGGCGCGTATGAAGGCATTGCACTTCTTTGAGCCGTCGCGCGGGTCACCTTTCTGGACATAGAGCTCTTTGTTCTCGGAGAATACGAGGACAGCTCCGCGGCGGAGATTGAGGTCGATGTTGCTTTTGAGAACAATCGGTCCGGTTTTCCACGTGCCGCGGGGGATGATGACGTGTCCGCCTCCCACCTTGGTGAGGCTGTCGATAGCGGCAGCGATGGCTTCGGTGCAGAGGGTCTGTCCGTCGGGCTTGGCACCGAACTGGGCAATGTTGAGGGCTGTTTTGGGGAACTCGACGGGGCGTACATGCTCTATCTCAACGGGGAGATTGGCATAGTAGTGTTCGTACTTGCTCTCCTGGGCGTTGGCTGCGAGCATCAGTACAGGCAGTAAGGCGGTAAGAAGGGTCTTTTTCATGTTATTTTGGTTTTTTGATGAGTCGCTATAGTTGGTATATCCAATATCGTGCCAAAGTGTTACGTATGGAGCCATGTGTTGATGACCTCGCCAGCAAGACGCATGCCGAAAGCGGCTACTACGGGGGCGATGGTGCCGCTTGGGGCACTTATCTCGGGCGACCAGACGCAGGGGAACTTCTTCTCCGGCCAGCGGCCTGTCGCCTTGAAGCGCTGTCGCAGGGCTCTTGCGAGCGGGCATCCTTCCACCTTGCGGAACTCGGATACCTGCAGGCGGCCGGCATCGAGTTTGCGGGCGGCTCCCATGGAGGAGAAGAAGAGGGCATCGGTGGCCGTGGCCTGGAGGATGAGTTCGGCCTTGTCGCGCACGGAGTCGATGGCATCGATGATGCAGTCGTAGTCGGCAAGGCGGAAGGAAGCGGCCGTCTCGGCCGTGAAGCGGGCGTTCAGTGCCGTGATGTCGGCCTCGGGATTGATGGCGAGCAGTCGCAGACGCATCTCTTCGGCTTTGGGCCGACCGATGTTGGCGGCTGTAGCCACCACCTGCCGGTTGAGGTTGGTGCGGTCCACAACGTCGAAATCGACGAGTGTGAGATGTTGTACACCGGTGCGTACCAATGCTTCAGCACACCAGCCGCCTACGCCGCCTACGCCGAAGAGGAGTACGCGGGCCTGCTGCAAGCGGTTCAGGCCGTCGGAGCCGATGAGTTGTGTGGTACGGGTGAACATAGAGGTTATTGGAGTTGACTGAGTTTTTCCGTTATAGCCAGTGCGGCATTGATGCCGTCGAGTGCCGAACTGGTGATACCTCCGGCATAGCCGGCGCCTTCGCCGCAGGGGTAGAGGCCGGGCAGGTCGGGATGGCAAAGCTGCTCTTTGTCGCGCGGAATGCGGACGGAACTGCTGCTGCGGCTCTCCACGCCGAGGATGACGGCCTCGTTGGTGAGGAAGCCGCGGTACTTGCGGTCGAAGTCGCGGAAGCCCTGCCGCAGACGGCGGCCTATCATAGGGGGCAGCCAGAGGTCGAGCCGTGAGGGCACGATGCCTGGCAGGTAGGAGCAGGGTGGCAAGTCGGTGCTGGCACGGCCTTCCACGAAGTCGCAGAGCCGCTGTGCGGGCGCTTTGCAGTGGGGGCCTCCGTGCTGTTTGGCCATCTGCTCGACCTGTTCCTGAAATGCGAGACAATGTAAAGCCTCTTCGGTGGTGCTTCGGTGGTCCGGTAGATTGGCACATAGGTCTTCGGGCCGTATCTCGACCACGATGCCGGAGTTGGCATAGGGTGAGTTGCGATGGGAGGCCGACATCCCGTTGACGACACATCCGTCCGCATCGCTGCCGGCGGGAACAATATGCCCGCCCGGACACATACAGAAAGAATATACACCGCGGTCGTCGGCCTGGGTGACGAGAGAATAGGACGCATTGCCGAGCAGACTGACCAGCGCATCGTCGGCCTTGGCCGTCTGCGGCTTGCCACCGAGATGGTACATGAGGCGGTTGATGAGGGCCTGCGGATGCTCCACGCGCACGCCCATAGCGAAGCCTTTCGGCTCGAGGCGGACGCCGGAGGAAGCCAGCATGCGGTAGGTGTCGTGGGCGGAGTGACCGATGGCGAGGATGACGGCCTCGCCTGTGACGGCCGTACCGTCAGCCGTGAGGACACCGGCCAGACGCTTCGCCGCGGACGCTGTGGCGGATGCAGCAGGCGTATCGGAAAAGAGGAGGCCGGTTGCTTTGGTGGAGAAACGGATTTCGCCGCCATGAGCAATGATGGTCTCGCGCATGTGGCGAATGATGGCGGGCAGACGGTCGGAGCCGATATGGGCGTGGGTCTCGTACAGGATGGCAGCGGGTGCGCCGTGATGGCAGAATATCTCCATGACACGCTGCATATCTCCGCGTTTCTTGCTGCGGGAGAAGAGCTTGCCGTCGGAGAACGTGCCGGCTCCGCCTTCGCCGAAGCAATAGTTGGACTCGGGGTTGAGACCCTCGTTGCGATTGAGCAAGGCGATGTCGCGTTTTCGTTCGGAGACCTCCTTGCCGCGTTCGAGCAGGACGGGGCGAATGCCGTGTTCCAAGAGGGTGAGTGCGGCGAAGAGCCCTGCGGGTCCGGCTCCGACGATGACGATCTGACGGTCGGCATGGTGCACATCCTGATAGACAGGCGGCAGAAAGAGCCCGTCGGCAGGTGCATCGGCGTTGCGGGATGGCGTGATGACAGGCTGTACGGTGAGCAGGACGCGTATGTTGCGCTGGCGTGCGTCCACCGAGCGGCGGAGGATGCGCACGTCCTTGAGGTCAGCAAAAGGCAGTCGCAACTGTTGTGCCACTGCCTTGCGTATCTCCGTATCGGACGCAGCCTGCTGCGGAGTGAGTATGAGCCGGAGGTTATCCATTCAGGCGCCTTTCTGAGGAGGTTTGTTACTTCTCCTCGCGGACAGCTTCCATGATTTTCTGTTCCAGTTCGTCTGCCAGCTCGGGGTTGTCCTTGAGAAGTTGCTTGACGGCATCGCGTCCCTGGGCGAGCTTGGTGTCGCCGTAGCTGAACCAAGAGCCGGACTTCTTGATGATACCGTACTCCACGCCGAGGTCCACAATCTCGCCGACCTTGGAGATGCCTTCGCCGAACATAATGTCGAACTCGGCCTTGCGGAAGGGGGGAGCCACCTTGTTTTTGACGATTTTGACGCGGGTCTGGTTGCCGATGACCTCATCGCCGTCCTTGAGCTGTCCGATACGGCGGATGTCGATACGGACGGAGGCATAGAACTTGAGGGCGTTGCCGCCCGTGGTGGTCTCGGGATTGCCGAACATGACGCCGATTTTCTCGCGGAGCTGGTTGATGAAGATGCAGGTGGTGTTGGTCTTGTTGATGGTGGCCGTCAGTTTGCGGAGAGCCTGCGACATGAGCCTTGCCTGCAGACCTACTTTGTTGTCGCCCATCTCGCCTTCAAGTTCGGCCTTGGGAGTGAGTGCGGCAACGGAGTCGATGACGATGATGTCGATAGCCGAAGAGCGGATGAGTTCGTCGGCAATCTCGAGGGCCTGTTCGCCGCTGTCGGGCTGCGAGATAAGGAGGTTGTCCACGTCCACACCGAGCTTCTCGGCATAGAAGCGGTCGAAAGCATGCTCTGCATCGATGATAGCGGCGATACCTCCCTGCTTCTGCGCCTCGGCGATGGCATGGATGGCGAGTGTGGTCTTACCGGAGGACTCGGGACCGTAGATTTCGATGACTCGTCCGCGGGGATAGCCTCCCACGCCGAGGGCGAGATTAAGGCCTACGGAGCCGGAGGGAATGACGGGGATGTCTTCTATCTTGTCGTCGCCGAGCTTCATGATGGCACCTTTGCCGAAGTCTTTGTCGATTTTGGCCATAGCCATCTGGAGGGCTTTGAGTTTGTCTGCTGAGGGTTCTGCCATAGCGGTAGTCTTGTTGAGTGAGTTATTTGTTGAGTGGTTTATTTGTGTGCAAAGATAATGCAAGTTTTTGATATCCGCAAGCAGATTTTTCGCCGCTTTACTTCTGCTGACGGAGTAGGAGGCTTACTGCTGGCGGTTGTGGTAGTAGCGGCACCAAGGTGTGAGGGCACATTCGCCGCACTTGGGCCGGCGGGCCTGACAGATGTAGCGTCCGTGGAGGAGAATCCAGTGGTGGGCCTTCGGTATGAGTTCGGCAGGGATGTATTTCACGAGCTGCATTTCGGTTTGATAGGGGTTCTTGCTGCCGGTGGTGAATCCGATGCGCTCGCTGACACGGAAGATATGGGTGTCCACTGCCATTGTGGGCTGGCTGAAGATAACAGCACACACCACGTTGGCGGTCTTGCGTCCGACACCGGGGAGGGTCTGCAGGTCGTCAATATTGTCGGGCACGCGTCCGTTGTAGGCCTCAACGAGCCGCCGGGCGGCAGCAACAAGATGTCCGGCTTTGCTGTTGGGATAGCTCACGGAGCTGATATAGCGGAGCACGTCCTCTTCAGAGGCTTCGGCCATAGCTTCGGGCGTAGGGTAGGCACTGAACAAGGCGGGGGTGACGAGGTTGACACGCTTGTCGGTACACTGTGCGGAGAGCATGACCGCCACAAGCAACTGGAAGGGGTTGTCGTAGTGGAGTTCGCTTTCGGCAATCTGCATGTTCTGCTGCCACCATGCGAGGCAGCCTTCAAAGCGCTGTTTGGTCGTCATTGCTATTCTCTTTGTAGGTTTTGCTCAGATAGGCCAGCAGACGGGATACTTCCTGCCGGAGGGCGTCCGTGCCGGATGAGACATGGCGCTTTTGGAGGTGGAGGAGCATGATGTTGTAGAGGAAGACGAACATCATCGAGAGGTCGGACTGTGTGGGGTTGTCGGATTTGCTCTTGAGGATATTGAGTTGCGGCTGGAGATGCAATACGGCGGCCCGGTAGGTGGCTTCGGTGTCCTGCAGTTCGGCATGCAGATCTTCAAGTTCCGCGAGTGCATTCTGTGCAATCTGCACATGTCCGTGGTCCATGACTCCTTCGAGACGCATCATCTGCAGCAGGTCGCTGAGGAAGGTGTTCTGCTGCAGGGCGGGGTCGTCGGCAAAAGCCCGCACCATGTCTTCCATCTGCCAGAGGTGGAGGATGTATTCGGCTATGTTGTCGGTTTTGCTCTTCATTGATGAATTGGGGAATTGGGGAATTGATGAATTGGGGAATTGATGGGTTGAGGAATGGATGATTGACTATACGTCGTCGGGGCTGAAATCGTCCAGTTCGTAGTCGTCGGAGAAGAAGGTCTCTATGTCGCGGCGGTCTTTCTTGGTAGGCCTGCCGGTGCCGCGGTCACGTCCCTGCCGGCCTGCCATACGTGCCAACTCAAGCAGTTCGAGCTGGTCAGGCGCAGTGATGTCTTGCAGATAGTCGGGCACCAACTTGGCGCCCAGACGGTTCTCGCTGAGCTGCAGGATGCGGTAGGTGAAGGTGACGGGATTCTTGCGGACAGAGAACACATCGCCCACGCGGAAGGTGCGGGAGGGCTTGAGTTGCGTGCCGTTCATGGTGACACGGCCTTTCTTGCAGGCATCGGCTGCGATGGAGCGCGTCTTGTAGATGCGCATGGCGAAGAGATATTTGTCGATACGGACTTCCATAGGCTTGCTGCGGTCAAGAAAGCGGATTAACACGGGAATAATATACTAATCACCCGCCAATCACCCGCTAATTACATGTGAATCTCCTATCAATCACATACGAATCACATAAGACAGGGGTGTGGTGATAGATGTGAGAATGATGGATGTGAAAATGATAGATGTGAGAATGACAGACGTGAGGCTGACATATATATAATTATTTCTTGTTGTATTGGTTCATGGTTCGTTCGAGGCCTTGCAGGCAGAAGGAGGGGATGATTTCTGCAATGACGTCGAGGCGTTCGGGAAGAAGGCGTTCTTCTTCTTCAGTCCAGCCGCCGAGGACGTAGGATATCTGCGCACCGTGTACGAAGTCGGCCCCGATGCCGCAGCGCAGACGGGCATACTGCTGCGTCATGAGGCAGGATTCGATGTTCTTGAGTCCGTTGTGTCCGCCGTCGGAGCCTTTGCCCCGCAGGCGGAGGGTGCCGAAGGGTAGGGCAAGGTCGTCCACGATGACGAGCAGGTTGTCCACGGGAATGTTCTCCTTCTGGAGCCAGTAGCGTACGGCCGTGCCGGAGAGGTTCATATAGGTGGAGGGTTTGAGGAGCAGGATTTCGGCGCTCTTGATGCGGCAACGTGCGACGAAGCCATAGCGTGCGTCCTGCCACAAGGCGTTATGAGCCTCGGCGAAGCGGTCCACCGCGCGGAAGCCGATGTTGTGGCGTGTGCCGGCGTATTCGTCGCCGATGTTGCCCAAGCCGGCGATAAGGAATTTCATGTCAGGAGGAAGTTGGCGTGTTAAAGAGAAGAGGTTGCAAGAAAAAGAAAAGAGGAATGGGATCGTCAAGCGTTCCACATTCCTCAATTCAGTTCTCCGCGTTGCTTATTGAGCGGCCTGTGCGCTCTGACGGGTAGCCTTCACCTGAGCCACGATCTGGGTCTTCACGTTCATGATTTCCAGATTGTCGTACTTGAGGTCAGCCACCTGAAGCTTCTTGCCGAGGCCGAGGTTGGTAACGTCGATGATGATGCGGTCGGGCAGGTAGGTGTAGATAGCCTTCACCTTGAGCTTGCGGGTAACGAGCTGGAGCTTGCCACCGGCCTTTACGCCTTCGGCGTGGCCTTCGAGCTGTACGGGAATCTCAACAGTAACCGGCTTGGCGTCGGTAACCTGAAGGAAATCGATGTGGTAGAGCTGTTCGGTAACGGGGTGGAACTGGAGCTCTTTAACGACAGCCTTGCAGGCGTTGCCGTCGATAGTGAGGTTAACCACCTGTGTGTCCGGCGTGTAGATGAGTTTGCGCACGTCGTTGACATTGACGGTGAAGGTAACGTTGGTTCCGTTGCCATAGAGGTTGCAGGGCACGAGCTCTTGCTTGCGGAGGGCCTTGGCGGCCTTTTTGCCGTACTCGCTGCGCGCGGTACCGGCGAGATTGAATTCTTTCATTGTAGGTTGTGTTACTTTATTCGGGCGTTTTGATAGTGTGTCGCCCTACTTGTCATCACACTCTGCGGTTGCTTTCATGAGAAGAGACGCATGAATGCGTCTCTGCGCGGGCAACTGCAATTTTGTTGTCTAACTTTGTTGTCCAACCTCCCTATAGGGATTTTGTTGTTCAACTTTGTTGTCCAACCTCCCTATAGGGATTTTGTTGTTCAACTTTGTTGTCCAACCCGGAATCGAACCAGGATTTTCAGAACCAAAATCTGACGTAATAGCCTTTATACCATTGGACAATGCTTGTCTTTCGAAAAGCGGGTGCAAAGGTACGGCAAATAATTGACATGTGCAAGGGGGAGGGCAGAAAAACTTTGTCATGTCAGAAAGAAGTCGTAACTTTGCACCCTCAATACGTAAAAAGACTGAATCGATGAATTTTGTAGAAGAACTTCGATGGAGAGGCATGCTCCAGGACATCATGCCGGGTACGGAAGAACAACTCCAGAAAGAGCAGACAACGGCCTACGTGGGAATAGACCCGACAGCCGACAGCCTGCACATCGGTCACTTGTGCGGCATCATGATGCTGCGTCACCTGCAGCGTTGCGGTCACAAGCCGATAGCCCTGATAGGCGGTGCGACAGGCATGATAGGCGACCCGTCGGGGAAGTCGGCCGAGCGCAACCTGCTGACGGAAGAAACGCTGCGTCACAATCAGGAGTGCATCAAGCGTCAGTTGAGCAAGTTTCTTGATTTCGAGAGCGATGCACCGAATGCCGCCGAGCTGGTGAACAACTATGACTGGATGAAGGATTTTACGTTTCTGGACTTCGCCCGCGAGATAGGAAAGCTGATAACCGTGAACTACATGATGGCCAAAGACAGCGTGAAGAAACGCTTCAACGGCGAGTATTCACAAGGCATGTCGTTCACGGAATTCACCTACCAGCTGCTGCAGGGCTATGACTTCGTATGGCTGAACGAGCACAAGAACTGCCTGCTTCAGATGGGCGGCAGCGACCAGTGGGGCAACATAACGACGGGCATCGAGCTGATGCGCAAGATGAACGGCAAGACGGCGTTTGCCCTGACCTGTCCGCTGATAACGAAGGCCGACGGCGGCAAGTTCGGCAAGACGGAGAGCGGGAACATCTGGCTTGACAGGCGCTATACGTCGCCTTACAAGTTCTACCAGTTCTGGCTGAACGTGAGCGACCAGGATGCCGAGAAATACATCAAGATATTCACCTCGCTGCCGAAGGAGGAGATAGACGCGTTGACGGCCGAGCACCGCGAGGCTCCGCATCTGCGACTGCTGCAGAAGCGTTTGGCGAAGGAAGTGACCGTGATGGTACATTCGGAGGAAGACTATCAGGCGGCGGTGGAGGCAAGCAACATCCTGTTCGGCAACGCGACGGCCGAGGCCTTGCACAAGTTAGACGAGGAGACGTTCCTTCAGGTGTTTGAGGGCGTGGAGCAGTTCCGCATCAGCAAGGCCGAATTGGAGCAGGGCATCCAGCCGCTTGACCTGTTGGCCGTGCAGACATCGATATTCCCTTCGAAAGGGGAGGCCCGCAAGATGATGCAAGCCAACGGCTTCTCGATGAACAAGGAGAAGCTGACGGACACGCAGACGGCGATAGACAGCAAGGCGCTGCTGAACGGCAAATACATTCTTTTCCAAAAAGGCAAGAAAAACTACTACTTGATAGTGGCTGAGTAAGCAGGGCGTGGGAAAGAAGGCAGGGGTGTGTCAAAACGCGGTTTTGGCACACCCCTGTTTGCGTGAGACGCATCGTCATGCGTCTCTACAAGTAAACATGAAACGGTTCAGTAGCCGGCGGCAGCGAGTTGTTCGACGGAAGCGAAAGTGCGCCAGCCCCGGCGGCTGCCGGGGAGGCGGTTGTGCTCAAGGTCGTCCACATAGACCACCTCGTCGCCTTGCGGGACATAACTCATCACGAGGTCGTACACCTGCTCTTGCGGCTTGACCATGTGGAGCTCGTTGGAGAGAAAGAGGCGGTCGAAATAATCGTCCAAGGAGAAGCCGTCCTGCTGAAACATGGGACGGATATGGTCCCAATGCATCTCGTTGATATTGCTCAAGAGGAAGACGGTATGGCCTTGCCGATGGAGCCTGCGGACGAGGGCTTTGCGGCTCTCGGGAATGGTGAGGGTCATGGAGAGCCATGCAGCCCGCAGTTGTTCGTCGGTGACTTCGGGACGGCTGAGCGTATGGAAATAGTCGAGCAACTGGCGGGTGGTGATGAGGCCGAGTTCGTATTGTCCGAGCGGTGTTTTCCCGCCGTTGCCGAGCAGGTCGGCCGCCGAGACGTTCAAGCCGCCGGAGGTGTCCATGAGAGCCGTGAAGTTGCGGATGCAGGCGTGCGGGTCAAGGTCAATGAGCACACCGCCCATGTCGAAGACAAAGGTCATAGAGCAGACAGATTAAGGAGAGAAAAACCGGTTATTGCAGAGCCTTGCGCAGGCGGTCGGCCATGTCGGCATATTCGGCTTCGTCAAGATAGACCTCCTTGGGGTTCATGCGGAATGTGCCGCCGAAGTCGGGGCCGCCCTTGTACTTGGGAACGAGGTGGAAATGCAGGTGTGAGAGAGTGTCGGCATAGGCACCGTAGTTGATTTTCTCAGGCTGGAAGATCTGCTGCATGACACGTGTGACGCGTGTGACGTCAGCCATGAAGGCGTTTCGCTTGTCGTCGGACAGTTCGTTGAGGTCGTTGACGTGCTCGTCGTAAGCCACGAGACAGCGGCCGCGATAGGTCTGCTCGCGGAAGATGAAGAGTCGCGAGACGCTGAGGTGCATGACTTCGACCATGAGGTCTTTCTGCGTCTGATTGTCGGTGCAATACAGACAGTCTTTAGGATCGGAATACATATAGGGTTGTTTTTTAGGTGTTGCGGTAGGGACACAGCTGCGTTGCTGCGTGGTGCAAAGGTACGTATTCTTTCCCGGATATGCAAACCGGCGGGTGAACCCCGCCGGTGAATGGTCAGGAGCGGAAGAAGCCGGTCTCGCGCTCTTCGCGGGTCATGACGGGGGCCTCCTTGCAGAAACGCTCCATGGCCGTGCCGAGACGGGAGAACATCTTGCGGGTGCCCCGCTCGTTCTGATCGAAACGGAGTGTGTTGCGGATGCCGATGCGTCCGGCCTCCATTACCTCGTCCTGATTGGCTCCGATGAAGGCAAAGGTCCAGTTCTGTTTCTTCTTCTGCTCGACAAGGCGCTTCAGGCTTGCGGCATTGTATTCGATAGAGGCGTTCTCGAGGCCGTCGGTGATGATGGTGACAAGTACGCAGCAGTCGGTGGCGGGCAGGGCTCTCTCCATGCGTGCGATGGCGATGCCGACGGCATCGTAGAGAGGCGTGCAGGCATTGGGCAGATAGGCGTTCGCCGGGAGGTCGGTTGTCCCGCCGGCGGGACGGCAGTCGAGGATGATGCGGGCGGGGTCTTCGCTGTTGAAGCTGACGAGGGAGACGAAGTGCTGCTGGTCGGCGTGGTTGTGCTGCATGGCGCGTATGCTCTGCAGGGTTTCGTTGCAGCCGGTGAGTGCGGTCTGGCGGATGCAGTTCATAGAACCGCTTGCGTCGAGGAGGATGAGATGGTAGAAGTTCATAATGCGTTGGTTTTAGAAGGTTGAACACAAGTGCTTCCAGTCGGAGCGGGCGGATAGCCTTTGCTCCCGAAAGACGCTGCAAAGATACAGCATAAACCAACGCGGGACGAGCGTTGCAACGTTGCAAAGGAAGATTGCCGGTCAGAGTTGCTGCAGTTCGGGCGGCAGGCAGACGAGTGAGCGGTCGAGGATGATGCGGCGTGCTTCGCCACGCGGCCCGGTGATGATATAATGCTGGGCCATGTCGGTAGGCAACAGCCGGCGGAAAGCTGCGGTGATACGTGAGAGCTTCTGGTTGAGCGACCCCGAGGCTGGGTTGGTGAGGTCGGCAATGCTGTTATGCATGGCCTCTGCATCGCTACGTGGCGAGAGGGTGAGATAGAGCGTTCGGAGTTCGTCGCGGTAGTCGGCAATCTCTTTCAGCCGGATGCCCTCGGGATGGCGCAGGAAGAGCAGATATACCACCTTGGAGAGCGTGGGCATCTCCACTTCTGTTTCGCCGGCTGGCAGTACGGCGGCCTCGTTAGGGACTTCGGTTGTGAGCAGAAAACGGAACCTGTCGTCTATACGGAGGGGGGCCGGTGCATTGGCGGTGAGTCGGCCGAGCGAGCTGAGGAAGTCGTCGCCGAGTTCGCTGAAGAGGACGTGCAGCCCGTTGCGCCGCTGCAATTCGGCTATCTCGTCGCGTATGCGGATAGCGAGCAGGCGGAGAGTGTCATCGTCGGTTGTGCCGGCTGCGGGCTTCATAGGTTCGGCAGCCGCAGGCGCCATGCGGCGTTCCGCCATTCGTCCGAGGGCGGAACCGGCCATCTTATGGCGGCGGGGAGCCTCTTCGGAAAATAGTTCCTGAACGGGTGGGCAGGCATCGGCACAAAGTCCGGGCTCCATCGTCCGCTCCTCGCAAAGCGGAGTGGGAACACCGCCGGACAGGCGTCTGCTTACCGCCTGCCGGTTGAGGCGCTGTACTTCAGCGGCCAGCATGCCGGCGGCACGGAGCACTTTGCCGCGGCGCAGTTGTACGGAGAGAAGGGCGACCAGTTCGTTGTCGTTGGCAGGCAGTGTGCGGCAGACGAGGCAGCCTGCATAGGGACTGCCGGAGGCGCAGGGCACGGCGAGCAAGCTGTAGGCGAGCCATGTGCTGTTCATGCTGCGCAGAAGGTCTGTACGGAGCGCTTGCACCTCCTCGTTGAGGCGGTTGTCGGCCGACAGCATGTAATAGAGGGTATCCACCGGCAGCGATTGTGCTTCGGCGGGCAGCGTACGGCGATTGATATGGGGAGCGAAGAGCAGCATCAGGGTTACAGGTTCCAATCGGAGAGTGTGCAGGAGACTTCGGCCTGCTGTTCGGCCTCGTCTGGTAGGGCAGGGAAGAAGTCGATGCCGGTGGTGGTCTGCAGCTCGTCGATTGTGGTAGCGTAGGCAGACAGGGGTTTGTTGCCGGCTTTGTTGGCAAAGAGGAAACCGACGGCGGTCCAGCTGCCGTCGTTGCGCTGCCGGAGAAGGGCTTTGAAGAAGGCCTGCGGCACGGCTATCTTGCGCTCGGTGCCGATTGTCTTGGGACGGGCGGCTACGACGGGTCCGCAGGCGACATAGATACGGCCGTATTGCACCGCGAGTTGGCGGACAAGTTCTTCCAGTTCTTTCCAGTCACCGGCATTGAGATTGTGGTTCTGCGGGCACATGTTGGTCATATAGAAACTCTCTCGCATAGCCTCTTCGGACCATTTGAAGTCGGCGGCCGGCGCCATGTGCCCGCGGTCGTAGCCGGAGTTGCTGTAGTCTTTAGTGACGACGGGGTCGCCCTCAACCATGGGGTCGGGATAGAAATGGGAGGCACGCTCCTCGCCGCCCTGCGTCTCTTCGGCAGTGAGGCAATAGGCCACCCAGTTGGGTACGCGCCATTTGGGGTTGTAATGGACCGTATAGGCCAGATGGCGTATCAGCTGCCCGGGGCGGTCTTCGAGGAGACGGGGAAACTCCATGTCGGGAATGAGACAGGGAGCGGCGGCAGGGGAGACATCAACGGCCGTCGTGTCAGCAGACTGCGGGGCGACGTTTTGCTGCGGAAGAAGCCGGTTGAGCAGCGGGTCGAGGAGGGTGGTCTCGGTGAACAGATAAACGAGTATGGCTGCCAGCGTAGCGATTACGGACAGCCATACGGGATATTGTTTGCGTCGTTTGCGTTTCATTGCAACAATTGTTCGACGTAGCGGTCTTCCAGTTCCTTGGCTTTGCTGAGGGCTTCCTCTTCGGTGAGACCGGCGTTGATTTTGCTGAGGTCGGGAATCATGACGGTCATGCCGACGGCGATGCGGTTGGCACGTGCAATCTTGTCGGCATTGGCCTCATAGATATACACCCAATAGACCTGATGCCCGTACCAGCGTCGTGCAATCTGCGCGAGGTGGGAGCCTTCGCGTACCTTTTCTTCGCCGATGAAGGACGTGTATTGCTCGTAGTCGATGTCGGTGCGTGCGGCGGCCGGTGCGGAGTTGACAGGGTCTTTGTAGGCTGTAGCGGCATTGACATCATAGACGGGTGATTCGAGTCCGGCGGGCACAATCTCGACGCGTCGGTCTTTGGAGTACTGGTGGGGCCCTTCGTTGTAGCGATAGGGTTCGCTGGCACCGAGCGAGCGGACGGTCATCTGTTCGGCCGGCACACCTCTGCGGCGAAGCAGTGCGGCCACGGCTTTGGCACGCTTCATGGCAAGACGCTGGTTGTAGCTGTCGGTGCCGATCTTGCAGGCATGCCCGTTCACGTTGACGTGGAGCGAAGGATTGGCCTTCAAAGCTTCCGCTACGGCACCTACCACGTCGAAGGGCTCGAGGATGGGCTTGTAGTCGTCGAACTTGAACCAGATGACGGAGGTTTGCAGAGTTCCGTCAAGATTGAGGGCCTGACGGTGACTCTCGGCATCCATCGGGTAGCTGTAGTCGGTGCCTTCGGCAATGTCTTCCCAGTCCTGAAGGCTGCGGTTGAAGTCGTCGGAGGAAGTGCCGGACTTCCCTGACTTTCCAGATTTTCCGGTGTTATCTTCGTCACCATCCAAGAGGCCGATGAAGGCGGCTCCGGCAGCTCCGGCAGCGCCTGTTGCTTCGGAGGTGACATAGACGGTGTCTTGCCGCAGACGGGAGTCAACCACCGTGTCGTGGATGTACATGTAGAGCGTGTCATGCAGGAAGACAGTGTCGCGTATCATGATGCGCTGCGTGTCGGCCTTCTGCTGCAGGCACTCGGGGTGGTCGCGCATCAGTTGTTCGCGTCGGAGCTGTTCGCGCTCGGCCTTGGTGAGCAGACGGGTCTGCACGCCCAGTTTGAGACCGAAGGCAAAGGGATGGATATTGCTGATATGGTCGGTGCCGCACAAACCGCTGTAGGGGTTCATGAAGCCCGTGCGGTAGGCCTCGTTGCGGAAGCCGAGAGCCGGAGCATCGGTGGCGGTGTTCATATCGTTGAGCGTGTAGGCTCCGTAGATGCCGAGGGTGAGGTGGGTGGTGCGATCAAGGCGGATAAGCATACCCAGTTCGCCGAACAATTCGCCGTTTACCCAGCTGATAGCGGCTGCGCGTCCGTCTTGCGCCCGCGTGAAGGTTTCGGTCTCGAAGCGTTCGGGCAGATTGGCGAGCACGGCGTTCCACTGGGGATAGTAGCCGCTGTGGATGAGGTCGCCGCGGTAGTGGTTGTAGTTGGCATAGACGGGTATGCCCATCTTGGCGCCGATGTTGAAGTAGAATCCGGCTTTGCCGGTACCGGCTTTGAACTGGAGGGCGAGCGGGATCTCAAGGAAGAGGAGGTTCTGCCGTTCGTGCCAGTCGTTGAAATCCACGCGGTGGTTGTACAACTCTCCCTCGGAGTCGGTGATGCCGAGGGTCTTGCCGTCCCACGTCATCTGTCGGGTGAGCTGTGCATCGGAGGCAATGTAACTCAGGTGGACACCCGTACCGATGCCGAGCCAGGGAAGAAAATACCAAGCGTAGGTGACGTCGCCCGTGAAAGAGCCCTGCCATGGTGCAACGGTGCCGCCGGCGAGGGAATAGTTCCAGCTGCCGAAGCCGCCGCCGATGCCGAAATGCAGGAACGAACCTTTGTCGAAGTTGACAGACTGCTGCGTGGCAGAATCGGCCGGCGCGGCGAGTGTGTCGGCCGGCATTTGGGCCCAAACGGCTGTGCAGGCACCCAGCAGCACGATATATATAGCAAGTATTCTTTTCATCATGACTTATCTGACTATCAGTTTACGCGTCAGCGGTTTCTCGCCAGCGGGAAGGAGACGTACCATGTAGAGGCCCGGTATAGGAGGGGCCTGGATGCTACCGTCGCCGCTCTCAACGGCGAGGCTTGTGAGACATTTCCCGCTCAGGTCGTAGATGGCGAGTGTGCCGGCAGAGGGAGAGGTGTAGTGCAGCATACTGCCGGGCTGTCCGGCCTCAACGGTGAACACCTCTTGCGACGAGGACTGCGCAATGACAGGCCGTTTTTCCACAGCACAACTGCGGTAGGTGCGCCCCAGCGTATCGGTCATCTCAACGTAATAGACGCCGTTCAGTCCGAACTCTTCGTGGTACACCTGACCGGTGGCACCACCGATGGCGCGGCCGTTCTTGTACCACTGGTAGGAAGCGAAGTAGAGCGTATCGCCCACGGCATCAGGGTTGGCGTTGGAGGGGTTGTTGTCCACCAGCAGCACATCGTCCCACTTGTCCACCACGTAGCCTCCGAGGTTGAGGTTGAAGGCCAGCGTGTCGCGCTTGCCGTTGCAGGCGGCGAGTGAGGTGGTGTCGTAGAACTGCACATACATGGCATAGTCGCCCCGCGAGGTGGTGGGCACCGTGAGCGTGAAGTGGTTGGCACTCTTCAGCGCCAGTTCCTTATTTTTGAAGCCCGCCTTCAGTGCGGCCTTGTTGAAGCTGACGCTTACGCTGGTGGGCGTGCCGCGCAGCGTGTTGAAATAGACGGTGATTTCCTTGTCGGTCTGGCAGAGCACGCCGAGCGGCTCTATCTCGACCTCCGGTACATCGAGCCAGGTGCAGTGCAGGTGGTATTCCTTGTCGCAGCCGAGGGACGTTTTGTCGTAGTTGACGTAGTCCGCAGTGTCGCCGTAGGAGAAAAAGATGCGGTCGGTCTGGTCGGCGTAGTTGGTGTAGGAACCTGTATAGGTGTCAAGCTTGCAGACACGCACGGTGTCGAAGGTGTATTCGTTACGCGAGACGGTGAAACTGCCTTTGCCGGAGGCAGTCTGCCATGCGGTGCCGATAAGGGCCTGGCGGTGCAGTTCGAACGTGGCAGGCAGCACAAACTGGGGGTAGTCGGCCGGGCGGAAGAAGTAGTCGAGCGAGATGCTGTCCTTATCTATATATATAGTGTCGGCTTTGCCGTCGGCTCCGTTGCCGCAAAGACGGTATCGGTAGGAGGCGGCGCCAGCGGCTTCGTGCAGGTTTTGTACCGTCATCCAGACGCCCAACTCATTGCGGTCGAGACACAACACATCGGTGTAGTTGCCTATCGAGCCGGGGTCGGCCGCACGGAGCGGCACTGCCGGCAGCAGAAGCAGCGTGCAAAGCAACGCCGTCAGCCATGTATATACGGACTTTCGCAACATAAGAATCTATTTTTATACAGCGTGCAAAGGTACTGAAAATACGGCATACCGACAAGCCATCTAAAGAAAAAATGCATTTTTCTTACCAAAGGTATTGCACAATTAAAAAAGTTGCCGTACCTTTGCACCCGCTTTCGGAAAGGAAGCATGACATACTGCTTAGTGGTGTAATGGTAGCACTACAGATTCTGGTTCTGTCTGTCTGGGTTCGAGTCCTGGCTAAGCAACTTGAGGAAGTCTTCGGAAACGGAGACTTCTTTCGTTTTTACAGTTTTGTAGCTCTCTTAAAGTGAATGTTTGTATATTCCGGAATTTTATACTACCTTTGTCGCACATTAGACCAGAGGATAGTTAGTAGCGAATAGCTAATAGCTAATAGTGAATAGCGAATAACCCAATAACCCAATAACCATTAACCCAATAACCAAAACAATCATGAGACATTTGAAATTAGCGGCCGCCCTTTTGGCAGCGGCGCTTACGGTGCAAACGGCGCAGGGACAGCTTCTGCGCAATCTCGGCAATGCAATCAAGCAAGGAACTGAGAAGAAAGAACAACCGACCACTCCGTCGTCGCAGAACCAGCAGAAGACCGTGGCCGTTCCAACCACAACGTCCAAGGCTACGGCTCCCGCCAACAAGCCGAGCGGTGCGGTGAAGGAGAACAACGGCCCCGTGTATTATGTGAGCAACGCCGGCACGGCGCGTGCCGCCGGCACCACGGCTGATGCACCTGCAAAAGACATCCAGAAGATTCTGAACAATATCCGCGACAACCAGCAGGACGGTGCTATCATCCGCGTGGCCGAGGGCAACTATTTAGGCTACATGAACAGCGGCTTTATAGAGATATACAACTGGGTGACCCTTGAAGGCGGCTGGAACAGCAACTTTACGGAGCGCAACCCCTTGAAGTACATCACGCGCATGGAGCCCACCCAGGAGCAACTCGGCTCGAACGGCAGCAAGGGCGTGATCCAGATCAACCGCGCACTTGACGATGTGATGGCCAAACAGCCGAAGGGAACGCTCATTATTGACGGTATATTCATCAACCTCGGTTTGGAGAACTACTACATGCCCAACGACCCCTCCGACCCGCGCAACGGTTGCCCCTCCGACAAGTTTGAGACCGGCCGTATCGTTGACGCTATCCCCCCCCAAGTGGAGCATCAGATGTTTCATTCCGACGGTTGGATAGCAGGCAATGTGATAATCCGTAACTGTTTGTTCCTTAACGGTGTGTATTTTGCTCTGCAGTTTGGTTCGCGCTGCGGCGAAGTGGAGATATACAACAATGTCATCCTCAGCAACCGCTACGGCGGCGTGCGTATTGACGGCGGTGACAAGAACGGCGAGGCCTCACACGTCAACTTCCACCACAACACCGTTGCCTTTGCGTGGTGCCGTGAGAAAGCTATGGAAGACATGGGCTACGGCTATGAGTGTATGACAAAGGTAAACTGCGACCTGCACCATAACATCTTCGCCTGCAACAACTACGCCGCCATTGCACGCACCCATGTGCTGAGCGGACCCGACAAACCCATCGAGGCCAAGCGCAAGACCAACATCTACGATAATGCGTTCTTCATGAATACGGCCGACCTTCAGCTTCCCCCCACCGGCGGCGGCAAGTGGACCAACGTGAAGGTGGAGAACTTCGAGGATCTTGACGAGAGCATTCTTCCCAAGGTGGAAGGCAACTTTGAGCTTAAGAACGGCGACCCCTTTGTGGAGGCTATCGACAAGGACTACTTGGAGGCTTTTGCCAAGCTGAAGGTGGTGACCAGCAGCTCTTTCAACCCGAACTCGGCAGCCAACCAGTTCCGCTCGGCCATGGGCATGAACATGCAAGGGTCGGAGACCATCCGCGTCTCCATGTACGGCAACCGCTACAACTTCGACAAGGCTCTGCTCTTCTTCGGCGCCAAGGAAGGCTACGGTGCACAGAAGCCCTGACGGCACTGCCGCATTGCGGCAGACAGGACATACAGCATAAAGAAAAGCACCGCACTGACTACTCAGTGCGGTGTTTTTCTTTATCTCTTCGGCTTGTTATTCGAAACTGCTGACGAAGCTGGCCCCCATGTTCTGCGGGTTGGTGTCGTCGTGGGGCTTCTCGCCCAACAGTTCGGGCAGGTAGCAGTCGCGGATATAGCTGAAGCGGGGCTCCTCTTGCAGAATCTCGCGGCACTTGCGGATGGCGGCCTCTTTGTCGCCCGTCTTCTCGTAGCATTGAGCGATGATCATCTGGGCCGAGCGGTAGTTCCAGTTGTTGACGGTATCGCCTGTCTGCCGGAAGCGGTTCTCGGCCCGTTGTACGAAGTCGAGGGCTTTGGATTTGTCGCCGCCGAATGTCTTAGGGCAGTAGAAGAAGATGCTTCCGCGCAGCGTGAGTGCATACGGGTTGTCGGGGTCGGTCTGAACGGCCTTTTCCGAATAACTGAACGTCTTTGGACCATTCGACAAGATGGTGATTTTGTTCACCGAGATGGTGTAGGAGAAGGCGGCGGCCAGATAGGTGAGACGTGTGGACTCGGGCATTTGGCCTTCCATCTCGGCCAGGTGGCGGAGATAGTTGTTGAGCATCCGTTCCACGTTCTTTTCCTTGCAAGAGATGGCGTAAGCGATGTATCCGTATTCATAGTTGAGCAGGCGCTGCCGCTCGCTGTTGCTCATCTGCTGCCAATCGGCCGTGTTGACGTATTCTTTCCAGAGTTGTTTGTTCTGCGAGAGGTAGCAGTCGTACATATCGGCTTCGTTGAAGCGGTCAGGGGCCGGCGTCTGGGCTTGTGCCGTGGCGGTGGCGAGCAGGAGGAGCAGTGAGAGTAGGATATTGGTCATGATGTTCCGGTTGTGTAAATATGGGAGTGGCAGGTCCTGCCTTCAGCGGGAGAGCCGTTCGGCAGGTGTCAATTTCCGTGCCACATTGCAGGCTGTTGTCGGTCGCGAAACAAAAGAAAATCCTATCAAAACAAAAGAGCACCGTGTGGGTGCTCTTTCCTTGAAGTTCTTCTCACGGATGAGAGAAGGGGGCGTTTCAGATGTTCCTGCCCTTTTCCAGCATGAGGGTGCGGGTGGGCTGGTCGCATACTTCGGTAGGCCCGTAGTACTGGATGGGACCGGGATAGACGTAGCTTGTGTTCTCGTCGGCCCATTCGGCGCGATGGGCTTCCAGATACTTGAACGGCGCACCGTTGAGGTCAACAAGGGCCTTCTGGATAACGGGCTTCATCTTGCCGTTGCGACGCTCCATATTCATCATCATCGTGATGGGCACACCGCCTGCCTTCCAGTCAACGGCAGGCTCGGTGAGGTTCTGCACGAGGGCCATATAGCCCGTCTTGCCGGCGGCAATGAGGTGGCTGGCCGTGATGCCGATGGAGTAGCAGTAGTCGGCATCGAAGTTGGAGGGGATGGCGCAGCGGCCTTCGTAGCCGAAGAAATGGTTAAGAGCGGCGAACTTGCCTTTGTATTTGCCCTCGCCCTTGAGCATGGCCAGATTCTTGGCCACCATCTCGATGAGCAGTTTCTCGGTCTCAATCTGGCTGACCTGCACGTTGCCGTGGGGGTCGCGGTCCATGGTCAACTGACGGGCGATGCCCTTCGGGAGCGAGCGGTACAGCTCACGGCTCTCGGGCGAGAGCATGCCTTTAACGTACTGGCGCTTCTCGTCGTCGGTGTTGAGGGCAACGAACTCTTCATTGTTGGCCAGCAGGTCGTTGAGTTCACGAATCAGACGCTTCATGGCAGGGATGAACTCGATAAGTCCTTCGGGAATAAGAATCGTGCCGAAGTTAAGACCGGCCTCTGCGCGTGCCACGATGACGTTGACTATCTGGTCCACTATGTCGCTCAGCGTCATGTTCTTGGCTTCTACCTCTTCCGAGATGATGCAGATGTTGGGTTGGCTCTGCAGGGCGCACTCCAGAGCGATATGGCTGGCTGAGCGTCCCATGAGGCGGATGAAGTGCCAGTACTTCTTGGCGCTGTTGGCATCACGCTGGATGTTACCGATGAGCTCGCTATACACCTTGCAGGCGGTGTCAAAGCCGAAGCTGGTCTCAATCATGCCGTTTTTCAGGTCGCCATCGATGGTTTTGGGGCAGCCGATAACCTGAATGCCGCACTGCTTCTGCAGGTAGTATTCGGCCAGTACGCAGGCGTTGGTGTTGCTGTCGTCACCACCGATAATCACGATGGCAGTGATGCCCAGCTTCTTGCACACCTCGATGCCGTTGTCGAACTGCCATGTCTCTTCCAGTTTGGTACGTCCCGACCCGATGATGTCGAAACCGCCGGTGTTGCGGTATTCGTCAATAACGTCAGCTGTAAGCTCCGTATAGTTGCCTTCGATCAGACCGCTCGGGCCGCCAAGAAAGCCGTAGAGTTTGCTTGCGGGATTCAGTTTCTTCAGACCGTCGTAGAGACCGGCGATGACGTTGTGGCCGCCGGGGGCCTGACCGCCTGACAGGATGACACCTACGTTGATGGCGGGATAGTTGGCGGCTTCACCTGCTACCAGATGGAGCAACGGCAGACCGTACGTGTTAGGGAACAACTGTTTGATTTCTTCCTGATCGGCGACAGACTGTGTGGCCGCTCCTTCCTGTACCTTTACATTGCCTTTGAGAGCAACGGGCAACTTGGGTTGGTAGTTACCGCGTGCAATCTGTAGGGGACTTTTCTTTACCATATAGTTCGCTGTTTTTAAGTAATGCTTTTGTTTCTTGTCAGACTTTCCACCTGCCGTTTGACGGGTGTCTGTTCAACCTGCAAAATTACAACATTTTGCCGATATACGAAAATACTTTTTATCCTTCCTCTATCAGACGGAGCAGAGCCGGTACTGCCCCGTCTTCAGGAATGTTCTTCAGCACGCAGTTTTTGCCTTTGTAAAGGCTGACGCGTCCGCGTCCGGCACCGACGTAGCCATAGTCGGCATCGGCCATCTCGCCGGGGCCGTTGACGATGCAGCCCATCACGGCAATCTTCAGTCCTTTCAGGTGGCTGGTGGCCGCTTTGACATCGGCCACTGCCTGTTGCAGGTCGAACAGCGTGCGTCCGCAGCCCGGGCAGGAAATGTATTCCGTCTTATAGCGGACAACGCCAGCTGCTTGCAGGATGTCTTTGGCGAGTGTGTCCAGTTGGTCGCGGCTGAAAACGGGATGCCGGATAAGCAACTGTTTGCAGCCGGTGTCGAACAACGGCTTGCCCAAGTCGGCAGCCGCATGCAGGCAGAAGTCGCTCCATCCGGCGGAATCGGAGGAGTGGTAATGTAATGTACCATCATTGCAGAAGCAGTGCCTGAGCGAAGGTGCAGCAGAGGTGGTCCAGCGTACCAGCTCCCGAGCCACAGGAATCTCTGCTTCGGGAGCCTCGCTCAGCGAGACGCGCACCGTGTCGCCGATACCTTCGCTGAGCAGGGCGCCGATACCTACGGCCGAGCGGATCCGGCCGTCTTCCCCCTCGCCGGCTTCCGTCACGCCCAAGTGCAGCGGGAAGTGCATGTTCTCTTGGTCCATTGTGAGGACTAGCAATCGCACCGTCTCCACCATCACGCGTGTCGTGGAGGCTTTCACCGAGATAACCACGTCGGCAAAACCTTCTTCCACGCAGATCCGCAGGAACTCCATACAACTCTCTACCATGCCGGCCGGCGTGTCGCCGTAGCGCGACATGATGCGGTCGCTGAGCGAGCCGTGGTTGACGCCGATACGCAGGGCAGTATGGTGCCTCTTGCAGATGTCAAGCAGGCGCACGAAGCGCTCGCGCAACCGCTTCAGTTCGGCGGCATATTCGGCATCGGTATAGTCGATATGGACGAACTTGCGGGCGGGGTCCACGTAGTTGCCCGGGTTGATGCGCACTTTCTCCACCAATGCGGCGGCGGTGTCGGCCACGTTGGGGTTGAAGTGGACGTCGGCCACAAGCGGGGTTTGAATGCCTTCGGCCCTCAGCTGTTGCCTGATGAGGGCGAGGCTTTCGGCTTCGCGGCTGCCTTGCGTGGTGAAACGCACCAGTTCGCCGCCTGCGGCAATGATGCGGCGGGCCTGAAGGACGGACGCCCCGATATCGTTGGTATCGGTGTTGGCCATCGACTGTATGCGTATCGGATAGTCAGAGCCTATAGACAGGCTGCCGGCTTGTGCGGTCGTGGTCAGCCGTCGTGAATGGGAAAAAGATATTTCAGTCGTCATGCTGTCAGTTGCTTTGTTGCTCACGCCTCATCGGATTCCTCTCCTGTTGAGTTCGGCCTGATACTGCCGTGCGTAGCGTGCGTGTTCGGCATAGGTGGCGGAGAAGTGGTGGGTGCCGTTGAAATCGGCCGAGGCACACATATAGAGATAGTTGCTTGGCTGCATGTTCAGCACGGCATCCATCGTGGAGGCCCGCGGTATGCGGATGGGTCCGGGGGGCAGCCCTTTGTTGCGGTAGGTGTTGTAGGGCGATTCCGTCTTCAGATGTTCGTTGAGGATGCGCCGGAGCGAGAAATCCTGCAGGGCGAACTTCACGGTAGGGCAGGCCTGCAGGGGCATGCCCTTCCGGAGACGGTTATAGTAGAGTCCGGCAATGATGGGATATTCAAAATCTTTGTTGGTCTCCTCTTCCGCAATAGAGGCAAGGGTGGCTACGTCCGTGCGGCTCAGACCGAGGCGTTTGGCCTTCTGCTGGCGGTCGATGTTCCAGAAATGGTGGTAGGCCATGTCCATGCGCTCGAAGAGTGCATCGGGGGAGATGGTCCAGTACATCTCGTAGGTGTCAGGCAGGAAGAGCGAGACGGCCGTGGCCTTATTCAGCGCGTAGCGGCTCATGTAGGAGTCGTCCTCTAAACGGGAAGCAATATCGGCCGAGTCAAGCATCAGCTGGGCTCCCAGACGTGCCGCTAATTGGGCACGGGTGCGGATATGGTTGAAGGTTACTTCTACGGGAGTCTGTTCGCCGCCGCGCAGCTTGCGGATGAGGGTGAGGTCGCCGGTGCGAGGCCCGATACGGTAGCATCCGGGGCGCGGATAGCGGAACTTCATGAGGTGTGCATGCCAGGCGAACACACGCGGAGCAGCCGTCTCGAAGTCGGTTGACAGCAGTTGCAGCAGACTGTCAACCGGCGTATCAGGATAGATATAGACCAGATGCGCTTCCCCGTCGCGGCTCGTGAGATTGCTTACACACAGCCGGTAATACTGTTCGCCGGCCAGAGCGACCAGCGCAAGCAGCAATACCGTAACGATTGCAAGGATTGTCTTTTTCATACGTGACTGCAAAGTTAATACATTTTTTTGAAAGAAATGTTTGGTCAATTGAAAAAAATGCACTACTTTTGCAACCGCTTTCGAGCAATACGTTTGGCATCGGCCCATAACGAGGAAGGATGGGTGAGTGGCTGAAACCACCAGTTTGCTAAACTGACGTACTCGATTAGGGTACCGGGGGTTCGAATCCCCCTCCTTCCGCAACAGAAAAGGCTCCTCATGCAGGAGCCTTTTCTGTACGTATGTCGTGTCTCAGTCGCACAGGGCGTAGAGGTCACCGCGCGGGTTGAGGAGGAGTACGGGAACCGTTGAGCGCCGGATGGCATGCCGTTCGGGCGGTCCGAACACGATGTCGTCGAGCCCGTAGTCGCGCGAAGCCGTGAGGATGAGCAGGTCGGGCACGAACTCACGCTGGCGGTCGCTCAGCTCGCGCGTGATGGCGAAGCTGTCCTTACGGGCTTCGTGTTCTTCGTAAGAAAGACTGAATTTGTCGAGCAACGTGATGATTTTTTGCGTGTTCTGTCGGGCCTTGCTGCCGTAGTCGTGTGCGCGAAGCAGTATGATATGCGCTCCTGTGAAACGGCTGATGTGGGCGGCAGTCTGAGCTTTGTGCACTTCCTCTTCCAACAGTGTTACTGGCATCAGAATGCGGCTGACAGGTTGTACTTTCGTCATGGTGCCTGTGAGGAATACGTAGGGCAGACGGAGCGTGCGGCACCGGTCGAGCCAGCGTTGTACCTCGTTCCGGCTATTGCTGCAGGAGATGAAGAGCATGTCAATGCCGTTGTCGTCGCAGAAAGTCTCTACATCGTCGGGGATGCTGCCGGTCTCAACGTACTGCTTGCCCATCTGCTCTGCCAGACGGCGGGCGAAGGTGCGGTGCTCTTCAGGCGTACGCGTGTTATATACAAGGAGAAATGTCATGCGGACGGTGTGTGAATGTGGCTGTTGTCAAGGAAGGCGGCAGGTGTAGTAGGGCTCGTAGTCGGCAGGCATGAGTTCGGGATACAGCACCCACACAAGGTCGGCCAACAGCCGCTCGGGATGCACCACGGCACTCTCCCAGAAATCGTTGGCTCCCATCTCGCTTGTCCGCTTCAGGAAGTTATAGACCTCGCCTGTCTGCCATGCCTTGAACCATGTGTGCTTGCTGTCCAGTTCTGCCAGTTCCTGCAGGGTGCGGGCCGTGCTATTGACCCATACATCGGCATCGCGGAAGTTCAGAACCACGGTCTCGATGGACAGCGGTATGCTGCCGTCGGAGGTGTCGTTCTCATAGAAATAGGATGCGCCGGCATCGCGGTAGAGCTGTCCCGTATAGACTTTTCCCGAAGGCATGTACCATGTGCCGCGGAAGTTGTTGCCAGCCATCACGCTGCGTTTGCGGGGGGCTGCCTGCAGCACGCGGCTGCGCAGGCTGTTATAGCTGTTTTCCACCTCGCGGAAGATGCTGTCGGCCTCGGCCTGTTTGTCGTAGAAGGCCCCGACAAGCCGTATCCACTCGGCCCGAGCCAGCGGATGTGCTTCGGTCCACTCGTTGTTATATATCAGCGGAACACCCGATTTCTGCAAATACTGGCGCACACCATCGCCCTGCGCGTAGGTGCTGATCATTACGGCCTCAGGATGGGTGAGCAACACGCGTTCGCCGTTCACCTGCATGGCATCGCCAAGGTCGGCACAACCGTCTTCGACCGACGGAACGGGTGTATAGACCAGCCATGGCGAGCAGATGCCGCACAGCGATCCGGTCTCGTTCAGGGCGTCGAGAAACCCCACATGTGTGCAACTGGTAGCCGCCAAGCGGCGTATGGGCACCTCAAGGACGATTCCGTCGGGACGGCTCTGAACACCGGAGCCGCGCTTCACCAGATAGTAGCGCTGCATGATGCGGCCTTTCTGCCACGGATCGGCTATCACTACTTCCGTGCAGCCCTCATGCTCCGTCAGCACGAACCCCCGGGCGTACTGTCCCTCGGGGACGGGTGGCATCAGGCCGGTATCTTCATGCCGGCAGCCGGTGAGCAGTAGGGCGCATACAAAGGCAAGGCAGATTTGTTTTCTCATGACGTACGGTTCTCTATATATTATTATAAGGTGCGGTTGATGTTTTCTATATACTGAACGATTTCTTCGCCGCCGGTGGTCTTCTCGCTGGAGGTGACGAAGACGGGAGGAAGCTCCTCCCACGTCTCCAGCAGGCGTTGCTTATAGGCTTCGATATTGGTCTGCAGACTCTGGCGCCCCAGTTTGTCAGCTTTGGTGAAGACGATGGCGAAGGGAATCTGCTGTTCGCCGAGCCATTGCATAAAGGCCAGATCAATCGGTTGCGGCTCAAGACGGCAGTCGATGAGCACAAAGAGTGAAACGAGCTGGTTGCGCAGCAGGCAATAGCGCTCTATCATACGTCGCAACTGCTCTCGCTGCGTCTTGCCGGCTTGCGCAAACCCATAGCCGGGAAGGTCCACCAGATGCCACTCGTTGTTAATAAGGAAATGGTTTATCAGCAGTGTCTTGCCGGGCTTGGCCGATGTTTTTGCCAGGTCCTTGCGCCCGCATAGCATATTGATGAGCGACGATTTGCCCACGTTGCTGCGCCCGATGAAGGCATACTCCGGCAACGCCGACTGGGGACACTGCATCACGTCGGGACTGGAAATGACGAAATTGGCGTATTTTATCATAGGAAGCGGAGGCTTTGCGGAGGTGCTGGCTTCCGGCTTGTCGCTTTCAGGGACGAACGGAACGGTTGGAACCTCCTGACTATGAAACAATAAAAGAGGACTACTTTCGTAATCCTCTTTTGTGGGCGCTGACGGATTCGAACCGCCGACCCTCTGCTTGTAGGGCAGATGCTCTAAACCAGCTGCGCTAAGCGCCCTATTGCTTCAGAGGATGTGTTCCTCATTTGCGGGTGCAAAGGTACTGCCTTTTTCCGACATACGCAAATATCGGACATAAAAAAATGCAATTATTTTTGTGCGGTGGATTTATCTGACTGATAATAAGAGCTGACAAGAATATTATTTTTTGTTATCACGGATATTTTGTAACTTTGCACTCCTCAATGAAGGAAACGTTTGCTTATTTACTGATTCACCCAATCACCAACAATTATCCACATGTACACCTTTATCATTGCTCTGATAGCTCTTGTGGTCGGATTTTTGACCTACGGGACGCTGGTAGAAAAAGTGTTTTGTATTGACACAAAAGCCGATACGCCTGCAGTGAGCAAGCAGGACGGCGTGGACTATGTGCCGCTTCCGGCATGGCGCATCTTCCTGATACAGTTTCTGAACATTGCCGGCTTAGGTCCCATCTTCGGTGCCATCATGGGCATCTTCTACGGTCCGTCGGCTTTCCTGTGGATAGTGCTGGGTACTATCTTCGCCGGTGGCGTACATGACTATCTGTCGGGTATGATGTCGCTGCGCAAAGGCGGTGTCAGTCTGCCCGAGATAGTAGGTTCGGAACTGGGCATGGGTGTCCGCCAATTCATGCGTCTGCTCTCGCTGGTGCTGCTAATCCTGCTGACTACCACGTTCCTTTCCGGCCCGGCTTCGTTGCTGCATGGTTTGGTGGAGAGTGTAAGCTTCAAGTGGTGGGTACTGATTATCTTCGGCTATTACATTCTGGCTACGTTGCTGCCGGTGGACAAAATCATCGGCCAGCTGTACCCTCTGTTCGGCGGTGTGCTGTTGTTCATGGGTATCGGTATCGCCTGTGTGATGCTGGGGGGGCATGCCTCTGAGATGCCCGAACTGACCGACGGTTTGCAGAACCGTCAGCACAATGGGCTGCCGCTCTTCCCGATGATGTTCGTTTCGATAGCGTGTGGCGCTATCAGCGGCTTCCATGGTACGCAGTCGCCCTTGATGGCCCGCTGCGTTACCTCGGAGCGACAAGGGCGCTGGATATTCTACGGGGCGATGGTGGCCGAGGGCATACTGGCTCTTATCTGGGCTGCTGCGGCGGGAACGTTCTTCGCAGACCCCGAGCAGGGGCTCTACGGCATTGACGGTCTGCAGGCTTTTGCAGCAGCCCATTCTGGCGAAAACATAGCCGCTCTGGTGGTGGACCGCGTGTCGCGCTCGTGGTTGGGCGTGGTAGGCGGCATACTGGCCATCATCGGCGTGATTGCCGCTCCTGTCACCTCCGGCGACACGGCCTTGCGCTCGGCCCGTCTGATAGTGGCCGACTTCCTGCATCTGGAGCAGAAGACGGTGTGGAAGCGTCTCGCCATCTCTCTGCCGCTGTTTGCTCTTGTGTTCGGCATGACCTACGTCAACTTCGACGTGGTATGGCGCTACTTCTCGTGGACCAACCAGACGCTGGCCGTCTTCACGCTCTGGGCGGGTACGGTCTTCCTTTACAGGCAGGAGCATGCGCAGCCCGCCGCCGGACCGCGCTGCGGCTATCTGATGGCGATGGTGCCTGCCGTGTTTATGACGATGGTGAGTGCGAGCTATATCCTGATAGCTCCGGAGGGAATGCATCTGCCCGCCGAATACCGCTGGGCAGGCTATCTGACCGCTGCCGCGGTTACGCTGGTGTGTGTGGTGCTGTTCGGCGTATGGACGCGGCGATATGCCAAGCGCTGAAGCGCGGATAGCGCTGGCCGATTGCGCGGAAGAGAAAATCGGACAAGGCGGCGAAGAAGCTGCCAATGAGCATACCCGCCAAGACATCGGCCGCGAAATGCTGCGACAGATAGATACGTGAATAGCCGCCGAGCAATGCTGCCGCGAAGAGGGCAACCTGCAAGGCAACTTGAAGAGACGTAACCGGATACGTCTCTTTTTTGTGTGCGGCTGCTGCGTGGCGGTTCCAGAGCAGGCAGAGCGTGAAGCAGAGCACGAAGAAGGTGCTGGTGTGGCCCGACGGGAAGGAGTTCCAGAGGCGCATTCTGACCTCCGCCACCAAGGGTAGCTGCTCCAGCAGACCTGCCTCGCTGAATACGGTGACGGGTCGCGGGGCATGCACTATATGTTTGATAAGTTGGCACGTGAGTCCGGCTCCTGCTTCGGCGGCCAACAGTTGGAGCGTATCGCCCGCACCGGCAAAGAAGATCAGCAGCAGGGCAGCAACGGCAATGCCGTATTCCGCCACTAACGTATAGTAGCGGCAGAACACGTCGCCAAACGGAGTGTGGCCGCTGTTCAGCCAGAGATGGAGCGACGTTTGCGGCACAAGAAGAAGCGCTGCTCCCATTGCCGCGGCGGCGACAAGGAGCAGCGCAAGAAACAGGCAGTTTTCTGTCAGGAAACGCTTCACAACGGTGAACTTATGAATACAAGTTTTTTTACTGCACCATCACGTGGACGCTCTTCTTCGTTCCGTCAGCCATGCGGATATCCAGCACGTAGATGCCGCTGCGCTCGGGCATACGGATGCTGCCTTCGTTGGTGAAGCTGATGCTTCCTTCGGGCTGTCCCATGGTGCTGTAGAGCGATGCGGTGCCCTGACCTTTGGCGCGGATAAATATCATGCCGCCGCCAGGAAGGATGCCGCCCGGATTGACGTCAATACCGCCGTTGCCATCGCCGTTGCTGCCGTTATTGCCGTCGCCGTTGCCGCCCGTCTTGTCACCACCGTGACGCGGGCAGGAAGGCAGGGTCAGGCCATCGGCCGTGGTGAGCAGTACGCTGTATTCGTCGGCAGCGTCAAGACCTTCAGGCACCTGATACCATGAGCCGGTGGCGCCCTCGATAGGCTGGCCGTTCTTCAGCCATTGATAGGCCGTGAAGGTGTAGCCGCCGTTGTATTTGGCGTTGAGTACGGCCAGCACATCGTTCCACTTCTGCTGGAAGACGGTCTTGGGGAAGAGGGCTGTCACATCGAACGTGAAAGGAATCACCTGGTTGCAGGCCGTCTCAGCGTCGGTCACACGCAGTGTTGCACTATAGGTCCCTGCCTTCGGGAGTCCCGTCTCGCAGTGGAAGAACTGTCCGTCCCATGTGAGCGGCAGCGTTTGGCCGTTCACCTCCAGCGTGGCATCGCTGATGCCGCCTTTCTCCACTACATAGGGAATGCTGACAGGTTCCAGACTACATACTTGCAGATTGCCGGTTTGTACGCGTATGCGCAGGCAGGAGCGGAAGGTAACATCGCGCGATACGATGCTGTCGCAGCGGAAGAACCATGTCCGGAGTGTATCGGTCAGGGTGCGGGTCTCGCCGTTGGAGCCGTATTCGAAGCGGCCGTCCCACCATACAGAGTCGTTCACCGTGGTGTCGGCCAGTTGCACCGTCTGCTTTTTGCCCACCTGCACAGTGAAGACCACTATACTGTCGCAGTTGAATGTGGTGGTATCGGTAACGGATTCGGTATAAGTTTTCCCTCCGTATTCAAATTGTTCTCCTTCGCAAATGGCAAACTGATGATACATCGTGTCCGGTTTTGAAACGTAAACGGAGACGGAGATGGTGTCTTTATAACTACTGCCGTCGCACGGATTAGTGGTACTGGTAACGGCCTTTACATCGTACCAGCCTTCCGATTCGTATATATAGCGGAAGCGCTCATCGCCGCTCATCTCTTTGGTCACTCCGTCACCCAAATCCCACATCACTTTGTCAACATCCACACTGAAATGGGACTCAAGGTCTATACTATCGTTTACGCACACAACGTTAGTTACTTGGGAACCATCCAACGCATTCATTCCGTTGAACAGAATGCCTTTCTGCACGGCGGCCGACCCGACGGAATAGCCGTAGCTTTCGCGCTGACCGTAGCCATATACGTGGGCGGAGAACGGGAATCTTCCCTTCAGTGTATAAGTGGCCACCTTGTCCAGCAAGGTGGAGTCCAAACGGATGTAGGAATACTTTTCGTCGCAACCGGCCACAGGCTTGAACTTACCTAATGTGGCGAGGTCAACGGTTTCCTGCGCGTTGGAGGCGTTCTTGCGGACGAGTTGCATATAGGGGATGTTGACCGTTTCCGTTACAATGTTGGCAAAATGGTGGTTGTTGGCGCCATACGTAGAGAATGTGACCTGATTGATACCCTGCTCAATGGGGTTGATGGGCAGCATTGACGGGTCGCCGTAGGGGGTGTCGTCATATTTGTTGGAGGTCATCAGCAGATGGACGGCACACGGACAGGATGTCTCGATAAAGCAGCTTTCGCCGGTCACTTTTGGATCTTGCAGAGCAAAGGACTGCTTGCTGTCGGTGCACTGCACATTCTTCTCGCCGATTTCGAATTCATACGTGCGTTTCCCTTTGGGATAGCACTCTGTCACTTGCGCACCCGAGGCTACGTTGTCGTTTGCGAAATCGAAATAATGGACAACCTGTCCGTTGATTTTCACCTCTGTACCATCGTTGATAGCCATGATACGGATTTTGTCGCGCTTGCGGGTGGCGGACAATGTGACGGCAAACCGCGTGCCCCAGAAGGCGGTAGGAATGGCTTGTGAGTAGATATGGTCGCGGTCGCGTATCTTATTGGGAATATTGGTGTGCGGGCAACCTTGGAAAACGGCTATCGGTTTGCCGTTGCGGGCTGTCACTTCCGTGCCTGACAAGTCGGACTCGTCGCCGCTCTTGTTGCCGGCCCAGACATAATAGACCTGTCCTTTCTGGAGGGTAGGTGTGGTGATACGGCCGGTTTTACCGGTGGAGGTGGCTACGGACAAATCAATATCGACGACCGTATTGTCTTCAGCTGCAATAATGGCGAAGTGGCTGCCTTGCGGCTTGTCTTCGTGGTCGGAACCCGGGTAGGTCTGAATCAGGTAGTGGTCGTACAGGGCCGTTACGGGCAGCACATTGGTGGCATCAAAGGATTTGTTTTTCCAATTGCTGGCATAGAGTGAGATGTTGGCATCGGCTGTCACATGAATCGCCGTTTGCAGTACCTGTTCGGGCTGTATGGTATAGCACCCCCAACGGTCGTTGTTAGTATTGCGGGGGGTGGAGGTGTACAGCGGATAAGTGAATGCCTCGCCTGCATTTACGGACTGCGTATATTTCTGTTGAGTGTACGGGTTCTCAAATGTGACCGAGCACTGCTCCTTGGCGGAGACGGTCAGTTCCAGCCGGAGATTGTTTTCATCGCCGGTAATGTCGGAACGCAGGAACGTAACCCAGAAATCTTTACCTTCCGTACCCGGCATCTGGGCATAGGCATGCGCTGCAAGTGCAAGTAGCAAAACGGCGGTAATGAACAATTGCTTTCTCATAGTGTATGTGTTGTTTTTGGGTCACGTTGTGTGACCGCATATATGAATGTTGTTATAGTATCTCAATCTCTACACGGCGGTTGTTCTGGCGGCCTTCCTCGGTCTCGTTGGTGTCGACAGGCTGGCTCTCACCGCGTCCTTCTGCCTCGATACGGTCTGCCAAAATACCCCGCTTGATGAGGTCTTCGCGCACGGCGGCGGCACGACCCTCTGAGAGTTTCTGGTTGGCGGCATCGGAGCCGACGGAATCGGTGTGACCGATAATCTTGATGCGCACGTCTTTGTTGCGCTCCAAGAACATATACATCTCGTTAAGTGCGTCTTCCGAAGCCTTGAGAATACGCGTCTTGTTGGTAGCGAAGAAGAGGTTCTTCATCACGAATACCTCGCCTTTCTTCACGGGGCGCAGTCCGATGGTCATGCTGTCGCCCACCGACCGGATGTCGGCATCGTAGGTGTCGTAGCCAAGCATCTCGATATGAAGGCTGTAGGCAGCGGTGTCGGGCAGAATCATACGGCTGCTGCCGGTGAGGCTGTCGGTGGTCATGGTATAGGCCGCTTCCTCCGTGCCCCGTCTGCGGATTTGCGCATTGGCCGGTACGACGGCTCCCGTCTCGGCATTGACGACATGGATACGGAAATAGGGCACGTGCTTCATGCGCATCACTACGTGCTCGGTCTGACCGGCATCGGTGATGGCGAACTCGGCTGTAGCGGGATAGTAGTTGGTGGCAGTTGCGTTGATGATGTATTCACCCTTGCCCACGCCGCGGCGCATCTGGCCGTTGCGCACCTCCTTGGGATTGGTGGTCTTGTTGTTCTTCAGGGTGGTGAAACTTACGCGGCTGGTGGCGATAGGTTTGTCCGTCGCATCGTCCACAATCGTGAGGTTAAGGAACGAGGGCCGTGCTGGCGGGGTGGTGGGCTTGCGGCCCGGCACCTCAAACTGTACGGTGAACTTGGCTCCTACAAAAAGGTTGTTGGTTACCGCTCCTTTTTCACCTGTACCCAGCACGCTGTTGCTGCCCGTAGGCTGCCACTGGTCGGCAGCGAAGCTGAGCGGCATGGTACCGCTCAAGCCATTGCCGTTGAGCACGGCATAGTCGGCAAACAGGGCCAGCTTATAGTGGATATTCTCTTTGCCGAAGGGGTAGCGTTCGCCAGCCTTCACCTGCGGTTTCTTCTTGTCGGGCTCGGCTTGCAGCCATTCGTCGAGGTCGATACCCAACTCTATGGCGGCACGCACGTCGGGCTGCCGGAGCGTCCACTTGCCCTGCTGAGCGGAGACAGGATTTTCAATGATTCCCATGCCGTAGGGGTCGATATAGGCATCGTCTTCAACGGTCACGTCGTAAAGTCCCTGTTGGCTGTAAGTGCCGAGTACGCCGTAGCCCACGCGGGCACCAAGCATGAAATAGTAGCGTGAGAACTGGGCGCCGAACATGAGGGGAATGCTCACGTAGGCGGCGTTGCGTGTCTCGCGAAGATCGTCGGTCAGATAGTGCCACGTCTGCGGATAGGTGGTGAGGCGGCGGTCGATGTTGAAGCCGTAGTCGGAGCGCGAATTGAGGAAGTCGAAGCCCACGCCCGTTTCAAAGCGGAAGGCATGATAGGCCAGTTCGTAGCCGAACTGCAGGCCGGCTCCTCCTCCGCCCGTGAGGCTCTTGCTCATGAAAGAACGGGGGGTCCCGTCGGCGGGCAGGGTATTGCCATAGGCTTCGATATTGTCGAAGATGGCGGAGTAGCCTGCGCGTGCGCTGAGGTTGAAATAGTGGATAGCCTCGCTCTGCTTGCGGGGAGCGTATTTCTTGTCGTCCGCTTTGCGTGCCTTTTCAGCCTGCCGCTCTTTTTCGGCAGCAGCTTTGGCCTGCAATTGCTCGCGGCGTCCGGCATCTTTGACGGCCTGTATGGAGTCCTGCTCAGCCTGACGGGCGCGTTCGGCCTGTTGCTTAGCCTGCTCTTTTTGGCGCTCGGCCTGCTGCTTCTCGCGTTGTGCCTGCTGCTTGGCGCGTTCTTTTTGGCGCTGTGCCTGCTGTTTCGCACGTTCTTTTTCGCGTTTCTCCTTTTCCTTTTGGCGCTGCTTCTGCTGCGCCGTCATAGTTGTTTTCTGTCCGCTGCGTGTCTGGGCTTCTGCTACGGGCATAGCCAGACTGAACAGGAAGATGATGCTGAGTAGTATGTTGATTGTTTTTTTCATGATGCTGTCCTCCTGTGCTTTTGTTATTTCTCTATCAAGAATTTGAAGTTACGTTGTTTGAACTGTTTGCCCTCGCCGGTGACGACGCGGAGGACATACAGTCCCGCTTGGTCCGGTACTTCTACAAGCGTTCCGCCGACGGGCAGTTTGATGCTGCTGAGCACGGTGCCGTCCATACGGATCCATTCGGCCGTTCCTTCAGCATCGGCATTGACGTAGAGGTTCCGGCCCACTTTCTGAACGGTGATATCGCCGTTGTCCGACTCGAAGGCAGGCTTGTCGCTGTTTGCCGTGAAGGCGATGGGGCAGGTGCATTCCAGAGTTCCTTCCGTATCGCTTTCGTCTTTATGGACTTTGTAGCATACGTAATACTCGCCGGAATTGCTCTCTCCGTCTTCAATCGTGAGCACGGAGCTGTGCTCATCCTGCATGGGGATGCCGTCTTTGTACCATACGTAGTCGGTGAGCACCTTGCCGGGGAAGGAGTCGGTAAGCAGCCCGAGTACGTTGTCGAAGCGCTGTTGGAGCAACGGGATGTCGTATTTGACCGTGAAGTCAAGCGTTTTGTCCAATACGCTGTTGGGGCATACGGAGCCGATATGCAGCGTTACGCCGTAGGTCACGTTGTGGCGTGCCGACGAGGGAACGCGGATGGTAAGCAGCGAGTCGGTGATTTGGATGCCGTTTGCGGGATTGAAGCCGTCGTTGAGCGCCACTTTGTTGAAGCCCAGTTTCACGCTGTCGCCGTTGAGCGACAGACCGGCGGGATTATTGAGATAGATGAGATAGTCAACGGGCGTGCCGGGCATGATGCAACCGGGCATGTAGGTGCTGTCCACGTCAATCTTGTAGTTGCCTATGTTGACAATGAAGTTGATGGTATCGACAGGCTGCTCCATTCCCTCGCACCAGTCGGTCAGGCTGCGCTGAATAGCCACCCATGCCTCATAGACACCGGGTGAGGGATAGAGGTGGTCCACTTCTTCTATTTTGCCCTTCTGCTGCGGCGAACCGTCGCCGAACTCCCAGGTCATGGACTCGTATTCGTAGTTGAGTTTGCATGATAGGTTGATGGTGTTGTCATCGCCCTTGGGGCAGATTTGCTTCTTGGTACCGGGCGTATATATCTCGCCGTCAATCTCCACGGAAGCGGTGAGGTCTTTGGTGTTGCCACCGGCAGGGTAGCCATAACTCTCGCGCTGTCCGAAGCCGTACACGTGGGCAATGAAGCCCGAGTCGGAGACAAGGGTATGCGTGCCGTCGGCAAGCGCCGTGATGCGGGCATACGAGTAGGCCGCATTGCCGTTGAGCGGCTGGAACTGTGCACTGATGTCTTTCCCGTCAAGCAGCATGCTGCTTACGCTGGTGGTTGCCGTCACGATGTTGAGGAAGTGGTCGGTCACCTGCTTGGTTTGGAAGGTACAGAACGTAAGCGACTTGATTTGCTGCTCAATCGGATTGACCCATATCTCGGAAGGGTCGCCGTTGCAATACTTGTAATCCGTGCCGTCAATCTTCCGGGTCGTGTGGTCGAAGCGGTTGCTGGTCATGAACAGATGCACGGCGCTGGGGCAGGAGGTCTCCACATAGTGGCTGGCACCCTCGAAGTAGCGGTAACTGCTGAACGATGTGCCGTCTTTGGTCATCTTGTCCCTGGCTCCGAAATCGAACTCATAGACATGCTTGGGGTTGGTGGCGAAGTCGAAGGTATAGACCGAGTCGCCGTCCACATACACCACGGTGCCGTCAATAAGGGCCTGTACGCGGATTTTGTCGATACGCTCCCAAAAGCCGTCCAATTTCTTATAATCTTTGTTGTCTTTGTCTTTCTGATTGTCGATAGTGGTGAGCGAGGAGGTGATGGCAAAGCGCTTGCCCCAGTAGTTGACAGGCATGGCCTGCGAATAGACGTGGTCGCGGTCCTCGATGGAGGGTATATTGGTATGCGGGTTGCCGTTGAATACGGCAATCTTCTTTCCGCCGCGGGCTTTGATGACGGTGCCGGTGAAGTCATAGTAATCGCCCGAGCCATAGCCGGTCCAGACGTAGTAGGTCTGTCCGCGCATCAGGGTGTCGGTGGCAAATGTCTGCCCTGCCATGTGTCCCTTGTCGGTATTGGCCGTGGGCGTGATGTCCACCACCGTATTGTCTTCGGCAGCAATGATGACGAAATGACTGCCTTGCGAGTTGTTCTTGTGGGCGTATGGCGGGTAAGACTGAATGCGGTATTCGCTCATCAGGGCCGCCGTAGGCAGAATGGAAGCCACGTCAAACGACTTGTCCTTGTAGTTGGCGGCAATCATCGAGATGTTCTTGTCGGCGGTGACGTGCAGCGCTTTTTCCGACACCTGCTCGCCTTCAAGGTCGGTGACGTAGCAGCTGTAGTCTTGATTGTTGAGTTTTAGAGACCGGATGTCGTTGTTACCCACCTCAACGGTATCCCGATAGCCGGTATAGGCGTTCTCGATATAGACTTTGGTGGCCTCCTTGGCGGAGAAGCGGAGCGACAGCGTGTCGTAGTTGCGTTCGTCGCCGCGCATGAGGGTCACCCAGAAGTCGGTGCCTTCGGTGGTTTGGGCGGAGAGGTGGTGCATCGCGCCTCCCGTAGTGAGTAACAGGGCTGCCAGCAGGAGCCTGAAAATGCGGTTGTTGTGTTTCATTGTGTGTTATCTTGCAAGAAGTTAGTAATTCTGCTTTCCGAGGAGAAGTGCGGCGCTGTAGCGCCCTTCTTCCCACACTGCAAAATTACTAACTTCCGAAGGGGTATGTGTCCACAAATTGCCAAATAGAGTGGACTTTTTGACAACCTTGTCACCAGCAGACTTTATAATAGCCGCCTTGCGGGGTGACAATAAGCCAGATACCATGTGAGGGCAGGTGGAGGCTTTCGCCGTCGGTCCGGCAGCGAAGACGGCCGGTGAGGTCATACAGCCGGCTGCCCCCTGCCACAGGCAATTTCACGACTCCGTCGGGCGTGACGGAGAGAGCTTCGAGGCGGTTGTCGGCCAGGGTGGCGGGAGACGGGTTGTAGCTGACGCAGACAGGCATGCTCTCGCGCAGGCCTTGGGGTGTAACGCTGTACCAAACGGGCGTTGTGGTATGCAGGGTGCTGACCACAGCGGCTTCGGTGGCACGCAGGGTTTGAGGCCAACCCGGCAGCGAAGTGCGTGTGCACTGCAGGTCGCCGCTGACGAGGAAAAGTTGCTGCACGTTGAAGATTTTGCTGTTGCCCTGTCCGATGACCGTCTGTTTCGTACCCTCGGGGAGAGGAAACTCATAGAAGGCCTCGTCGTTGGTAAGCACGGGCTGTCCCACCGTCACGCCGTCGGCTGTGACACGCAGTTCGGCGCCATCGGTGCCGTTGAGTTTCATCGGTGCCATGGCCCGGAGTACGAGCCGTGTGCCGGCAGGTATGGTGATTCCGGAGAGGGTGATGCTGAGCGCACCGCTGTTGTTGCCGAACGAGGCTGCCGCCTTGCCGGTGCCGGTGGTGCCCCAGTTGCCTGTGGCGGAGAAATGCTGCGGGTCGGCCGTGACGAGGGCCTTGTTGAAGTAAGGCATCTGGAGCAGCGTGTCGTTGCGGCCGGTTTCGGTGAGGGTGAACACGTCCACGGTGTAGTCGCGTTCGCCGGCATCTTTCCAGCGGGCAGTGAAGCCCTCGGTCGTGACATCAGTGGCGGGCAGAGCTCGGCTGACAAGCGTCTCGACGGGCAACTCATAGTCATCGGAGCCGGTGAAGACGAGGTCTTTCAGGCTGACAGGCTGTCCCTGCAGGTTGCCCCAGATGTGCTCCGCCAGTTCCGGATAGTCGATGAAGGGGTTGCGGTTGTGCTGTATGCTGCTCACGGCATCGTGGCGGCATAGCTCTTTTTCGCTGACGGGGTCGAGCCGGTGCCAGGCTAACAGCACATCGCGCAGCCACGGCAGGAATTCCTGCCAGTCGGTGTTGCTCAGCCAGGCCGAAGTCTTGTCCACCCACGTCAGGTCTTCGTAGGCGGTGGCGATGTAGAAGTAGGCGCGTGCAAAGTCGCCCTTGTATTCGTCGCAGGGTTCGAACACGTAGAAGCCGCCGTAAGCGTCGTTCTTGCCCATGCGGAAGACGCCGTTGTCATATTTGTCGGCTTTGGGCACATAGCCCGGCGGACAGTCGCTCTTGTTGTTGTTGGCGCGGCAGTTGGCCGGATTGAGGTGGTGCAGGTCTTTGTAGGCATCGTTGTTGGTGCCTCCCCACCAGCCTTTTGGAAAGCAGTGCTCAATCTCAAGGTCGGGAATGCTGACGGCGCCGAGTGTGTCGGGTGCCATATAGTGCAGACGGTCGGAGTACATGTCCCAAACGGAGCCGTCTTCACGGGTGTCGGTAAGCAGAAAGCCATCCCATGTGTAGGGCGAGCTGTGCACCTCGTTGATGCCGCGCGTGCCGTATTTGTAGCGTGTGCCGCCTTTGATGATATTGCTGAGGGTGGTTTTCAGGACCGAGTCCTTCTTTCCTTCGATAGCATCGTAATAGCCGGCGGGCAGGTCTTCGGCAAGGAGGGGGAAGACCAGCAGAAGGAAGAGCGCTGAAAGAGAGTGTCGTGCTGTCATAGTGCAGGTGCGGTTTTGATACGTTTATCTATCATGTATCTATCATGTATGTATCATGTATGTATCGTGTATGTATCGTGTATGTATCGTGTATCTATCGTGTTTCCTTGGGGGCGTGTGTGGTGCGGGTGGTGCGGCTGGTGCGGCTGGTGCGGGCGGTGCGGGCGGTGCACAGGGCAAGGAGTACATACCAGAAGATGACGACGGCTCCAGTGGCCAGCAGGATGGCGGGGTCCACTTCGGCGGCACATACGGCCAGAGCGAAGACGAGAACGACGGAGCCGATGATGAAGACGTAGCGGAGGCGGTTGTCGGCCCACGCGAGGTTATGAAACTTGAGTGAGAAGAAAGGTATCTCGCTCACGAGAAGCCAGCAGCTCAGGAAGCTGTAGCCTACAAGCACGATGCCGAGCCACAAGGGGGCGTAGCCGACGGCATGCAGAAAAGCCGTGAGTGAGGCCCAGAAGATGGCATTGGGCGGTGTGGCCAGACCGAGGAAACTGGTGGTCTGCCGCTCGTCGAGGTTGAACTTGGCCAGCCGGAGAGCGGAGAAGGCGACCATCAGCAGACTGAGGAGTGCCCACCAGCCCACCACGGGGCGCAGAAACGAGGCGGCGGCCATGCCCGGGGCAAGGCCGAAGGTGATGACATCGGCCAGCGAGTCCATCTCCTTGCCGATCGGGTTGCTCACGCCGAGCAGGCGGGCCGACATGCCGTCGAAGAAATCGAAGAACGCGCCGAGCAGGATGAGCAGGAAGGCGGCGGCATACTGCTGCTGGGCGGCCATATAGACTGCTGCACAACCCGAGAGCAGGTTGCAGCACGTGATGGTATTGGGAATGTGTTTGCGTATCATTGTGGTTTTATTTCTTTCCGTAGTTAGCGTCCACCTTGCGGTGCACGAAGAAGGTGACGCCCACGGTGGCAGCACAGCAGGCGATGACCATCCAGAAGAAGTTGACGTAGCCTAACGCCTCCTGCAGATAGCCGGCCACCATGCCGGGAATCATCATGCTGAGGGCCATGAAGGCGGTGCAGATGGCGTAGTGGGCCGTCTTGAACTCGCCCTCGGAGAAATACATCATATAGAGCATATAGGCCGTGAAGCCGAATCCGTAGCCGAACTGCTCGATAGCGATGGCGGTGGAGATGGCTATGATGTTGGCGGGCTGCCAGATGCTCAGATAGACGAAGCTCAGGCAGGGCAGCGTCATGCAGGCCGCCATCCACCACATGGAGCGTCGCAGACCGACGCGCGAAGCGAAGATGCCGCCGAGGATGCCGCCCAGCATGAGGAAGGCGACGCCGATGGTGCCGTAGGCCAGACCGACGGTCTCTGTGGGGAGCCCCAAACCGCCCGCCTCGCGGGAGGCGACGAGGAAGGGGTTGATCATCTTGATAAGGAAGGCCTCGGGCAGGCGATAGACGAGCATGAATATCATGGCCAACCAGATGCCGGGCTTGCGGAAATAGGTGACAAAGGTGCGCCCGAACTCGGAGAAGATGGCGCCTGCCGTTTGCGGCCGCCCCTCCATGCTGCTATGGTCGGTGTCGGGTTTGGGCAGGAAGAAGAGGTGCCACAGGCTGATGAGGGCGAAGAGCACAGAGCAAACGAGCAGGGTGAGCTGCCATGCCAAGGGGATGTTGCCGGTGCGGGTCTCCAAGGCACCGGCGATAACGAGGAGGACGCCTTGTCCGAAAATGCTGGAGAGGCGATAGAACACGGAGCGGGCGCCTACGAAAGCGGCCTGCTGGTGCTGCGTAAGAGCCAGCATATAAAAGCCGTCGGCCGCGATGTCGTGCGTGGCGGAGGCAAAAGCCGTGATGATGAAGATGATGAGCATCGCCGTGAACAGCGATACGGGCGTTTCGCCGGCCGCTATCATCTCAGGCGAGGGATGCGGAATGGTGAGCGTGAGGAGTACGAAGGCGGCTGTCATGAGCAGCTGCATGGCCAGAATCCACCAGCGCTTGGTCTTGAGGATATCCACGAAGGGGCTCCAGAAGGGCTTGATGGTCCAAGGCAGATAGAGCAGGCTCGTGAAGAGGGCCATCTGTCCGTTGGGCACACCCATACGGGTGAACATCATGACGGAGATGTTATTGACCAGAAAATAAGGGATTCCCTCCGCGAAATAGAGGGTGGGGACCCATAGCCAGGGGTTGATCTTATGCTGTGTCATAGGAAGGGTGTATTGTGCTTCAGTGCAAGATTTTGTAGATGAGTTCGGTCCAGAGGTCGCTTTCGGTGGCGGACGGGTTGTCGATGCCTTTGGAGCGGGCATCGGTCTCGCGAATCCAGCTGATGATGCGGAAGGTCTTCATGGCGTTGAAGCGCCGTGCGGCAGCGGCATAGTCTTTCACGAAAAAGCGGTTGATGCCGAGTGCGGCGCTGACGGCCGGCTCGCTCTTGTCGGGCAGGTAATGGTAGAGCATCAGGTTCTGAAACCACGTGAAGACCGAGATGAGCTCTTTCTGTATGGGGTGCTGTTTGGACTGTGCGAAGTAGCGCACGATGCGGTTGGCCTTCACGACATCGCCGTCGCGCAGGGCGTTCTGCAGTTCGAAGACGTTGAAGTCCTTGGAGATGCCGATGTTGCGCTCGACGAGTTCGGGCGTGATGACGCGTGTTCCTTCGGGTGCTCCGAGGACGAGTTTTTCCAGTTCGCCGGTGATTTTCTGCAGGTCGGTTCCGAGCGAGTCCACCAGCAGCATGACGGCTTTGAGGTCGATGGTGAGGTTGAGCTGCTTCTCTTTGGACCATTCGGCCACATAGTCGATAATCCACTTCTGCATCTGGTAGTCGCGCAGCTGGGCCGACTCCATCATGATGCCGCCGGCTTTCTCGAAGTCCTTGAACACCTTGAGGCGTTTGTCGGGTTTGCCGTATTTGTAGCAGAAGACGAGCACCGTGGAAGGCATGGGTTGCTTGAGATAGAGCTCCAGCGGGTCCCATTTCCGGATGTTCTGGGCCTCTTTGACGATGATGACCTGCCGTCCCATCATGGGGAAACGGCGTGCGGCGGCTATGACAGGGCCGAGGTCGCGCTCATAGTCCTTGCCATAGACGATGGTCTGGTCAAACTCGCGCGCCATATCGTCCAGCGCGTGCTCCTCGATATAGTCGGACACCTTGTCGATATAGTAGGGCTCCTCGCCATACAGGAAGTATAGCGGGGCGAACTGACCTTTCTTGAGGTCGCGCATTATGTCAGCGTAGGCGGCCATCAGTCGAAGCGCAGATGCTTGAGGGTGATTGTGTTGTCACGTATGGTCCGGAGGGTGCGGATGCCGATGTTGAGGTGCTCGTCGGCAAAGGCGGCCGTGGTCTTTCTGTCGCCCTCGTCGGTCTTTATGCCGTCGGGCCGCAGTGGCATGTCGCTCACCAGCAGCACGGCGCCGGTGGGTATGCTGTTGTGGAAGCCGACCGAAAATAGGGTGGCTGTCTCCATATCCACCGCATAGGCCCGGCTCAGGCGCAGGCGCTCGCGGAATGCCTCGTCGTGCTCCCATACGCGCCGGTTGGTGGTATAGACGGTGCCGGTCCAGTAGTCGTGTCCGAAGTCGCGGATGCTGGTGCTGGCGGCCCGCAGCAGGTTGAAGGCCGGCAGGGCGGGAATCTCCGGCGGGAAATAGTCGTTGCTGGTACCTTCGCCGCGGATGGCGGCCGAGGGCAGGATGTAGTCTCCGATGCGGTTTTTGTCGCGCAGGCCGCCGCATTTGCCCAGAAAGAGCACGGCCCTCGGGCTGACGGCGGGGAGCAGGTCCATGATGAGGGCCGCATTGGGGCTGCCGATGCCGAAGTTGATGATGGTGATGCCGTCAGCCGAAGCGTTGGGCATACTGCCTTCGCGCCCGAGAACAGGCACTCCGTATTGCTCGGCAAAGCGCTCTACATAGTGGTTGAAGTTGGTGAGGAGCACCAGGTCGGTGAACTCCTGCAGGCTGCGGTGCGTGTAGCGCGGCAGCCAGTTGTTGATGATGTCTTCTTTCGATTTCAGCATACGCCAGATGTATGCACAGCCATGCGGCAACCGTCCGCCGTACTTGCTATGCGCTGCAAAGTTACGCCTTTTATTTGGGATATGCAAGCGCAGGAGTATGCAAGTGCCATGCCGGCGTGGTGGTTGGTCTATTTGCTGCTCTTGCGTCTGTTGCAGTCGCGGCAGAGCATCTGGCAGTTGTCCGCCACGGTGCGCCCGCCCTCGACCCACGGCGTCACGTGGTCGGCTTCCATGAGCTCTATCTCGAAATGCTTGCCGCAAATAGGGCACACGCCGCCCTGCCGCTCATAGACCTCGCGCTTGGTATTGTCGTCGAAAGCGCGGATGCCGAGGTGCCGGATGTCGTGGTCGAAGATATAGTGGAAGATGCCCGACTTCCGTTGCACATCTGAGTCGCGCATCAGCCGTGCCACTTCCTCGCCGATAGCCGTGGCGGTGAGCGGCGTGTCGCGGTATTGGTTGTAGAGCAGCCCCCACTGCACGCCTTTCATCTCTTTCTTGTATCTGCGCCCGAAGAGTTTCTCCGTCCAGTGTATCACGTCCTGGAAGTACTGCCACAGTTCGTCGGCATCCGTATCGTGCTGGTGTTGCGCCATATACTGCTCGATGGTATATTGGCCGCTATCGCTGTTGGAACAAAGACCACTTTGCTGAAAGAGCAAAGACTCATTGGAGTCCTTGTTCTTTGCTCCTTGTTCTTTGTTCTTTTTGTAATCCACTATCCAGCGTAGCGCGGTCTCGAAATAGTCCTGCCGGATGGGCGAGCCCGACATAAAGTCGGAACCAATCTTGTACGCTACGCAGCCCGACTTGGAGAAGCGCCGCTTTGCCTGCGTCACCCAACTGCCCGAATAGATGGCGTTACGTATCTCCTGGTCGGTCAGTTTCTCGCCCGCTATATTGATGGTTTGGAACCAACGCAACTTCTCCTCGTCCGTTCCCTCGCAGATATACACCTGCAAGCGGTAGTCCAATATGCGGTTCTGCTGCTCCTCGGTCATATTATTGAACCCGAGCAGATTGCCATCGAACAGCATCATGTACTCGCCTGCTATGAACGAGCAGATGGAGATGGTACGTTGCTGCCCGTCAAGCAGTTCGTACTCTATTTGACCGCTAACGCTGTTAGAACAAAGACCGCTTTGCCGAAAGAGCAAAGACTCATTGGAGTCCTTGTTCTTTGCTCCTTGTTCTTTGTTCCCGACTCGCACCCAGTACATCACGTTCAGCGGGAAGCCCTGCCAAACGGTGTCCATCACGGCATTGCGTTTCTTCTCGTCATACACGAACTCACGCTGATACTTCGGGCGTATGTTGAGCCGTCCGCCGTAGCCGGTGATGCCTTCCTCCTGAATACTGAGGTCCTGATAACTTGCGCACAACTCGCGCACGCTGATTTGATGCAGTTCTATCTTCATAAGTGTATATGTTTATTGTCAACTGATTTGGAGAATTATTCTAATTCCCTGTCCGCTACGGATGCGCTACCGATGGGCTACTTTTATGCGACTCTCACTATAGGGATACTATACCCATACCGAAGGGATAGCCTATGGCTTCAAGCACCCTATCGGCACCACATACACTCCATCCTCGCGTCGGTAGGCATATT
>JAFUEI010000033.1 GCA_017464025.1 Paludibacteraceae bacterium | reverse complement strand
ATTTTATTGATTTAAAAAGTTAATTACAATAGTTTCAGGATCTCTTCCTCTATGTCCTCGGGTTTGGTGGTCGGAGCGAAAAGGCCGACTACGTTGCCCTCGCGGTCCACGACTAACTTGGTGAAGTTCCAGCGGATGTCGTTGTCTTTCTTGAAGGTCTTGCTGATGCCTTTGAGCATCGTTGCAGTAGCTTTGGCTTTGAGACCCTCATATTTCTCCTCCGGACCATTCTCCTTGAGGTACGTAAATATCGGGCTCTCGTTCTCGCCGTTCACCTCGATCTTCGAGAACTGCGGGAAGGATACTTTGTATTTGAGCTGGCAGAAGCTGACAATCTCTTCGTCCGTGCCAGGAGCCTGCTGACCGAACTGGTTGCAGGGGAAGTCCAGAATCACCAGACCCTTGTCCTGATATTTCTTGTAGAGGTTCTCCAGTGCCTCGTACTGCGGCGTGAATCCGCAACCCGTGGCGGTATTAACTACTAAAAGGACTTTGCCTTTGTACTCTGCCAGACTAACCGGCTGCTTCTTGGTGTCAAGCGCCGTAAAATCATAAATTGCCATAGTTGTATCCTGTTTATGTTAAATACGCTGCAAAGGTAGCATTTCTTTTTGTTCTATGCAACACTCCTTACCGGCAGGCCCGCATGTGCCTTCCCTACCCCGCCGTTTCAGACCGCTACCAGTCGATGGTCAGCTGCGAATCTGCCTGCATCGCTTCCGGCACAATCCGGCCCGTCACGGTCAGTCCCAGCAGACGCACCGGTTGCCCGTCGGTTTTCGCATCCGCCAGCAGTGTGGTGGCTTTCGGCAGTATCTCCTCCACTGTCTCCAGCGCCGTTGTACCTGTATAGCTGTGCGTGGTCTGCCTGAAGTCGCTGTATTTTATCTTCAGCACCAGCGAACGCCCTTTGAAATTGTGTTTATCGAGCCGTCGCACCAATTCCGCCACCAATGGAGCAAGGGCATAGACCATATCTTCATAGTCCGTGAGGTCGGTCTGATAGGTGGTCTCACAGCCTACCGACTTGCGCACAAACGCCGTCTCCACGGGACGCTCGTCTATGCCGCGGGCGAAGTTGTAGAACACCCGCCCCATCTTGCCGAATTCGCCGGTGAGTGTTGCCAACGGAATCTCGCGGAGCTGCCGGCCCGTGAATACTCCTATACCATGCATGCGCTGAGCGGTCTTCTCCCCGACTCCCCACAGTTGCTCGACGCGTAACTTGTCGATAAACGCGATGGCCCTGTCGGGATGCACAGTGCACAGTCCGTCAGGCTTGCGGTAGTCGCTGGCCACCTTGGCCAGAAACTTGCAGTAGCTTACGCCGGCAGAAGCCGTGAGACCTGTCTCTTCGCGGATACGCTGCTTTATCTCACGGGCGATATCAACAGCCAGGGTGATACCTCGTTTGTTGACAGTCACATCCAAATAGGCTTCGTCCAGGCTCAGCGGCTCCACCAGATCCGTATAGTCATGGAAAATCCGGTGCACCTGTTGCGACACTTCTTTGTAGCGGCTGTAATGCCCGGGCACCACAATCAGGCCGGGGCAAAGACGGTGAGCCGTGGCGATGGCCAAAGCCGAATGGATGCCGTATCGGCGTGCCACATAGTTGGCTGTGGCCACCACTCCGCGGGGGCCATCATAACCCACCACCACGGGCTTTCCGCGCAGCAACGGATTGTCATGCTCTTCCACCGAGACGAAGAAGGCATCCATATCAATATGTATGATTTTCCGATGCTTGGGCATAATGGTGTCTGCGGCCGGTCTTTACCCTAAATAGTCTAATGACCGATTCGGTTTATTGCCTCTCCGCATATCTCTCTGCAAAGTTACTCATTTCTTCCGAATCGGCAAAACATTTCGCATTCCGGCTTGGCAATATCGCGGAAAAGCCGTAACTTTGCAGGGTTAGCACTACGAACATTATCACCCCTATTGCATATATGAAAACGAGACATCTCATCCTCCTGATCAGCCTGACAGGCAGTCTTTGCCTTTCCTCCTGCGACGACAGCAACCGGACCTTGCAGCACCGGGCGGCCGAACTGTGCAACTATATTCCCGACCACGAGCTGTTGCCTGCGGCAAAGGACTATATGACGGCAGACTTCTATGCAGCGCTTGACACCATGTTCAATCTGGACGAGTGGGAGCCGCTTGCACACGAGTGGCTGTACTATTTCGTCACCGGTAACGGCGGCTCAATGGCCGACTTCGAAGTGAAAGAAGTGCATAAAACCGATGCCACCCATGCCTTAGCCACTATTCTGGTCCGTCAGATGTGGGAAGACGGCTCTTTTGACCCGGAAACCGATATAGAAGAGCACCTCCTCTATATGGAGAAGCAGGACGGCAGCTGGTTGATGTCCGATTTTGACGGGCGCAAGCAGGATTGTCTCAACTATATTGCCAACTACCGAAGGGAAGAAGCGGTGCGTGAGACCGTGAACCGCTACTTGAAAGACAACATCGCCGTGCATTATTATCTGCAAGGCGACCTCTCTGTTCCCGTTACCATCATCGTAACCGTAGAAGAAGATGACTCGCTGCATACCCGTGTCTATGGCGACTATTGGGTGTTCAACTACCGCATCGCGGGTGACACCCTAAAGACGGTCAGCGGCGGCAGTCATCCGGGCTGCTTCCTGCTGTCGGCCGAAAACGGCGAGCTGAGCATCAACGGCTTCGAGCAAGTGGCAGACGGAGCCCGTTTTACAAGTTCGGCCAAGCGTATTTTCGGCAGACACTACGACATTTTCATGAATATCAACTCCAACGAGAATGTGCGTGAGGCTGTGCGGCAAGACCAGTTGCGTATCTACATCCGGCGCAACAACCTCTCCGTCCGCTACTATCAGGACTACGGCCGGCCCGCTGTGGAGTTGTAGGCGACAGTTGACGCCGTCTCACCGGTTCTTCTTGCGGCGTCCCAAGATGACGAGCAGGATGCCTGCAAACAGCGGAAAGAGGGCAACCACATATGACATTACGCTCACCAACCCCGCCAAAGAGAAACCGACAGGCGGTTCAGGGGCAGCCAGCAGAAAAGCATACCGGTCTGTGCGCTCGATGCTGTCAATGACGGCTTGTACAGGACAAGAGGTAAGCGTGTCTTCGTGCATGTAGCAGATGCTATAAAGGCTGTCCAACTCGTTTCTCAGGGCCTCACGCTCATCGTCATAGGCATGATAATCGTCTATGCGCTGATAGAAGGCATCGGATTGGGCTATACCATACCACGTGCCGGCAACGGCCAGCACGATGGCAACGGATATCAGCAGCCAACCGAAAACAACAAGTGCGGTATGCAGAACTTTGCGTGCCATTTCTGTTTTTACATCTGCTTTCTCACGGGCATGATGTAATACAACCTGCCGGAAGTATCATTTGTAATATGCGCCTTGACCGTGGCATGTTCATCAACCTGATAGACCAATGCACTCCCGTCGTTGAGCCATATCCCGTATTCCGTATTGTCTTCGGGAGCCGGCAGCAGGAGCGTAGAGCCTTCGTCGGTATAGTAGAAGCCGACATAGAGTTTCCCTCTGGCTTTGTAGCGGGCAGCCTTGCACTTGTCAAGCAGCAACCGGGCTTGTGCCGGTGAGGGCAGACACCATGCAGGGCCGTCGTATATAGTGGCAAGGTCGTAAGCCTCTATCCGGGGGAATAATGCTTCGCCGGCAATGCAATAGTTGCTCCAGAGCGCACCGTCTTCTATCTCCAGCGTATTCCCCTTCTCGTGTGATCCGTAGCGGCCGTCAATCCGGTATAGCGGCGTCAGCCTCCGGCCGGCGGTCTGCACTGTAGATATACGCCATTCGCCCCGGTCGATATGCACATCCGTCTCATCGGCGGCCATATAGAAGGTCAGATATTGCCCTCCCATGAACGTCATGCAGCTATAGCGGCACGAGCGCACATCTTCCGCATCATAACTGCCATATACCAGCACTCCGTCGAAGACGGCCGTATGCGATTTCCCGTCAAGACTATAGCCCATACTGCGATAGGCACCGGATGGATAAACGATGGTCAGTGAATCGTCTGTAAAGAGCAACTCGGCACAGACCAGGCCCAACGTGTCGTTGTCGGGAAGGCTGTCGTAATGCAGATCAATGATTTCCTGATAGCCTTTGGGAGCGCTGAATCCGCTGACGGCCCATACCTTGTCGCGCACATCGAAATCGGTATATACACCGCCGGGAACCGATGTTATCGAGCAGGCGGCAGACAGCAGCACCGGCAACAGCAAGGCCACTTTGAAAGCAATCTTCACTGATTGCATTCTCTTTCTGTTTTTAACGGTTGTCATAGCAATTCGTTTTTCTGTTCTGTTGAAGGTTGCAATAACGGCATCAGACGGCCCAACGCAGTCGCTCATTTTTTGAGTGTCCGCAGATAGTCTTTCTGCCCGGCGGTCAGCCGGTAGCTCTCGCAGGCCTTTTGAATAGCCTTATTGCGGGTCCATCGGTCCAAGCCCTGCTCAGACGGTACACAGGTCAGTGCGTCTTGCTCCAGCACCTGCACCGCAGCTTCCCATTGCTTGGCGAGAGCGGTGGCCATATACCAGGCCTGCATCATGCGGATATAGTACTCGCCGGAGCGGATGCAGGCTACCTGCCGGATATATTCCGGCCGGAAGTCCTCATCCAGGAAATGATCCATCAGCATCTTGATGCCGAAACGCACGGTGTAGGTATGGGTAGCCTGCAACCACCGGCCGATACAGGGCAATAGGTCCTGCCTGTGCCGTCTGAAACAGACGGGCGATAACTGGTCGCAGGTGGCCCAGTTGTCAATATACGGCAGAAAGCGCTCCACAGCACGGATGCAAGAAGCAAAGTCTTTGTCCGCAGCGATGAAAAAAGCGTGCAGCTGATACTCTTCAAAACAAGTGTGCGGCAGTTCTTCCAAGAATGTCTGTACCCAAGGTTCGCGGCCCATCTGCCGTGCATACTGCCTAAGCAGCGGCGTACGTACGCCCACTACCCTGCTCCGCTCCACCGTATGGAGAGTCCGGCAACAGCCGTCGCCGAACAACGGCTCGCTGTGGGCCATCAGGAAGTCGGTTATCTGTTTCATGACGTGTTGTTCGGGTAGGAGACGTCTGGCAGAGAGTAGCACTATCTATCGACGGAGCATATCTTTGAGGCGGACCGCAGGGTTGTGGTACTGATGTTGCCTGAGTGTAGCTTTGCGGGCTATCTCCACCGCCTGATGCGGACAGAAATGTACGCAAGCCAGACATTGTACGCAACTATCACCGATGACGGCAGTCTGTTGTCCGTCCTTCGCTGCATGCAGCATGGAGATATTCTCCTGCGGACACACTCTCGCGCAAGTGCCGCAGCCTGTACACTTGCCGTCATTCACTGCCGGTTGCAGCGCGGGCAGCGTCCGTTTCTCGACAGCGGGCAGGGCGCACAACCATCCGGCGAGGCCCCAGTTGCCGTAGTGGCTGGCCCGGCGACGGGCGTTGATGTCGGCGGCAATCTTTTCCACCCTGCCGCGGAACCGCTCGAATTTCCACACCTGGCTGTTCGGGTTGCGCCCAAAGCCGATGGCACTGCAGTCGGGCACACGCACCTTGTGGCAGTAGGCAACATTGATGCCTTTCTTCTTCAGAATCTGTCTGACGGCCCATACGGCATTGCCAGTCTGCGCACCGCAGGGAATGACGATATATACGTATGCATCCTTCGGCAACGTGAGTTGCTTTGCAAGCGTCAGCACCGCTTTAGGCGGATTGAAGTAATAGGTCGGATAAACCATGCCGATGACGTTTTCCTGCGTCAGATCGGCATTCACGGCATCATAGAACGACATCAGGCGGTCACCGGTCTTGTCCGCCAACTGTTGTGCGACGGAGAGGCAGTTGCCTGTTCCTGAAAACCAGAGTATCATAACTATCAATTGTGTGAGGCTGTTGACGGGGTTGCAGAAGCCATACAGTCATGCTATTGTATCAATGTTCCGGTAAAAAAATGTCTTGTAAAGCTATAGGATACAGAACTATAGCTTTACAAGACATGTGTATGCAGCAAATCAGACTTGCTTCTCGGCAAGCAGGGCGCGGAGCTTCTGTTCGTAGTCCTTGAACGATTCGGATTGGAACTCCGAGTAGTTCATCTGCTTGCAGAGGTTGATGACACGCTTGAAATAGTCGTTTACATCCACGAAGTTGTCGAAGTCGTAGTCATGGCGGCAAATGTCCATCACGAGGTCGAGCATATACTCCTGACGCTCCAACGGGCAGACGGCATCAATCTTGTCGAAAGCGTCCTGCTGGAGGATGACAAAATCAATCACCTCCGATTTCCAGAACTGCTCGTGGTAATCTACCGGCACACCGTCGTCGCCCAGAATGTTGATTTGCTCCTGAATCTCCTTGCCTCGCTGCAGAAGTGTCTTCATCTCGTTGACCTTCGGAATCCAGTCGGCGTTGATGCGCTTGGTGATATATTCCTCAAACTCGGGATATTCGATGTATTTCGAGTAGGAGTCAATCGGGTTGACAGCCGGATAGCGTTTGCGGTCGGCACGGTTCTGCTCCAACGCATAGAAACAACGTGCCGCCTTCTTGGTACCTTCGGTTACGGGTTCCTTGAGGTTGCCACCGGCCGGCGATACGGTGCCGAGGAAGGTGACGGAGCCGGTCTTGCCATTGTTGAGATAGACGTATCCGGCACGGGCGTAGAAAGAGCCGATGATGGCGGAGAGGTCCATCGGGAAGGCATCCTGTCCGGGCAACTCCTCCATACGGTTGGACATCTCGCGCAGCGCCTGTGCCCAACGGGATGTGGAGTCGGCCATCAGCAGCACGCGCAGCCCCATTGAGCGGTAATACTCGGCAATGGTCATGGAGGTGTAAACCGACGCTTCACGCGATGCTACCGGCATGTTGCTGGTGTTGGCGATGATGATGGTTCGCTCCATCAGTTTGCGGCCGGTGTGCGGGTCATCCAGTTCGGGAAACTCGGTGAAGGTCTCCACCACCTCGTTGGCACGTTCGCCGCAGGCGGCAATGATGACGATATCGGCTTCCGCCTGCTTGGATATAGCGTGCTGGAGCACCGTCTTGCCCGTACCGAACGGACCAGGGATAAAGCCCGTACCGCCTTCTACGATGGGGTTGGCGGTGTCGATGGTGCGCACACCGGTCTCTAACAGTTTGAAGGGACGCGGTTTGGACTTATAGGCCGTGATGGCTTTCTTCACGGGCCAGCGCTGCACCATGGTTACCTTATGGTCGTTGCCATCGCTATCGGTCAGTACGGCAATGGTGTCGTTGATGCGGTACTCGCCTTTGCCGACGATGGACTTAACCGTGTATTCACCAGCGAAGACAAAAGGCACCATAATCTTATGGGGCTGGTGGTTCTCGTCCACCTCGCCGAGCCATGCCGCGGCTTCCACTTTGTCGCCCACCTTGGCAATAGGCTCAAACTGCCAAAGTTTGTCTTCATCAAGCGGGAAATTGTATTCGCCGCGTTTGAGGAATACGCCGGTGAGTTTGTCCAAGTCGTTCTGCAGACCGTCGTAGTTGCGCGAGAGCAGACCCGGCCCCAGCGTTACTTCAAGCATGTGACCCGTAAACTCCACAAGGTTGCCCACCTTCAGGCCACGAGTGGACTCGAACACCTGTACGAACACGTTGTCGCCGGTGACCTTGATAACTTCTGCCATCAGTCGGACATCGCCGATATGGATGTAGCAGATTTCGTTTTGCGATACAGGACCATCTACACCTACAGTAACGAGGTTGGAGATGATGCCTTTAACTTTTCCTGTTGTCATATAATCATGTGTTTAATAATTCTCTGCAATGAGTTGGAGACTCACCGGCGAACGCTTCTGGAAGGTTCTGCCTTGTCGTTGCTCCTATGAGGACTTTGGTGTGCGTATGCAACTTGTCAGAATTTCACATCTTTCTTCATGTCGGCGAGAAGCTGGCGGAAGATACGTTCGCCCTGCTCGCGGGTGAGGTCGTCCCAACGGTGGAGAATGGAGGCCTGCAGGAAATAGGCCAGCACATTGTCCACACGGAAATAGCTGAAGCGGGTGTATTCGTCTATCCAGAGCCAACGAAGAGCGTCGATATGGCGCTCACGGTCAAGCAGGTTCTGTATCTCGCTGACGGCAACGATATCTTTCAGCTCAGAGAGAACGGCAGCCAAATTGGCATTCTTCGCCACTCCGCCCTTGCGCAGCAACTGCGCTACTTCGTTGTCTCCTACGATGACTTTTTCAGGGTTGTAGCCGTGCTTTTGACAAACAGCCGCCGCCATGACATTGTTGAGGTTGAGATTGAACTCAAACCATGCACGGACAAAGCGGTTGCGACAGTGCATGCCTTGTTCGTAGAGCAACTGTGTGCGGAAATCATCCTCGGTAAGAGAAGTCTCGCGGAAGCGGTCCTGCACGGCATCGTCCTCCATGAGGGAAAGAATGACCGGATCATCGTTCTTGCGGCGCAAGAGTTTCACCAGCCGGAAGTCAGCCGGTGTCATCTGCTCCTCAAGAAGCGAGAGCAGACTGTCGTAAGGAAGCTTCATCGGCTGCCCCTCGCGCAGGTCCTCCAATCCGGCAATCAGATATTCGTACGTCATAATCAGAAGAGCAGTTCAATGAGTTGCGGACGAAGAAATTCCTTGAAGTAGGCTATAAACTCGGCATCACCGAAAGCAAGTTTGTAGCCGCCATCCTTGGGGGCGATGGAAAAGTCGGTACGGATACCTTTCACTTCCTTTATTTCCACACCCTTGTCCAACAATTCCTTGGCATTCTGTGCAAAGTATTTCTTCAGAGCTTCTGCATCTTTTGCCTCAATGACCACTTCGCCGTTCTTAGCAAGCTGGGCGGCAAGGCCGGCAATAATCTGCTGCATGAACTTGGGGTCAGCAGTGGCCGCTTTCACGCTGTCAGCCGCCAGTTTGTCGGTCAGCAGGTTGGCAACTTCGGTCTTCAACGCGTTGACAGACTGCTCGGCAAACAAGCGCAGCTCCGAACGGGTGTTCTTGTCAAGCTCCGCGGCCTTGTGCTCAGCCTCGGCCAGCTTCTGCGCTGCCTGCTTCTCAGCTTCTGCCACAATCTGTGCTGCTTTCGCCTCGGCATCCGTTACGATGGCTTGTGCCTGTTCTTTACCTTTTTCCACGCCTTCTGCGTAGATTTTGTCGGTGAGTTCTTGAAGTGTAGTGTTCATATTAGATAATGTGTTTGAATGTTCAATGCTGTTGCAAAGACGGGCAAGGATAAAGCCACGTCATTCCGCTTGCAAAGTTACAAAAAAATCTCCGAACAAGAAAGCGGAAACGCAATTTCCTTTCAGAAAGTGCATTTCCGCTGCTTTGAGAAGCCGTTAAGTACTCCTAATATGGAGGTTTGTGTCCTCCCGTTTTTTTCCCGTGTATGCCCTGCCGTTTCTTTTACTGAAGCCAGTTATGAATGTTGTCCATAATGGTCCGGCGGGTGTCCTCGGGAAACTCGCGTATCTTGGAATAGTGGCAACCACCAGGGAGGGTGTAGATGCGGATATTCGGGTTGTCAGTGGGCGGGAAGGGGAAGGCTGTCCACGCATCGGTCTCGCCGTAGATGAATACCAGACGGCAGTCGGTGGTGTCCAAAAAGCGGAAGAGCCGCTGGTAGGCCGCGTCGGAATAGGAGAAATCCCAGTCGCCTTCCGGCAGATAGAGGTCCTTGAGATAGCCGTCGTGCGCCAAAGTGGCAGCGGACAGATATTCCGCGAAGAGAGACAGGTCGTAAGCGTAGTTGCCCAGTTCTTTGGCCGACTGCACGTAATAGGTCTGGTGCGGCATCTTGTTGCGGTCGAACATGTCAGGATTGGCGTATTTGATGAAGTGGTCGTACATCTGCTTGTCGGACGCATAGGGAAGCGGTATCTCGTCCTCGCTGATGCCGCGCATCCAGATGCCGAAGTCGTAATCGAGAATACAGTAGTCGTACACCATCTCGAAAGGCACGATGAAACGCATATTGAGCGAGTCGGCATAGTGGCAGACCATCGGTTCCAGCACGTTGCGCCGACGGAAAGCCTCGCGCTGCCAATTCAGGATGCGGGCCCGTTTGGCAGGCTTACCCACCTGACGGAGAAATTGGTAGCCCCGCGGGTCCTGTTGCGTGAGACAGAAGGGGGCCACATAGGGCACTGACAAATCCACGTCGTGCGGATAGTACATGCTGTACAGGGCTGAGGTTATACCGTCCTTGCTGCCACCTGTAGATATCCAGCGCCCCGAATAGATCGTCTTCAACGCCGTCACGATACGGTGCATATCGTAGGCCGCATTAGCCGTTGTCACTTCGTTCCAGTTGGTGTCGGCCGGGCAGGAGGTGCCGAAATAACGGTGCTCCACAAAGATATTGTTGGTTCCCAGCAACTCCGACAGTTCGTCGCGCACCTGAATACGCTGTGTGTGGTCAGCGGCGCTGTAGCCGTGGGTATGCAGCACGACAGCGCTATCAAGACTGATATGACCGACAATCACCCGCTGCAGGAATGTGGACGTGTCGGCCGGTGCTCCCACAGGATTGCGCAACTGGCGGAATTGTACCACATATTTCTCCTTAAACTTACCGCCGGCAATCTGCTCAACCGACTCTACACCGTCCAGTCCGGCAAGACGCTGCTGCAGCGGATTCTGCGCCACGGCAACACTACTCCATAGCAGTGCCAGACAAAACAGGAACTTTCCGTATATACTCATTTCTTTTTGTTTTATTTGTACAAGTGCTATATTGGATTATGTTTATGCCATTGTTTCAGTAATACACCACTTCGCCTATCCTGCTGTCGAGCAGGTCGATATGGTCTTTCTGTGCAATATGGTGCGCGATGCTGTCGGGTTCGGCCCACGGGTGACGGGCCAGAGCAAACTTGTCGTGATGCACCGTAAACACCTGCCTTGCATCAAGGTCAAGCACCGCTTTTTCCAAGTCGGCCGGACGCATGTGAATCTCCGCCCAGTCGTCGTTGTACTGCCCGTTCTCCATAAAAGCGAGGTCCACACGGCCAAAACGCTCCCTGATGCGGCGGAAGCGGCTGTCGTAGCCACCATCGCCACCGACATACACCTTGCGGCCACCCGCCTCAATCATAAACGAGGCCCATAGTGTGCGATTCTGTCCAAACAACCTGTTAGAGAAATGGCGTGCCGGCAGACAGGTCACGACCGCTTCCGTTCGTACAGAACCCGTAGCGACGGTCTGTTCATACCAGTCCATCTCAAGGATGCGGTCAGCGGGGAAACCCCATTGCTCCATATATTCACCTATACCGAGCGGACAGACCACCTTCCCCACTCTGCCGCGTAAGTCGCGCAATGTAGCGTAATCCATGTGGTCCCAATGCTCATGGGTTATGACAAGCACATCAATATCCGGCATGTCCTCGGGACGATAGATGTCGGTGCCCGGGAAAGGCCGCATCATCAGATTGACAGGAAATTCGGGTTTGAGAAGCGGGTCCACCAGAAAACGCGTTCCCGCGAACTGAAACAGATAGGAAGAATGACCGAACCACACGAGCCAGTCGCGATTGGCAGGCAGCCCTTTCAGGTCGGTCTTCACGGCATCCAAGGGTGCGTCAGGCCGGTTGTCAGCGGCCTTTTCTGTCAGAAAACTCCACATAGCAGGAAAGAATCCCTTGCTACCCGTAAACTGGCGCGTCGGTTCCTCGTTATGGAACCTGCCGTTCCGCCAGTGGGGGGAGGCTTCCATGCGCGCCCTGCGTGCGGCCGAGGGCTTGCGCCCAAAGGCGGGATGGCGGAGCACTGCCGCCACCGCTCCTGCCACGCAGAGCAGGACAGCCGTTGTTATCAATATGCCTTTCACAATCTTCACGTTTTTATACGATGATGCCGCCGCCTGCCACCAGACCGTCTTTATACAACACTAACGACTGGCCGGGCGTGACGCCCCATACCGGTTGGTCAAACTGCAGTTCGATGCATCCCTCCGGACCATCGGTGAGACGTACAACAGTTGCTTCCGCTGCCGGACTTTTGTAACGAATCCGTGCCTGCACCTGCGGACTTTCCGCCAGCCATGCCATGTCACGAATTCGGATATTTTCCGCTCGGACGTCCGTGCGAAGCAGGTTGGTTCTGTCGCCAAGCATCACTTCGTTGTGCAAAGCGTCGATTTTTGTTACATACCGGGGTTCTCCCAAAGCGATACCAAGACCCTTGCGCTGACCAATGGTATAGTTGCAATAGCCCTCATGCCTGCCCAGCCTGTTGCCAGCACTGTCCACATAGTCGCCCGGCCCCACCCTGCAGCCTTCGGCGGCAAGGAAGGTGCGGTAGTCGTTGTCCGGCACGAAGCATATCTCCTGGCTCTCCGATTTGCGGCTCAGCTGTTCAAAGCCGTGTCGGGCGGCCAGTGAGCGCACCTCGGGCTTGGTAAGACCACCCAGCGGGAAGAGCGTGCGGCGCAGGTTGTCCTCCGTGAGCATCCAGAGAAAATAGGTCTGGTCTTTGCGGCTGTCAACAGCATTCTTCAGATAGACGTGTCCGCGACAAAGGGCGGTCTGTGCATAATGACCGGTGGCGATGAAGTCGCATCCGTACCGGTCGGCGGCACAAAGCAGCTCGCCCCATTTGATGTGCGAGTTGCAAAGCACGCAAGGGTTTGGCGTACGTCCGTGCATGTATTCGTCCACAAAATTGCGGATGACCGTATCGCGGAAAATCTGCCGATAGTCAAGGATGTGATGTTCAAAGCCCAACTGCTGCGCCAGATGCCGAGCTTCCATGATGCTCTCCACCGAGCAACAGCCTTTCTCGCGAGCCAGACAGGAGTCTTTTATGCTGTCGAATGTACGGAATGTAACCCCGACCAGTTCGTAGCCCTGCTCCAAGAGGAGCATGGCCGCTACGGAGGAGTCGATTCCTCCCGACATAGCCATCAGTACACGCTTTGCCATCTCTACGGGTTGTTTTTCTTTTCTATGCCTGTGCGGCGCTTATTCGGCAACGGTCTCGCGGAGAATCTCGCTGACCGTTGGGTGCGGGAATACCACCTGCCGGAATTCGGGCACCGTATAGCCCATGCGCACGGCAAAGGAGGCGGCCGCCACAAACTCCGAACACGGGTTGCCGACCATGTGTACGCCGAGTACGGTTTGGTTGCGTTTGTCGATAATCATCTTGCAGAGCCCCGTTTCCCCTTCGTTCTCGGCAACGAAGCGTCCGGAGAATGTCATCGGAAGTTTCTTCACTTCGAAAAAGGCTTGCAAACCGCCTTTCCGCTCTACGGCTTCCGCTCCTTCCATCTCTGTGTAGAACTCGGCGGCCTGCTTCTCTGTCAGACCTACCGATGCCAGTTCCGGATGGGTATATACGACCGAAGGGATGGCATTGTAAGCAATCCGCTGCACGGGTATCTGCTTCAGCATCCGGCCGACGGCCACTTCGGCCTGCCGCGATGCCACATGAGCCAGCATAATCTTGCCCGTCACGTCGCCGGCGGCATATACATTCTTCAGGTTAGTCTGCATGAACTCGTTCACCTTCACGGCTCCGCGTTCAAGTTCGAGCCCCTTCAAGGCTTCCAGTCCTTGCAGGTTGGCCCGCCGGCCCACACTTACCAGAATGCGTTCGGCCGCCAGCATGCTCCCGCCGCCTTCTGCCAGCTCGACGGTCACTTGGTTGCCGTTGATCGACTTCACCTTGGTGGAGGTGAAGATACGGATGCCCTGCTTGCGGTATTTCTCCAGCAGCAGGTTCACACAGTCCTCATCCAAATTGGGCAGGATGCGCGGCATAGCTTCCACCACGGTTACCTCCACGCCCAGTTCGTGATAAAGCGTGGCAAACTCCATGCCTATCACGCCCCCCCCCACGATGACAATGCTCTGCGGCAGTTCCTTGGCGTTGAGAGCATCGGTAGAGTCCCACACATATTCATTGTCGCGAATGCCGGGAATCGGAGGCACGAAGTTGACGGAACCCGTGCATATCAGCAGTTGCTCCGCTTCGTAGGTCTCACCCGCCGCCGCGAGTGTGATTTTCTCTTCCGTATAGGCTGTCACTCCGGCTGCGGCGTTTACTACCGTGCAGCCTTGCAGTTGCGCCTTGATGCCGGCCACCAGTTTGCGCACCACCTTCTGTTTGCGCTGTTGCATCTTCGCAAAGTCGAAGGCCACGTTTTCCGCACTGATGCCGTATTTGGCGGCATTCCGTGCGTTGTAATACTGTTTGGCGCTGTACAGCAGCGTCTTGGTGGGGATACAGCCTACGTTCAGACACGTTCCGCCAAGTACGTTCTGCTCGAAAAGAACTACACTCTGACCGGCCTTGGCGGCCTGTCCGGCTGCGGTGTAACCTGCGGGGCCACCGCCGAGAATGGCAAGATTGTACATAGTATTGATTCTGTTGAGTTGTTTGTTGCTCTTTGCTCAGGCTGTCGGCAGGTTGGCATTTCTCTCCGGTTGCGCTGCAACGATGCGGTGCAGGTAGATGCGCACTGCTTCGGCTATCATCTCCGGACAGGGACGCTTCTGCTGCGGAGGCGTTCCATTCAAGCCAATGAGGTCGGCACAGACGATGCCTCCGTTCTCCTCACGGAAGTCGTCCGCCAGCGACTGCACCAACCTGTAGTTGGGCATCTTGTTGGCGGGAGCGTCAGGCAGCGTATTCCCGTTATGCAATCCGGCCAGAACGAACATCCCGCAAGCAGCGCCACACGTCATACGCATACGGCCTATGCCTCCGCCGAACGAAGCCGACACGCGCAAGGCGGTGTCCGTATCCATACCGTACAGGTCGGCACAAGCGGCTACGACGGCCTGTGAACAATTGTAACCGCGGGCAAACAGACCGGCTGCCTGCCGGGCCCTTTTTTCTATCTCTTCAGGGGTGATAAAAGGTGTCATACGTGCGGCATTTTCCTACGGCCGACAAAGATAATGCTTTTCTGTCACACAGACAACCTCTTCCTTTGTCCAAAGCTCGTAACATTCTATGTAACTGTACATAATATTTTTTTGAAAAAAAAGTGTGCGATGGGTTTGTATGTTCATAAATTTGTACTACCTTTGCAAACGACGGTTCCGACTGGCTCCCCCTGACAGTGAAAAATGCCGCGAAGTGAGACTGGATGCGGCTTTGTGCGAAGTGACATATCGTAAGAAATGGCACGTGGAATTCGCAACTTCCGCGAAAAGGGAGCAAAAGTTATCCACATACCCCATTCGCCGCAGGGGTGTGAATAACTTTCGCTGTCCGAAAACCGTCCATAAGACAGAGCAAAAAAAGAAACAAGACATATACCATAATAATACAACATGGAAACGTACATTATCAAACGTGATGGCAAGCAAGAAGTGTTCGCCATTGAGAAAATCAAGGAAGCCATAGCGAAGGCTTTCATCGCGTCCGATTCGTTCGCGACAGAGGAAATCATGACCAACATCCTGGGGCATCTGCGTGTGCAGAACGGCGTGAGTGTGGAGGAGATTCAGAATCAGGTGGAGATAGCGCTGATGAGTGAGGGATACTACAAAGTGGCCAAAAACTACATGCTCTACCGCAGCCGCCATCAGGGCGACCGCGAGACGCGCGACAAGCTGGAGTTCCTGATGAACTACTGCGATGCCGTTAACCCGGCCACCGGCAGCAAATACGACGCCAACGCCAACGTAGAGAAGAAAAACATCGCTACGCTGATTGGCGAACTTCCCAAGTCGAACTACATCCGCCTGAACCGCCGTCTGCTGACCGACCGCATTAAGGAGATGTTCGGCAAGGAAGTGGCAGACAAATACATGAGCCTGCTTCACCAACACTTCATCTACAAGAACGACGAGACTTCTCTTGCCAACTACTGCGCTTCCATCACCATGTATCCGTGGCTGATAGGCGGCACGCTGTCCATTGGCGGCAACTCGACTCCTCCCACCAACCTCAAATCGTTCTGCGGCGGCTTCGTAAACATGGTGTTCATCGTCAGCTCGATGCTTTCGGGAGCGTGTGCCACACCGGAATTTCTGATGTACATGAACTATTTTCTCCAACTCGAATACGGCAAGGACTATTGGCAGCGCGCCAACGAGGTAGTGGACCTCTCCACCAAACGCCGCACAATAGACAAGATGATTACCGACAGCTTCGAGCAGGTGGTGTACAGCATCAACCAGCCTACCGGCGCACGCAACTTCCAAGCGGTGTTCTGGAACATCTCCTACTACGACACCTACTATTTCCACTCGCTGTTCGACAACTTCTATTTCCCCGACGGTTCGCAACCCGACTGGGACGGCGTCAACTGGCTTCAGAAGCGCTTCATGAAGTGGTTCAATGCCGAGCGTCTGCGCACGCCGCTCACCTTCCCCGTTGAGACGATGGCTCTGCTGGCCGACGAGAACGGCGACATCAAGGATAAAGAATATGCCGACTTCACGGCAGAGATGTATGCCGAAGGGCACTCCTTCTTCACCTACGTAAGCGACAGCGCCGACTCGCTGAGCTCCTGCTGCCGTCTGCGCAACGAGATTACCGACAACGGCTTCAGCTATACGCTGGGGGCCGGCGGCATCTCTACGGGTTCAAAATCGGTGCTGACCATCAACCTGAACCGCGCTATCCAATATGCCGTCCGCATGGGTATCCCCTATCAGAGCTACGTGGAGGAGATAGTTGACCTGATGCACAAAGTGCAGTTAGCCTACAACGAGAATCTGAAGCGTCTGCAGGAGAAAGGCATGCTTCCGCTCTTTGATGCCGGCTACATCAACATAGGCCGCCAGTATCTCACCATCGGCGTGAACGGCCTGGTGGAGGCTGCCGAATTCCTCGGTATTGAAATCACCGATAACGAGAAATACGCCCACTACGTACAGGAAGTGCTGGGTATCGTGGAGAAACTCAACAAGAAATATCGCACCAAAGACGTGATGTTCAACTGCGAGATGATTCCGGCTGAAAACGTGGGTGTAAAGCATGCCAAATGGGATCGTGAGGACGGCTATGTAGTTCCGCGCGACTGCTACAACTCCTACTTCTATATTGTAGAAGACACATCCCTCAATGTCATTGACAAGTTCCGCATGCACGGGAAAAAGTACATCGAGCACCTTACAGGCGGTTCGGCGCTTCACTGCAACCTCGAAGAACACCTTTCCAAAGAGCAGTATCGCCAGTTGCTGCGCGTAGCCGCACAGGAAGGATGCAACTACTTCACATTCAATATCCCCAACACCGTCTGCAACGACTGCGGCCACATTGACAAACGCTACCTGCACGAGTGCCCAAAGTGCCATAGCACCAATTTGGACTACCTCACCCGCATCATCGGCTACCTCAAGCGTGTCAGCAACTTTTCGGCTCCCCGCCAGAAAGAGGCCGCCAAACGCTATTATGCCAACATGCAGGACAACCAGAACAAGGCTCAGTTTGCCGAAGCAGAAAAAGCCGTTGCCGCCAACTGACCGGCACGAAAGGTCTGGTAGCAACACACACGACAGAGACTGCACAGAAATGCAGTCTCTGCTTTTTTATTTTTATGTTCCCCTGCGTGCGCGTCTCAAAATGCGCGTCTCAAAAAGAGAGAGACGGCCGACCGTGTCAACCGTCTCTCTTGTGATGCCCTGCGGCACCGTTTGTTGCATCAGGTTCCTTATTTCAGAATCGGCATACGCATCACGGCACCGGCCGACTGCTTTACTTCATAATAAAAGAGGATGTAGTAATAGGCGTTCTGAATGACCTGAATGGACATACCGACATACACATTCTCTTTGGTCTTGTGCTTAAAGTAGAGTGTGGTGTTGCTCTCGTTGGCCTGAATGTAAGTATATTCCGAACCCAGTACCGTCATCAGCTGCTTCTGCTGATTTTCGTCCAAGCCAGTTTTGGCAGCATTGGCCAAAGCCGGAATCACAATCTGCTGCTGCTTCAACTGGTTTGCCTCAAAATAGGAGACGTACTGCAGAGCCTGCTTCTGCTTGTTTACGGGCGAGAAGTAGATAATGGTTGTATCCACTACTGTATTTGTACCGAGATAGGTGCCCACCTTTGCCATTTCTCTCTTAACGGTGTTGGTGTCGGTACCGAAGGTCAGGTAAGGCTCATCATAGAAGATGTTACTTACTTCCTCCTGCTTGGTGGTATCCGTCTGACCGGGGTTCTGCGGATTGTCAGGATTCTCGGGGGTGTTGGTGTTGTTGCATGCAACAAAGCCCATGGTCATCATGATGACCGATGCGGCAGCAAAAAAGATTTTTTTCATTGTGTGATATTGATTTAGTTTGTATAAAGAATGCTCTGTAGCGGCTGCAAAGGTAGTGATAACTTTTCGGTTACGCAAACCCTTACGTCGTTTTAACATTTCAGAAGCGGTTGTAGTAGATGTTATCCGTTTTGTACTTGTCTTTTACGGCAGGCTGTTCGGCGGGATACCCTACGGGGATGACGCAGAGAGGCTGCAAGTTGTCCGGCAGGTTGAGCAGAGTGCGTATGATGTTCATCCGCTCTTCTATCGGCTGTACGGCGGTCCATACGGCACCGAGTCCCATAGCGTGCGCTGCCAGCAGGATGTTCTCCGTGGCAGCCGAGGCGTCATGAATCCAGAACTCTTGTGCTGCTCCCTCGCCGGTCTTGCTCAGGTCGCCGCAAGGTATGATGGCCACCTGCGCTCCGTTCTGCACACGCGAGCCGGGTATCTGTTCGCCTATGGCGTGCAGAAGTTCCGGATCATCTACAACAACAAACGCCCACGGCTGGCGATTGACGGCTGAAGGAGCGGCCATACCGGCACGAAGCAGCAGGTCAATTTGTTCGGCAGTAGGTTTACGGTCGGTAAACTGGCGCACGCTCACGCGCGTCATGATGGCATCAAGGGCAGACATTGTTTTCATTTCTTCCGTGTTTTTGGTGCAGCCTGTAACCAAAAGGGCGATGACTGCAAAAAGAATAAGTTTTTTCATATCAGTTGTTTATTGGCTTTTCCTACTTACACTTTTTCGTGCTGCAAAAGTAGCTGTTTTTCTTTATTCCGGCAATAGTCCGTCCTCTTTTTCCCACACTCTTGCCGGTGAGGCAACCTATGCGGGTTTTGCATATTCATAAAAAAGCCGTATCTTTGCATCGTTATTCTTTTTTCACAATTGTCATGAAACAGAAAGTAGCTTTGGTGCTCGCATCGGGCGGAGCACGGGGATTGGCGCATATCGGCGCCATAGAAGAACTTGAGAGCCGAGGATACGAGATTTCGTCCATTGCGGGCTGCTCTATAGGAGCACTTATTGCAGGTATCTATGCCAGCGGCAAACTGGAGGAAGGCAAACGCTGGTTTCTCTCGCTTGACACGCAGAAAATACTATCGTTAGGCGACTTCTCGCTTTCAAGAAACTACCTCGTGAAGGGCGACCGCACAGTGGAGGCATTCAAGCAGATAGTGCCCGACAGCCTGATAGAAAATCTGCCAATCCCTGTCAGTCTGGTGGCGAGCGATGTTATCCACAACCGCGAAGTGGTAATGGAGACTGGCAGTCTGTTTGAAGCCGTGCGTGCCTCGGTAAGTATTCCGCTGTTCTTCCGTCCCGTAAAGAAGGGCGACATGTTGCTGGTTGACGGCGGCATATTGAACGCCTGTCCTCTCAACCGCGTGCACCGCACGGAGGGCGACATATTGGCCGCACTCAACATCTCTGCCCCAGACTCGATGGAGGTGGAGAAACCCAAGCCGCTCGTCCCGCAGAAGATTATTGACCGCCTGCCCGATTTCATAAGCGACAAGGTGGAAGACCTGATCCGCGAACGCGAGGAGGATTATCTGTCCGACAGCGTTACTTATGCCTCCCTACTCTCCCGAATGACAGATATGATGATTCAGAACAATACGGTACTGATGAACCAACTTGTCCACTGCGACATACTTGCCGAGATGCCGATGAACCAATACCCCACTTTTGCCTTCGACAAAGCGGCAGAGATTATTGAACAAGGACGTCTCCTGATGCGCGCCGCTATTGACCGCTATGAGGCAGGACCGGAAAAATAACATAGTGCTATTGCACACGTAAAATAAAAACAGTATCTTTGCAGTCTGAAAAAAACGAGCAATCGAACAGCAACATGTCCATGCAGAACAGCCATACAATGATGCGCCATGCGGCCATACGGCAAATGCAGGATATAACTATATAAGGGAGACAAGGCTTATACCAGATGTATAAGCCTTTTTTGTTTGGATAACAAAACTTTATACAATATACATACTAACCATTTCATTTATGGAACAGAAAAAACGCGTTTACACCTTCGGTAACGGTAAGGCCGAAGGCAATGCCCAGATGCGCGAGCAACTGGGTGGCAAAGGTGCCAACTGCGCCGAGATGAACCTCGTGGGTGTTCCCGTTCCACCGGGATTCACCATCACTACTGATGTCTGCAACGAGTATTACGAAGTCGGTCAGGAGAAGATTATGGAGCTCCTCAACGACGATGTAATGGCTGCCGTAAAGCACATCGAAGGTCTGATGAATAGCAAATTCGGCGACCCGCAGAACCCGCTGCTCGTCAGCGTCCGTTCGGTTGCCCGCGCTTCCATGCCGGGTATGATGGACACCATCTTGAACCTCGGTCTTAACGACATCGTT
>JAFUEI010000005.1 GCA_017464025.1 Paludibacteraceae bacterium | reverse complement strand
ACAAAGACTGGCGCCAGAAGACGGCTCGCCTGCGTCACTACGGCTACGATCTGAACTGAATCCGAATCGGACAGACAATCAAGGAAACGTCCTCCCCCCCCAGCAGCACCGCACTGATAAATCGGGAAACACCCTCTCCCCGGCAGCACCGCACTGATAATCAGCGTTGTGCTATTGGTAAACTTTTATCTTTCTTATTCTCTGCTTGTTACCGGAATCAGCGATAAGGAGAAGACTGGGTGTTTGTAATGAGAAGCCCGTGTGAAGAAAATTGGTAAACTTTACCAATTTTCTGCCACCCCCGCCCCGTTTCCGTCCTGACGAATCCGGGGGCCTTGTCCGCCCTCAGCGGATAAAGGGGTTGCAGGTGTGGAAATCTTGCAGTACTTTTGCAGTTGCTATCCGACAGCACACAAACAACCCAATGAACAAACAATTCGTTAGACAAACTGTCTTCCGCTTCCGGCAGTTCCGCCGGAAAGGTTATGCGGCGTTCTGCTCGATGCACAAGATTGTGAACATCGGGCGTGTGAGCGCACGCATTGCCGACATGGAACTGCTGAAGGCAGGCAAAGCAGCCGCCGTATGCGGACTGCTGCTGACGGGCTTCGCCACGGCACAAGCCGATGACACACCGCCAGAAGGCAACGTTGACCCGACGCTCCTTCAGATTGAAGAAGTAAGCGTCATGGCCGAACGGAGCCAGTTCCAGTCGGAACATTTCCGATTAGTTTCCAACCTCTCTGCTGACGAGATTCGTCTGCTGCCCGTCAAGACAGCCTGCGACCTGCTGAAGTACCTGCCCGGTATCGACTTGCGCGAACGCGGAGCGAGCGGGGTGCAGGCCGACCTCACCATGCGCGGCGGTACGGGACGGCAGGTGAAGATACTGCTCAACGGAGTGGACATCACCGACCCGCAGACCGACCACTACTCCATGGACATTCCGGTGGACCCGATGCTGATTGAGCGCATCGAAGTGCTGCAGGGCACCAACTATGCCCTTGATGCCTTCTCTGGAGCTATCAACATCATCACGAAGGCCGCAACCGCTGCAGATGCAAAGAAGGCCTATGAGGTCAACGGAAGTCTGGCCGGTGGAGAATACGGCTACATCAATCCGGCATTGGCAGTCCGCCTGCACAAGAACAAATGGTACCTGAACGCGGGAGCGAGTTACAACCGCTCGTCGGGCTACATGGCCGATACCGACTACAAGATAGCCAACGCTTTCTTGCAGACGGGATGGCGGGGACTTGACTTCCAGGCCGGCGCACAGTACAAGGATGCAGGTGCAAACTCGTTCTACACCGTAAAATACCCGAACCAGTATGACCAGACGCGCACGCTGCTCTCCTCCCTGAGCTACGAGAAGAACTGGCAGAGCGGCTGGAACCTGCAGGCCGGTATCTATTATCGCGGTCACTTCGACCGCTTCCACACCTATCGCAACGGCGTGGATATAGAAGGTAACCCTGCGCCGGAATGGTATAAAGGTCCGAACGTAACGTGGACCCACACAACGGGAGCCCGACTGCAGGGCAGTTGGAGCAACGAATGGAGCAAAACCACAGCCGGCATTGACATTCGTGACGAACTCATCACGAGCAGCAGCTTAGGGGACCACAACCGCGTCAATCTGCGTTATTTCGCCGAAGAGCGCATCTATTGGCGTTCGCTGTCGGCGGCTGCTGGTGCAAGCGGCACGTGGAATTCGCAGTTCGGCAACGACTGGGCAGTAGGCGTCAACCTGGGCTATGAGCCGATCAAGGGGCTTGGTCTGTTCCTCAACTTCAACCGCGCCATACGCATACCCACCTACACCGACCTGTATTACCACACCGCAACCCAGCAGGCTGACGAATCCACACGGCCCGAAAAAGCCCTTCAGTTGGAGCTTTCGGCCAAATACCGTTACCGCCACCTCTACCTGAACGCTTCCGGCTTCTACCGGTGGGGACGCGACATCATCGACTGGGTGAAAGACCCCGACCCTGCCGTAACCGTATGGCAAAGCACCAACCACAGCCGCGTGAATGCAGGAGGCATGGAGGCGGCAATTGGCGTGGACGGCTACGAATGGATCCACCGAGCCGAAGTGAGCTACAGCTTCACCGACGTACAGGCCGATGCCGGCAACCTGCTCTCGCTCTATGCTTTGGACTATCTGCGCCACAAAGTGTCCTTACGCATCGAGCACAAGATATGGAAAGGGTTTGGTGCCAGCTGGTGCCTCCGTTTCGAACAGCGCCGCGGCGAATACACCTCGATGGAGGGCACCGTGAAGCCGTACAAACCGGTAGTGCTGTTAGACGGTTCGGTGTATTGGGCCAACAGTTTCCTGCGTGTAAGCATTGATGCACGCAACATGACCGACAGCCGCTACGTGGACATCGGCGGCGTCGTGCAACCGCAACATCAAGTGAACGGCAAAATAGCCTTCACTCTCTAAAAATTAACCTTCTTTATAATTAACCGGATAGCAACGGAGAGTTTCGGCTCTCCGTTTTTATTTGCTTGCATATTCACAGGAAAGTTTGTAACTTTGCACGCTCTATAAAAAAGCGAATACTGATTCCGAACAAGCAATATGAATATCTCCTACAACTGGCTGAAACGTTATATCAATCTGACGGATGACGCCGAAACCGTGGCAAAGAACCTGACCTCCATAGGCTTGGAGGTCGGTACAGTAGAAAAAGTGCAGACTGTGAAAGGCGGTCTGGAGGGTTTGGTAGTTGCCGAAGTGGTGAGTTGCGAACCTCACCCTAACAGCGACCACCTGCACATCACGCAAACACGTCTTGCCTCCGGAGAAGAGCCGGTGCAGATTGTATGCGGCGCCCCCAATGTGGCCGCCGGACAAAAAGTGGTATGCGCCACCCTTGGCACGGTGCTTTATTCGGGCGACGAGAGTTTCACCATCAAGAAATCGAAGATACGCGGAGTAGAGAGTTTCGGCATGCTTTGCGCAGAAGACGAGATTGGCGTTGGCACCGGCCACGACGGCATCATCGTACTGCCGGCAGATACGCCTGTAGGCATGCCGGCAAAGGAATATTACCATGTGGAAGACGATTACGTGATTGAGGTGGATATTACGCCCAACCGCTCGGATGCCTGCTCACACTACGGTGTGGCCCGTGACTTATATGCTTTTTACATGGCTCACGGCACGGCCCTGACACTCACCCGACCGGCGGTGGACAGTTTCAAGACGGACAATCAGAACCTTGTCATTAGTGTACAGGTGGAAAATCAGAAGTCTTGTCCGCGCTATACAGGCGTGACGATACAGGGTGTGGAAGTAAAGCCTTCGCCCGACTGGCTGCAAAACGCGCTTCGCACCATAGGGCTGCGTCCGATCAACAACGTGGTGGACTGCACCAACTTCGTGTTGCACGAGATGGGGCAAGCGCTCCATGCTTTCGATGCGGACAAGATAAAGGGCAGACAGATTATCGTGAAAAACGTACCAGCCGGAACAAAGTTCACGACACTTGACGAGACGGAACGCACGCTGTCGGATCAGGATTTGATGATATGCAATGCAACGGGGCCGATGTGCATCGCCGGTGTGTTCGGCGGTCTTGACTCAGGCGTAACGGAGCAGACAACCAACGTATTTCTGGAGAGCGCCTACTTTGACCCTGTCAGCATCCGCAAGACAGCACGGCGGCATCAGCTCAGCACCGATGCTTCGTTCCGTTACGAGCGCGGCTGTGACCCTAACAATACGATTTATGTATTGAAACGCTGTGCCTTGCTGATACAGCAAACCGCAGGCGGCAACATAGCTATGGACATCGCCGACCGGCAGGCAGAGGAGTTCCCTCCGTTTGAGGTGGAATTCAGTCTTAGTCGCGTGAACCGTCTGATAGGCAAAGAACTCGGAGAGGAGACCATTCGTACCATTCTTCAGGCTCTTGAGATAGGCATCGCATCAGAGGATGCCGACACATGGCACTTGCTTGTACCGCGCTACCGCACCGATGTACAGCGTGAGTGCGATGTTGTGGAGGATTTGTTGCGCATCTACGGCTACAATAATGTGGAATTCCCCGAAAAACTGAATACGAACCTCGTATATGGCAAGCAGCCTGATCCGGTGGCTTTGCAGCGCAGACTAAGCGAACAGTTGACGGCCCAAGGCTTCAACGAGATACTGAACAACTCACTTACCAAGGTGAGCTACTATGAAGAATCGGATGTGTACCCGCTGGAGCATTGCGTACGGATTATGAACCCGCTTTCAAGCGACTTAGGCGTAATGCGCCAGACCCTGCTCTTCGGCGGTTTGGAGTCGATACAGCGCAATGCCAACCGCAAGAATGCCGACTTGAAGTTCTATGAGTTCGGCAATTGCTATCACTATAACCGCCAGCAACCGGAAATAGGCAACCAGAAACAAGAGGAACCTATTTCACCGCTGCAGCAGTACACCGAGGAGATGCATCTCGCCCTCTGGCTGACCGGCAACAAGACGGCACAAAGCTGGGTACGCGGCGAAGAGAAAACCACCTTCTATCAGCTGCATGCCTACGTACGCAACTTGCTGCGCCGCTTGGGTGTGAATATGGAACGTTGCACCTACGAGGACATGAGCAGTACGCTCTTCACGGAAGGCCTGCGTATCATTGCCCCCAACGGCAAGACGCTTGGCATCATGGGCGTAGTAAGCAAGAAGGTGCTGCGCGGTTTTGACATAGAGAATCCCGTCTATTTCGCCGACCTCGACTGGAAAAACCTGCTCAAGCAAAACAAACAGTACAAACCCGTCATCAGCGACCTGCCCAAATATCCGGAAGTAAAGCGCGACTTGGCCCTGCTTGTTGACAAGCAGGTACGCTTCGGCGACTTGCGCAAGGCCGCGTTCGAGACGGAACGCAAACTGCTGAAAGAGGTGTATCTGTTTGACGTATATGAAGGCAAGACTCTTGACCTCGGCAAAAAGAGCTACGCCTTGTCTTTCATCTTGCAGGACAATGAGAACACCCTCAAAGACAAGCAGATTGAGAACGTCATGCAACGGCTGCAGAAGGTGTTTGAAGACAAATTCGGCGCACATCTGCGCTAAAACGTGACATCGGCACTCACAAGACACACATCACTTAACCCTTATAAATTCTATACCATGGAACTTCCTTTTGCTGAAGCGTGGAAAATCAAGATGGTGGAACCCATCAGGAAATCCACACGCGCAGAGCGCGAAAAATGGCTGCTTGAAGCCAAGAACAACGTATTCATGCTCAAGTCAGAACAGGTATATATCGACCTGCTGACCGACTCCGGCACCGGCTCTATGTCCGACCGCCAGTGGTCTGCCATGATGCTGGGAGACGAAAGTTACTCAGGAGCACGCTCATTTTTCGAACTGAAAGACACCATTACACGATTGACCGGTTTCCGCTACGTCATCCCCACCCATCAGGGACGTGCAGCCGAAAACGTTCTGTTCTCCTATCTTGTAAAAGAAGGCAACATCGTACCCGGCAATGCCCACTTCGACACCACGAAGGGACATATAGAGAGCCGTCATGCCTTTGCCATTGACGTTACCATCCCCGAAGCACACGACACCCAGCACGAACTGCCCTTCAAAGGCAACGTATCGTTAGAGATGACGGAAAAGATACTGAAAGAGAACCCCGGAAAGGTGCCCTTCTTCGTGCTGACCGTGACCAATAACACGGTAGGCGGCCAACCCGTATCAATGCAGAACATCCGCGAGACATGTGCGCTGTGCCACAAATACGGCGTACCCGTTGTGATGGACTCCGCCCGTTTTGCCGAGAACGCCTACTTCATCAAGACGCGCGAAGCCGGCTATCAGGACAAGACCATCAAGGAGATTGCAAAAGAGATGTTCTCCTACGCCGACTGCATGACCATGTCGGCCAAGAAAGACGGTTTGGTGAACATGGGCGGCTTCATCGCCACCAACCGCGAGGAATGGTATGAAGGCTGCAAACTGTTCTGCATCCCCTTTGAAGGCTTCATCACATACGGAGGCATGAACGGCCGCGACATGGCCGCTTTGGCTGTCGGTCTGGAAGAGAACACGGAATTTGACATGTTAGACACACGCATCCGCCAAGTACACTATTTAGCCCAGAAACTCGACGAATACGGCATTCCCTATCAGCGTCCTGCAGGCGGACACGCCATCTTTGTAGATGCAGACAAGGTGCTTGACCGTATTCCCAAAGAAGAGTTCCCCGCACAGACCCTTACCTGCGAACTATATTTAGAAGCCGGCATCCGTGCCTGCGAAATCGGTTATATTCTGGCCGACCGCGACCCCGTGACACGCGAGAACCGCTTTGGGGGCTTGGACTTCGTGCGCCTTTGCATACCGCGCCGCGTTTATACGAACAACCACATGGACGTCATTGCCGCCGCCTTGAAGAACGTATATGACCGCCGCGAGCAAATCACGCACGGCGTACGCATCACCAAAGAGGCTCCGCTGATGCGGCATTTCACAGTAGAACTGGAAAGAATCTGAACAGACCAGACAGACAGAGCACTTCTGGTGCACTATATCCACGGGTACTTCTCACGGAGTACCCGTGCTTTTTCTTCGGTCTGCTCACAGAAATGGCGGTACTCTTCGGTATCGGGATGCAAGGGCCGGTGCATACGGTCATGATACAACTGCTGCAACACCCGCATCTCCCCGCGTGTGTTCTCAGAGAAATACGTACTACAGAAGCGCTCCCAGATATAGTCAACCGCCACATCGGAAGGATGCACCATATCGGCAGCATAGAACCGATAATCACGCAACTCGTCCTGCATGATTTCATAGGCGGGGAAACAACCGACTCCGAGACGGTCAAGCGCCAACAGCAACGTGGCCTTACTAAGTTGATTCTCATGCAGACCGTCCTTGAGGTGACGAATTGGCGAAACCGTGAAAACAACATGCTTGCCCTGCAACTGCGGCAAAGCGAGCAACCGACGCCAAACCTCCACCACCTCGTCCACCTGCAAGCGGCGCCGCGTAAAGGCAGAAGCCGGAAGTTTGTGACAATTGGCTACCACCTCACCCTCATACTCATACACCCATGCCGTGCCAAAGGTCAGCAGCAGCACCGATGCATCCTCCAGTGCCTGCCGTCCGGACAGAATACTCTGCCCAACTGCGGCTTCAAACTGCCGGCGGTCGGCTGAGGAAAACGAGCCGTGATGCAACATGGAATGCCACAAGCCGCCATAAAACACCGTTTGTTGAGGTACTGAAAAGGGCTTGAGCCCAAGCAACACCTCCAGACACTGAGCGATAGAAAGCGGATTATACAGCACGCCAAACGGATTGACGGCAACACGGAAATACGACTGCTCCAACCGGCGCCCGATATGGTCAGTGAAACAGGAGCCGAGCAGAAGCAGGCGGTCCTGATAAGTTATCTGCCAGTCGGCAGGAGCAATATGTACAGGAGTCGTCAGTTGCATAATTCCCCTATTCGAAATGCATCACCTTTGCGGGTGAGATACGGCTCACGATGCCGGAAGGAGCCAATAGTACCAACAGCGACACCAGCAGCGTCCCCACATTGAGCACAAGCCACCAGCCCCAATGGAAACAGATGGGCACATAATCCACATAATAGGCCGCAGCATCCAAAGGAGCAATATGGAGTCCGTACTGCAACGCGCACAGCCCCAAGCCGACCACATTGCCCCATAGCATACCCCTGCCGACCAACATCGCCGCCTCAGCAAGGAAGATACGGCGTATGTAGCCGTTAGCAGCCCCCAAGGCTTTCAGCGTACCGATAAGCCGGATGCTGTCCAATATCAGTATCAGCAGCCCCGAGACGATGCTGAAGCCAGAAACCGCGAGCATCAGCAGAATGATTACCACCACGTTCATATCCAGCAGATCCAACCAGGAGAACACCGCAGGATTGAGCTGTACTACGTTCTGCGTATAGAAGAAGTTGCCATCGTCGTCACTACGATTGGCAGTAAGGAAATAGACACGCTCCGTCACTTCCTCCAAACGGCGGAAGTTGCGAATATCCAATTCCACCCCGCTCACCTGCTGCGTATCCCAGCCATTCAGTTGCTGCACCGCACCGAGGTCGCCAGCCATAAAGAGATTGTCGTAATCGGAAAAACCTGTCTCATAGAAGCCGCATATATGCAGACGGCGCGCACGGACGTTGTCCTGAATAAAGTAGCAAAGCACCGTAGTGTCAAGCGGCAGCTGCATGAGACGTGCCACAGATGCGGAAACAATCACCTCGCCGGCCTGCCGGGGCAGACGTCCCTCCGTCAGATTACGCCGAAAAAAGGCCCAAGCGCTATTGTCGTCAAGCGGCAGCCCCTTGTATATCACCGCCTGAAAGGCATCCTGCGTCTTCAGCATGCCCGGTTTGGTGCAGAAGCGCCACGCAGACTCCACCCCTTCCAAACCCTGCAATTGTGCCAACAGCGTGTCACCGACGCGCACGGGCTGCATCTCATAGGTATTGTTGTTGTCGAAATTAACCACCCGTATATGACCGCCGAAGCCCACCACCTTGCGCGTAATTTCCTGCTTGAAGCCTATCACCACGAAGATACTCACTATCATCACCGCCATGCCGATGATGATTCCCAGCAAAGCCACCCGCACCGCCGGACGCGACATCCGCCGGCCCCCATTACGTTCCAGCCCGAAATACAGGCGGCGTGCTATCTGCAGTTCGCTTCTCATGCTTTCTCCGTTGTTTTCACAAGGCCCCTATAAGGCCGCTTTACGTTGCAAAGATAGTGCTTTTTCCGCACATGACAATATTCTCTCCCCCTGAAAATGCCGAATGGCACATTATTTGCTGATAAAAAGCTGTCAAGCCCCCCATACGTATGAAGAAACCCCCACTCTCTCTATTTTCACTCATCCTTCTGTTCTGCCTTGTTCCTCTTTATGCCCAAGAGCCGTCGCAGCCCATGCGTACACCCGAGCAGATTGCCGCAAAGCAGACCGAGCGCCTGCAGCGCGAACTCACCCTTACGCCCCAGCAGCGCGATACCGTATATGCCATTCACCTGAAGTACGCCCGTATGCGTTCACCCGAGGCCACCCATGAGGAAGTACAGTCGCGCATGGAACAGCTTCGTGCGGAACTACGCAAGGTGCTTACCGAAGAACAATACCGGCTACTGCAACAGCGCTGGCGCGAAGCCGGCCCGCGCCGCCATGCGGTGCAACGGATGATGCCCCGACCGGCGGAAACACTTGACACGATTACAGCAGGCAGGCCGCAACAAGAGTGAGGGCAAATACGGCATTCACCATTGCCAACCACCACGACGGGACTTCTGTTCCGTCGTTTTTTATACAACCAAATCTACGCAACAGCCACCATGCGACCAATGCCATGAGACTTCCGACCAACAGGCCCCCTAATATATCGCCCGGGTAGTGAACACCCAGATACATCCTGCTCCAGCAATTGAGAAAAGCATCGGCCATAAGCGGCAGCGTCATCCGCCAATCGCGCCAAAGCAGAGAGACGGACAAAGAGAGAGCCATGCAGTTGGCCGCATGGGAACTCACAAAGCCGTAGCTGCCGCCTCTGTAGCCGTTAAGGATGTGAAGCAGTCCTTCCAACTCTGCCGCATGGGTAGGCCGCGGGCGGCACACCCAGTGCTTGATGAAACCTGACGATACGTAATCAGCCAAGCCTACGGCCGCCACTACAGCCAACAGCACCCACAGCGAACGCCGGCCATAGCGCCGTATGATGCACGCGACCAATACGGCATACAGCGGAATCCATAACCAGCGAGTTGACACGTTCCAAAAGAACGTATCGAGAAACGTATTGTGACAGCCGTTGAACAACAACAGCAGTTGCGTATCCCAACGAAGCAGCGATTCCATTCTCCAGTCTCTTTTCAGTTTGCAAAGTTACGCTTTTCTTTCGTATATGCAAAACTTTAAGTACCTTTGCACTCCAATTTGAGAACCGCACAGAAACACGCATAGAGCACATCATCATGACATTGCAGGAAGAAATCCAACGCAGGCGCACGTTCGCCATCATCTCCCACCCCGATGCGGGCAAGACCACACTCACCGAGAAACTGCTCCTCTACGGCGGTGCCATACACGTGGCAGGCGCTGTGAAGTCCAACAAAATACGCAAAACAGCCACCTCCGACTGGATGGAGATAGAGAAGCAACGCGGCATCTCTGTGGCCACCTCCGTAATGGGCTTTGAATACAAGCCCCAACCCGACAGAGAGCAAACCTACAAAATAAACATCCTTGACACCCCCGGCCACCAGGATTTTGCCGAAGACACCTTCCGCACCCTCACGGCAGTGGACTCCGTCATCATCGTTATAGATGCCGCCAAGGGCGTAGAGACACAAACCCGCCGCCTGATGCAGGTATGCCGTATGCGGAAGACCCCCGTCATGGTGTTCGTGAACAAGATGGACCGCGAAGGCAAAGACCCCTTCGACCTATTAGACGAAATAGAATCGGAACTCGGCATCCATGTAACGCCCCTATCCTGGCCCATCAACAGCGGGCAGCGCTTCAAAGGCGTGTATAACATCTTCCAGCACACACTCGACCTGTACACCCCAGACAAGACACACGTCACGGAGTCGATACGCTATGACGACGTGAACCATCCGGATATTGACGAACTGGTAGGCGGACAAGATGCACAGAAACTCCGTCAGGACCTTGAGCTGATTACGGAAGTATATCCTGCCTTTACCCTTCCCGAAGACGGAAACGGCGTGCCGCCCGAAAAGGGAGGCGGCCTAAGTTCCTACCTCTCGGGAGACCTCGCCCCCGTATTCTTCGGGTCGGCACTTAACACGTTCGGCGTACGCGAACTGCTTGACTGCTTCGTACAGATAGCCCCCTCGCCCCGCCCCGTTGGAACCGAGGAACGCGAGGTGAGTCCGGAAGAACCTGCCTTCACGGGATTTGTATTCAAGATACACGCCAACATGGACCCGAACCACCGCTCCTGCATCGCCTTCGTGAAGATATGCTCGGGCAAGTTCGAACGGAACGTGTATTACCAGCACATCCGCCTCAACCAAAAGATGCGTTTCTCGGCTCCGACCGCCTTCATGGCGCAGAAGAAAGAGACCGTGGACGAAGCCTACGCGGGCGACATTGTGGGTCTGCCGGACACAGGCAATTTCAAGATAGGGGACACACTGACCGCCGGCGAAGTGCTGCACTTCAAAGGACTGCCGTCTTTCTCGCCCGAGATGTTCAAATACATAGAGAATGCCGACCCGATGAAGCAGAAGCAATTGGACAAAGGCGTTCACCAACTGATGGACGAAGGCGTGGCCCAATTGTTCGTCAACCAGATGACGGGCCGCAAAATTATCGGCACGGTAGGGCAACTGCAGTTTGAAGTAATACAATACAGGTTGGAACACGAGTACAACGCAAAGTGCAAATGGGAACCCATCTCGCTGTACAAAGCCTGCTGGATAGAGACTGACGACGAGTCGGAACTGGACCTTTTCAAGCGCCGCAAAGCCCAATACCTTGCTTTTGACAAAGAAGGACGCGACGTGTTTTTGGCAGACAGCGCCTACGTACTGCAGATGGCCCAGAACGACTACAAGCACATCCGCTTCCACTTCACAAGCGAATTTTGAGTGCGTTTTGACGAGACGAGCGCGAACAGAAAATTGGTAAACTTTACCACAATTCTTCACACGGGCTTCCCATTACCATCACCCTACTTTCTCCTTATACCGATTCGGGGTAACAGGCAGAAAATAAGAAAGATAAAAGTTTACCACAGGCACCGTGCTGATTATCAGCACGGTGCCTGTGGTTTAAGTAGAAGACGAAAGTCATAAACGAAAGTCAAAAGACGCGAGCCGAAAGACGATAGACGAACGACAGGAGTCGAAAGACGAAAGTCAAAAGACGGGAGCCGAAAGACGTCAGAGGACGACGTTGACGATTTTGCCGGGTACGACAATCAGTTTCTTCGGCTGTCCGCCATTGAGGTAACGGGCGGTGTCCTCTGAGGCCAGAACCGCCTTCTCCACCTCTTCGCGAGACATGTCCTTCGGCAACTCGATAGTGAAACGCACCTTGCCGTTGAACTGTACGGGGTACTTCTGCGTGCTCTCCGCCAGATATGCCTCGTTGAGTTCGGGCCAGCGGGCATCGCATACGCTTGCCGTATTGCCACAACGATGGTAAATCTCTTCGGCAATATGCGGCGCATAAGGAGCCAGCAAAACGACAAAAGGCTCCAAAACAGCGCGTTTGCTGCAACGGGAGAGTTCGTTCTGCGCAATCATAAAGGCAGGAATACTGGTGTTGAAGGAGAAGTTCTCAATATCCCACGTCACTTTCTTTATCAGTTTGTGGAGACTCTTCAACTCGTCGGCTGAGGGCTCGTCCTGCGTGATGGTTTCACACTGGTTCCAGAGCTTGCGGAGGAAACGGTGTACGCCGTCGATACCGTTGGTATCCCAAGGCTTGGACATTTCCAAGGGGCCGAGGAACATCTCATAGAGCCGGAGCGTATCGGCACCGTAGCGCTCCACCATATCGTCGGGGTTGACGACGTTGAACATCGACTTGGACATCTTCTCAATGGCCCAACCACAGATATACTGCTTGCCGGCCGCCGTACCCATATAGGGATTGTCCACATCGGCAGAGCCGTCGGCATAGACGAACTGTGCGTTCTTAAATTCGGGCATCCACTGACGGAAGGCCTGCACGTCAAGGATATCGTTCTTCACGATGTTGACATCGACATGGATAGGCTGCACCTTGTCCTTGTATTCGGGGTTGTTGATGAGGTTGTAGCTTATATAGAGGTTGCCGGTAGCCCCTTCACCTATATAACGATAGACGAAGTTGGAGCGCCCCTGTATCATGCCCTGATTGATGAGTTTGCGGAAAGGCTCGTCCTTGCAGACGAAGCCGAGGTCGAAGAGGAACTTGTTCCAGAAACGGGAGTAGATAAGGTGACCGGTGGCATGCTCCGAACCGCCGAGGTAGAGGTCCACCTGCTGCCAATAATCGTCCGCCTGCCTGCTCACCAAAGCCTCATCGTTGTGCGGGTCCATATAGCGCAGATAATAGGCTGACGAGCCGGCAAAGCCCGGCATGGTGCAGAGTTCCAAGGGATAGACTGTTTGGTTGTCAATCAGGCTCTTGTCAACCACCGTCTTCTCCGCCTCGTTCCACGCCCATCGTGCCGCATTACCGAGCGGCGGTTCGCCAGTCTCGGTAGGGAGGAACTTGTCCACCTCGGGCAGACACAGCGGCAGACACTCTTCGGGAAGCATATAGGGCATACTTTCCTTATAATATACAGGGAAGGGCTCTCCCCAATAGCGCTGACGCGAGAAGATGGCATCACGGAGGCGGTAGTTGACGCGCACCTTGCCTATGCCCTGCTCTTCTATATAACGCTTCATGGCGGCGATAGCCTCTTTGACCTGCATGCCGTTGAGGAAGCCGGAGTTCATCATCACGCCCTCCTTGGCATCGAACGACTGCTCGCTGACATCGGCACCCTCGATTAGCGGAATGACAGGCAGAGAGAAGTGGCGGGCGAACGCATAGTCACGACTGTCGTGTGCGGGCACTGCCATAATGGCCCCCGTGCCGTAACCGGCAAGCACATAGTCGCTGATGTAGATAGGTATCTCGGCATTGCTGAGCGGATTGACGGCATAGGATCCGGTGAAGACGCCCGTTACTTTGCGGTCGCTGATGCGCTCCCGCTCGGTGCGGCGGCGCACCCATGCCAGATACTCCTCCACCTCTGCAGCATGCTCTGCCGTCACCACTTGTTTCACGTACTCGCTCTCGGGGGCAAGCACCATGAAGGTAACGCCGAACACGGTGTCGGCACGGGTGGTGAATATCTTCAGCGTCATGCCTTCGGCAACCGTCTCATTGGCTTTTACGGGGAAGAGCATCTCGGCGCCTTCGGAGCGTCCTATCCAGTTGCGCTGGGTGTCCTTGAGCGATTCGGTCCAGTCGATGCGGTCCAGACCGTCAAGCAGACGTTGCGCATAGGCACTGACACGCAGACTCCACTGACGCATCACGCGCTGCTCGACGGGGTATCCCCCGCGAACAGACAGGCCCTCGCTCACCTCGTCGTTGGCAAGCACTGTTCCCAATGCGGGGCACCAGTTGACCTTGGTGTCGGCGAGATATGCCAAGCGGTAGTT
>JAFUEI010000032.1 GCA_017464025.1 Paludibacteraceae bacterium | reverse complement strand
GTGGCGGCGGCAGCGGCTTTGATTTCCCAGTTGTAGGATCCGACAGTGAGTGTGCTTACGTCCACAGCTACCGTATGACGGCCTTTGGTGAGCAGCGCGGCATCGGTAAGAGGCACATTGAGGGCAACAGAGTTGTCTGCATTGAGCACATGAATCTCCAGCGTGGTGGCCGGAGCATTGAGCAGGTAGTCCACCTGCACTTTCTTGTCGGCACCCATACCGCCGGCTTTCAGTCCGGAGGCATAGATGTTGAGTTCGGCTGCGGACATGGACAGCGCCATCACGCAACTGACAAACAGAAGTAGGATTCGTCTCATAATTGTGTGTTTTTATGGTTTATATTCTGCAACGGGGAAGCGCCCCAAAGGGCACTTCCCCCTGCGGGTAAGGTTGTGTTATTTCTTCAGCAGCCGCTCCACGCCGGTGCCGGCAGCTGTATGCACTTCCACGACATAGACGCCGCGCTGCAAGCCGGACACATTGAGTACGTCGGTTGCTTCAAGACGCATCTGCAGCTGGCCGGTGAGCGAATAGACAAGCACCTGCTCCACTGCGGAAGCCGACACGATGCGCACCTCGGTCTCGGCCGGATTGGGCCAGAGGCGGATACCCTCGGCGGCCGGAACGGTCTGCACGGCATTGTGGGTTTCTTCGTGCAGCGAGATGCGGGTGGTGTAGCTGTTGTCCAGTTTGGGCAGCGAATAGACACGCAGGCGCTCCTTCAGATTGTCGGCCATATAGAGGTTGCCGGCCGCATCGAAGTCCATGCAGAAGAGGATATCGTCCGATGTGCCCCACTGGATATCATAGGCGGGAGTCAGTTCGGGCACACCGTTGTCGTAGTTCACGTCGAACACCTTGGTAAGGCCGGCCGAGATGACGATGGCCAGTCTGTTGCCGTCGGGTGTGACCGCCATAGCGCCCTGGCGGCAGGCAGCGATGCCCGTACCCAGGTTGAAGTCGCGCTCGCCGTCTTTGTTGATATGGATAAGCGGAGGCACAGCCACTGAAGCATCGTAGCGGTACTGGCTCATCCACCAGCCGCCGCGACCGTCGGGATAAATCTGGCCGTTGCCATTCTGCATGAGGTTGCCGCTGGTCATGTCGTTATATACGGTGGCCGTCGGAGCCTGCTCCCACGGGAGAGCTTCCAGCTCACCTATATTATATTGTGCAATGCCGGTGCAGGGAGTGCCGAGCGAGATGTTGCGGTCCATGGTGTAGAGCACCGTATGCTCACCCTTGCCCATGACGTAGCAGTCCATCACCTGGTTGGCCACCACATATTTGCCCTTCTTGAGCTGGCCGGTGAATTCTTTGGTCTGCGAGTCTTTGGCATATTTGCCTCCAAATACAGCCTGGAAGTCGGCCTTCGGGTCGGCCGGATTCATCATATATACATTGGTGGTGCCGAGCACGCTTGACACGACATAGACCGTGCCGTCAGGACCTACCGACACCTTGCGGGGAGCGGTCTCATATTTGCCTCCATTGTTCTTTCCCCAGTCCACATTGCCGCTGTAGGCATCGCTGCCCTGGGCGGTGACATCGGTGAAGTCAGAGCCGAGCACATAGATGCCGCGCGTGGTGGTGCGGTGCTCGCCCGGTCCTTCGGAGGTCAGGCCGCCCGAACGGTCGGTGACATAGATACGGCCGAAGTAGGGCGACGAGGGTGTGCGGTCCACTGTCACGCCGTAGGCGCTATAGAACTGCATCTGCTTGTCGTCGTTGCTGATCAGCTGCGGGAAGGCCACGGGCCGGGCCGTAGCCGTGATGCTATAGGCATCCATCTGCTTGCCCTCAAACGGGTTGGGCACCGTATGGTAACCTTTCTTCAGTGCGCCGAGCGATTTGCTGTCGGCCGTGCCTCCATCCTGCTCGATGGCGAGCACCACGTCGAGCGCGTCCTCGTTCAGACGGAACGATATCTCTTTCTCGCCCCAGCTGACCTCGCCGGCATAGATGTCGGCCACCGGAGTGGAGAGCAGACGCCAATGCTGATAGCCTTCGCCCTCTGCAAGCAGATAGACATGCATCTCATAGCCGCTCACGAAAGCCATCGCCGTCTGGTAGGTGACAGGTGCATCGCCCAGGCCGTTTTCGGGAAAGACGGCAGAAGCCACCACGGCCTTGTCAATACCGCTTGTGACGTCCAGCAGGCGGAAGGAGGCCTTGCAGCCTTCGGTCAGCACAGGCTGGACCATATAGAGCCGTCGTGCATAGCGCAGATAGTTGGCGCCCGCTGCACCATCCTCCGAGAGTTGCTTCTGCGTCAGGGTGCCTGCCGTCCAGTCAAAGCCTACTTCGTAGGTCTTGCCTTGCACGGTGATGCACACGGCACCTGCGGGGGCCACTACAGGGCGCACACCGCTCAGGTCAAGCGTAGAGGCAAAGGCCTTCTGCGAGAGTTTGATGTCGCTCTTGCCGTCGGTATATTGCACGGCCTCGAAGCCGTTGCCGGCCGCGTTGACCACATACAGGCGCGCTTTCCACAGCGGGCCACTGACGGCAAATGCCTTGCCCCATGCAGCGGGAGCGTCGTACAACTTGGCCGGATTGAGGTCATCTTCATCCCATGCATAGACGGCCTGCTCGGACAGACCCATCAGGTAGTCGTCAGCCGAGAATGCGATATCGGTCAGTGTGACGTCGGCCGGCATAGGCAGCGTAGCCTCTACTGTCAGCGACGAGTTGGTGCACCGGAGCACCTTGTTGTCGGCAGTAAGGACATAGACGCCTCCCTTGCGGTAAACGGCACGCAGAATGGTGCCGGGCAGTGTCTCCACCTTGTCGCCGGCAGGCTCGAACTCATAGGTGTCAGTGGCTACCACACCGGCCTGCTCCGGCTCGGGATAGTCGTCCACCTCCATGTGCAGATTCTGCAGGTGCATCTTCACGGTGGCTATCTCTTCCGCCTTCACGCTGACATCCATCGTGACGGTCTTGTAGGGCTCCAGTTCGGCCTGTACCTTGTAGTCGCCCGGGGCCACATCGTAGAAGGCGAAGATGCCGTTGTACCAGTTGTCGGTGCGCACGGTCTGCAGCACGACGTCGCCCGTTTTGTTCATCAGCTTGACGAGGGCGCCGTTGAGCGGCAGCCACTGGTCCTCGGAGCCGGGGATATAGTAGAACTTGGGCTGGTTGAGCACATCCACCAGCTCGTTCTTGCTCTTCACGTAGCCCGAGATGGTGCCTGTCTGCGGCAGGTCGCGCTGGAACCACTTGTGGAAATACTGGAACATACGGAGCGCCTCGAGGTGGCAGTAGTCGTTGTTCATGAGTCGGTGGGTCTCAGGCGCATAGTCGTGGAAGGAGCCTTCCGACAGATGGCCGGGCACCGTAAGCGGACGCAGCACCCCCAGTCCCCAGCCGTCGCCATAGAAACTGAGGTCGCCACGGATGAGGGGCTTGGAACTTGTCCACGTGGTCAGCTGGTTCTGTATCTGGACGCTGCCGGCCATAGCGGCCATCTCGTTGCTGGGAGCGGTCTGCGGTTTGTCGTTCTCGCCGCGGAAGAGCATCAGCAGATAGTTGGTCTTGCCGTTGAGCGCATTGGAGTGGATGCTCAGAAAGTGGTCCACCTTGTAGGCGTTGGCCTCTTCTGCGATGGCGCTCAGGTCGCGGTCGCCGCCCACCATGACGGAGTCAATCTCATGCTGTGTGGCGTTGGGGTGTTTCTTCTTGAACTCGTCGATGTCGCGGATACCGCTGTCGTTGCGTTCGCGCGAGAAGATGACGGTGGCACCGGCCTGCTGCAGCATACGCCTTAGGTAGATGCCTTTCACGAAGTTCGATTTGGACTCCCAATAGCCGGCCGAGTCGGTCCAGACGGCCGGTACGTTGACGGTCCAGATGCTGCGGTCGTTGGAGTCGAAGCCACCGTGACCGGGGTTGATATAGATTTTCAGACCCGTGAGGTCGGCTGCCATAGCGCACGTCAGCGTCAGTGCGGCTATGAAGAGTGTCATCATCCGTTTCATTGCTCCACCTCCATCAAAAAGATTTGACCTTTCTCGTTGTTGAATGCGATGCGCCGGCCGTCAGCCGAGACGGCGGGATACATCGAAATCTTCTGTCCGGTGACAAGAGTCTGCACCTCGCGCGGATTGCTGATGCTGCGCACCACGAGCGACGATTTGACCACCTGGTCGCCGTTGTCTTCGTCACGCATGGCAATGACGCGCTCGCTGTCAATCCACTGCGGAGCGTTCATGATACCCATGAAGACGGGATTGTTGCCGTTGATGTCGCACACCTGCGCCCCGTGGCGGGCCGTGACATACATGATATGCTTGCCGTCAGGCGAAACGGAGCACCAGAAATAGCTCTCCTCGCCGTTGGGGCGGATAACGGTTTCGGAGGCTCCGTTGTGCACGGTCATCTCGTAGCCGTTGGTGGTGACATACAACTGCGCCGTCTCTGCATCGGGCGACACCTGTTCGCGCTGCGGAGCACGCAGCACCGTGGTCTTGCCGCTGCGCACCTGGATACGGTCGATAGCCGTGTAGCGCAGGTTGCCGCGATACTCGAAGCGGTTGGCCGTAATCTGCTTGCCGTCGCGGCTGATGCGCACGCCGTAGCCTGCACCGCGGGCCTGGCTCAAGCGCGTCTTCATACCGCTCTTCAGGTCATGCTTGAGCAGACCGTCGTAGTTCTCTGCCGAAGTGAGCAGATAGTCGCCTGCCGGCGAGAAGACGGCATGATAGCAGCCGCCTTCGCTTGTGCCGCTCAGCATAGTTGCTTTGCCGACACGCAACTGCTGTGCAGCGGCCGTCGTCAGCCCCAGCACCGCAATTGCCAGTAGAGTAACGATTTTTCTCATGGTATATATGTTTATTAGATGGTTTGTTTCCTTCGCTGTGTGCCCTCGCGGAGGGCGGATGCAGGATGCAGTGTCTGCATATCTTTCTCTGCATCTTTCTTTTATAAATGTGTTGCCTGACGCTTGCCGACCGTCAGCAACCGGATTCTTTCCTCTCCCCTGCCATCATCTTGGTCCAACCCCTCGGCTCTTCCCCTCTATTGTCAATGTATTGGCTACGCCGGAGGTTCACGGCCTCCGGCATAGCCAATAGCAATGGTTACGTAAAAACGATTAGCGGATAATCATCTTCTGGCCGTTCACGATGTACATGCCTGCGGGCAGGTTCTGTACGCTCTCGCCGAGATACTGGCCGGTGATGGTGAAGACGCCCTTACGGCCGGGAGCCATACCTGTCAGGTCCTCCAGAGCGGTAGCGCCCTTGGCAACGGTGAGCACGCTGGCTTTCTTGGCAGGCGTTACGCAGCTGTTGTCAGCCTTAGGCAGGGCCCAAATGGTGAGAGGCTTGTTCGCGCATACACCATAAATATTGCCCGCCTCATCGATAGCGCACTGGAGCATCGTGTTGTTGAAACCCGAAGGAATAGTGTATTTCAGCGTCAGAGCGGGAACATCATCCGTCCATACTACATCCCATACAAGAACACTGAAAACGGTATTGCTGGTGCTGGAGATAAGAATGTTCTGCTCGTTGTTGATATCAAACGAAGCTTGGTTATTGTAGCCAACGGTTGCATTTGCCAAGGCACCAGCACTATTATAATTGACCGTATCACCGGCAATATGAATTAATGAAGGATTGCCTTTGCTATCTGAATATCTGTGCTGCGAAACCCACCAGCCGCCAGTCTTAGACGGAAGGAATGTCACATTGGGATTAGCAATAGCACCACCCGTCAGGGCACCTACAGCCAGTCCAACTTCAGGTTTCTTGGTATAAGCAGTCTTGGCCTCACCGATAGCATACTTGTAAATCATCAGTTTACCACCTTGCTTGTAGTCCTCATCGGAAGTGTACAATACCGTATTCTCACCTGAACCGACAGGGTAGCAGAATGCTATAGAACCATTAATCGTATCACCTGCCTCATTTACCATGATACCATCTGAACCCGAGGCCGTGCCACCAAATACATCAACAGCGTCAGCAGCAGGAGTAGCGGGATTAAAGATACGTACATTCGGATTGGAATCCGACCAGTCGCAGAGATAGAGCAGACCGTCTTCGCCTACGCGTCCACGGCAAGGAGCGGAGTTACCGGTGCCCCAACCGTTCTTGGCAACAGCGATAGTGTCGAATAACGGATTGAGAGCAGCATCATAACCATACACACCAACAGCCTTACCGTTGATGGTATAGACATTGCCGTAGAAAGGACTCTCAGGATTCTTGTCAATGGTTACAGCACGACCCATTGCCTGTGCATCACCGAAAGTACCTACCAAAACGGGTTCAGTTCCCTCGTTGGCGGCGGCGGCAGCCTTGATAGCCCAGTTGTAGGTGCCGGCATCGGCAACGCTCAGGTCAACGGTAACGGCGTGCGCGCCCTTAGTCAGATTGGCCTCGCCTGTGATAGCGATTTCTTTTACGACAGCGTCATTCTGGATGAGTTGCAGCGTGACGGCTGTGGCGGGAGCATTAAGGAGATAGTTGATCTCCACCTTGTTCGACGCATCCACATCACCGGCCTTCAGACCCGATGCGTAGATGTTCATTTCGGCAGCGCTCAGGCTTGCGCTCATGGCTGCCACGGTCAGAAACATGAAGAGTTTTTTCATGATAACTTAAGTTTTTGGGTTAATATAAGGGTTAGTTTATTGGTGGGGTTTATCTATGTTTTCTCTGTGTCAGCTCTGGGTCAAATCTGGGTCAACTCTATAGTTACTGCACTCTCAGGCCGGTGGTGGTGTAGCGGCAACCGTTGTGCTCAATATAAATCGTGCCGTTGAGCATGACCTTGCGCGGGGCCGGCGTGTCGGCCGGCGTAAGGAGGCCGGTGGCGGCATCAATAACCAGACGGCGGGGCTCCGACCACACATCGCCCGTGTCGGGCTGCCGCGTCTTTACGCGCCACCAGTACTCGCCGTCGCCCGCCACCGCCAGATTGAGGCGGCGCGACGCTTCAAACGAGTTATCCGTAAGTTCCTGCACAGCCAGCAACTGCGTGAACCCGCGGTCGCTTGCAATCTGGATGATGTAGCTGTCAGCCTGCTTCTGATATTCCCAGCTGAACACCACCTTCTCCCAGGCAGGGCAGGCGGCATCGGCTTCGGGAGCAATGAGTACGGCAGGCTCGGCCGTCAACTCGGCAGTGCCGGCAAGGCGGAGGGCATACTCGTTGTTGTAGCCGTCAAGCACACTTACGCCGATGGTCCAAGCGGAAGGTACGATATGGTCGGGCAGGGTGTATTCCTCCGTATAGGTGACGCCCAACAATGCGTCGGCCACCGACCAGATGTGCGCACGGTTGCGGAAAGCGTTAGGCACGGCATAGACGGCATAGTGCACCTGCCCGCTATTGGCATGTTTCCACGTCAGTTTCTGCCCCGACACCGTGAGGTCGGTCACCATAGGCTGTTCGGGAGCCGGCTTCCAGTTGACGGCAGGCGGCAGCGCCGGATACTTCAGCTCGTTCTTGAGGAAGGCCTTGCGGAACTTCGTGTCGTAGCAATAGGCCTTCGTATTGAAAAAGATAAAGCCGAAGGCGTCGTCTTTGGAAGAGCTGCGGTTGAGGCCGGTCTGGGTCTGCATCTCATCGAGCGTGAACTTGCCGCGCGAGTAGGTGTCGGTGGACATGGAGGAATAGAAGTGCCGCCCGAAGCGGTTGGCCACGTCGGCCCACCACTGGCAGAGCGTGGCGTAAGGCTGGCCCGAATTGGTGGCCCAATAGAGCTGCGGCGAGATGTAGTCCACCGTGCCGTCTTCCAGCCATGTGACGGGGTCGCAATAGATTTCGGCATACATATTGGCCGAGCTGGCGATGCCTTTGGGCAGCGTCAGGTTGTGCTGCCGCGCCACATAGGTGTCGTTGGTCCAGATGCCGAAGGGCGAGATGCCGAAGGTGACCCACGGCTTGACGCTCCGGATGGTGTCATACACATCCTGCACCATGAGCTGAACGTTTTGGCGGCGCCAGTCCTGCACGGTCATGCCGGCCGGTTTGTATTTGGCGGCGGAAGCGGCATCGGCACTGGCTGTGCCGCCGTAAGGATAAAAATAGTCGTCGAAGAGAATGCCGTCCACCTCATATTTGTTGAGGATGTCGCCCACCACTTCTTTTACGCGCTGCCGCACCTCGGGCAGGCCGGGATCCATCACCACGCAGTTGTCGGCCGGAGCCAGGAAGAGCCATTCGGGATGCGTGTATTCATAGCCTGTCTCGCAGCCGTCGTCCCACATGGCTTTCTTGTTGTTGTAGCGATAGGGATTGAGCCAGGCGTGGCACTGCATACCGCGCTTATGGCATTCCTCGATGCAGAAGCCCAAGGGGTCGAAGCCCGGGTCTTTGCCGCGCTTGCCTGTCAGCAGCGCCGACCACGGTTCGTAGGCCGACTGATAGAAGGCATCGGCATTGCAGCGCACCTGCAGGCAGACGACGTTCATATTGAGCGTCTGCAGCGAGTCAAGCATGCGGAGCATGTCTTTCTTCTGGGCCGCGGCCCCCGTACTCATCACGGGCCAGTCCACACTTCGGACGGTCGTCAGCCACGTGGCACGCATCTCGCGCTTGGGAGACTGCGCAGAAACAGAAGGGAGATATAAGAAGAGAAGAAGCGTTGCAAACAAGAGAGCGTTTCTTTGCATCACTGTTTTCGAAATAATTTTCATAACTGACCTATTGCACATCATCCCCTGCGTTGCGGCTATCAAACGCTCGTTTTTCAGCATCACACTCTGACAAAACATCCACACGAATCCCGCAAAGGGGGACAAATTGACACAATTGCACAATTTTACGGTGCAAAGTTACAGCATCTCGCAGAAAACCGCAACACAAAAAAACATGTTCTGCAACATATTTTCGTTACCAAACGCCCTTTTAAGCCTATAAACAGCCTGTTTAAGCAGTTTATGATTTCCGCCACGGGAGCGTATAACGGATTTTTTGCTATCTTTGCACCGTGTTTCGCCCTGACGCACAACAAATCGAAAGAGCGAAAGGGGGAATGCTCCGACCTTGAAAGAGCGAAATGCCATGATGCCGCCGTCATAAGCCGCCGCGCCGGCCAACGGTCATAAAAGAGATTACCAACAATCGTCCGCACCGAATCTGTTTTCTGCACTATGAAGCCTGCTCATTATCTTCCTCTTCTCTGCCTTGCGTTAGCCGCCTGCCGGCCGGAAGCGCCCGTAAGCCTGACCTGGCAGCACATAGCCAACGACCTTGACGGCAAAAACCTCTGTGAGAGCCGCCTCACGCTCACCAACACCTCCCGCGATACGCTTTTCGCCGACTGGATGCTCTACTGGAACCAGATGTCGGTGGAGCCCGTGCCGTCGGACACGGCCCAGGCCGTTGTCACCCAACTGCAGGCATCCTAACACAGCTTCGGCCCCACCCGCCGCTGGCAGCCGCTGGCCCCCGGCCAGACGCGCACCTTTCTCTTACGCTACAAAGGCAACATCATGCGCCGCACCGCGGCTCCGCAGGGGCCGTTCGGCATCTTCCGCCAAGGCCGGCCCGCAAGCGTGCCTATACACTATATATATAGCTCCGACGGGCACGAATTCCACCGTCATGTGCCCCACTACCCCTATGCCGGCGGCGGGGAGATGTACCGCCGCAACAGCCGCTTTGCCGACACAGAGCCGCTGCCTGCCGACCGTATAAACCTGCTGCCCGTGCCGAAGCATATCCGCTACACCGGCGGCACCTGCCGTCTTGACCGCGCCGCAGAGGTATATATCCCCGACAGCAGCCTCACCGCAGCCGAGGCTTACCGCCTCGTCATCACCCCCGACACGGTATTCCTCACGGGCCACCGCTTCTACGCCGGGCAGACGCTCCGCATGCTCCGCGAGAACCAGCCGCTGTGCCCCTGCGCCGAGATAGACGACCGGCCCGACACACCCCACCGAGGCTTCATGCTCGACATCGCCCGCAACTTCACCCCCAAGCAGGAGATACTGCGACTCATCGACGTGATGGCCCTCTACAAGATGAATGTGCTGCACCTGCACCTGACCGACGACGAAGGCTGGCGCCTTGAGATACCCGGTCTGCCGGAGCTGACCGCTGTAGGCTCCCGCCGCGGCTATACGGCCGACGAGCGCGACTGCCTCTACCCGATGTATTCGGGCGGCTGGGATCCCGACGAGCGCAAGGCCTCCGCCAACGGCTACCTCACGCGCAGCGACTTCATCGAACTGCTGCGCTATGCCGACCGCCACGCCATTCGCATCGTGCCGGAGATTGACATGCCCGGCCATTCGCGTGCCGCCATCAAGGCCATGGAGGCCCGCTATTACCGCTATATCGGCACCGACACGGCCAAGGCGGAAGAGTATCTGCTCTCCGACTTTCAGGACACGTCGCGCTACGTAAGCGCCCAACACTATACCGACAACGTGATATGCATCGCCCTGCCGTCGTGCTATACGTTTGCGCAGAAAGTGATAGACGAGGTGGCAGCCATGTATAGCGAAGCGGCTGTGCCCCTCACCCTCTTCCACGTGGGCGGCGATGAGGTGCCGCGCGGAGCCTGGTCAGGCTCCCCCAAGGTGGCAGAATATATCGCCTCAAAGGCCGTTGAGACACAGAAACCGGGCATGCCGGCCGCCTCCCTGCAGCAGGTGACAGCCGAAGATGTGGCCAACCTGAAGGACTCCTTCCTTGAGGCCGTGGTGCAGATGCTGGCGCAATACGGCATCGAAGCGGCCGGCTGGGAAGAGGTAGCCTTCCGCCGCGGGCAACCCAATCCGCGCTTTGCGGGCAAAGGCGTGGTGACCTACGCCTGGAACAGCGTGCCCGAATGGCGGGGCGACGAGAAGCCCTACCGGTTAGCCAACGCCGGCTATCCCGTGATGATATGCAGCGTGTGCAACCTCTACTTGGACATGTGCTACGTCAACCACGAAGAGGAGCGCGGCCTCAACTGGGGCGGCTACGTGGACGAATACCAGGCCTGGGAGCTGCGGCCCGACTCGCTGTATCTCTCCGTGAAACGCACGATGCGGGGCGAGGAGCGCGACGTAAGACAATATGCCCAATCGGACAAGGTGCAGCTCATTCCCGACTCGGCCCGCAACCTGCGCGGGGTGCAGGCCCAGCTGTGGAGCGAGACGGTGCGCAACAGCGACCAATTAGAGGAGTATATCTTCCCCAAGCTGCTCGCCACCGCCGCCCGCGCGTGGAACTTCCGCAGCCTGACCGCGCAGGAAGCAGCGGAGACTGCGGATGAGGCGGCGCTCAACCGCTTCAACACGCAACTGTGGCAATACGAGATTCCGCGCCTGCACCGCATGGGCATCCGCTTCCACCTGCCACAACCCGGCATCCTGCGCGAGGGCGACACCATCCGCATGAACTGCCCCTACCCCGAGGCCGCCATCCGCTATACGCTTGACGGCAGCGAGCCCGATGCCGCCTCACCGCGCTATACCGGCCCCTTCGCCGCCGATGCGCCCCTCATCAACGCCAAGGCATTCCTCTACGGCCAGGAGAGCAACACCACCCATTCCGTGCCCGAAGAGTGAGAAAACGGAGGAGAAAAGAGCCCGAAGAGTGAGAAAACGGAGGAGAAAAGGGGCCCAAAAAAACTGGTAAACTTCCGCAAGATTCATCACACGGGCTTCTCATTACCATCACCCTTGTTTCTCCTTAGGCCCGTTTTGGCTAACAAACAGATAATGAAGCAAAAGAAAGTTTACCAATAAAACACGCCTTTTCCTCCCTCCGGCGGGGAGGGGAGGAGGTGTTGCGCAATTGGAAAAAAAGACGTACTTTTGCAGGCATATTCAACCGAGCGCTCCAAAGCGCTCAGGAAGACCTGACCGAGACCCTGCAAACCTCTGCCGAGACACTTGTATTTCTTCCGACACGATTAACCTTCTTCCGATATGCAATCCACAGTCACAGTATTCTGCAAGAACACGGGCACGTATCACGACGTGCCGCGCGGCTCGTCGCTGATGGAAATCAGCCGGCAGCTCAACATCCGTCTGCGTTATCCCGTAGTGGCCGCCCGCGTCAACTACAAGCTGGAGGACCTGAACTTCTTCATCTACATGCCCAAAGATGTGGAGTTTGTCGATATCAGCAGCTCGGCGGGCATGCGCTGCTATGTGCGCACGCTGTCGCTGGTGATGGGCTGCGCCATCAGGGATCTGTATCCGCAGTGCGACGTGCGCATCGAGCACCCGATATCGAAAGGCTACTACTGCCGCATCCTGTGCAAAGACGAGCAGGGCAAATTCCATCTGATGACGCTGGACCAGACGATGATAGACGGCATCAAGGAGCGCATGCGGCAGATTATAGCGGAAGACCGCCCCATCGTATGCGAAGAGAAGCAGACCAAGGAGGTGATGCGCCTCTTCAAGGAGCGCAACGAGACGGAGCTCAACCTGTTTGAGACATTAGGCATGCCCTACAGCCGCTATTTCCGCATGGGCGACTACATCGACTACTACACGGGTGTGCTGATGCCCTCGACAGGCTATCTGAACATCTTCGACCTGGAGCTGTACTTCGACGGCATGTTGCTGCGCATCCCCTGCCGGAAAGACCCGTCGCGCCTGGAAGACACCGTCAATCAGGAGAAGATGTTCGGCATCTTCAACGAATACATCTCGTGGAATCACCTGATGAAGATTGACAACGTGGCCGACCTGAACGTGGCCTGCAAGAAGAACAAGACATTTGACATCATCAAGCTCTCGGAGGCCCTGCAGGAGAAGAAGATCTCGCAGATAGCCGACATGATAGCCCACAGGGAAGGCGGGCGCCCCAAGTTTGTGCTGATATCGGGCCCGTCGTCGTCGGGCAAGACCACCTTCTCGAAGCGTCTGACGATACAGCTGCGCGTCAACGGCATCACGCCGGTGGTTATCTCGATGGACAACTACTTCGTCAACCGCGAAGACACCCCCAAAGACGCTAACGGCGAGTATGACTTCGAAGACATCAACGCGCTTGACCTGCCGCTATTCCGCCAGCAGTTGCACGACCTGTTAGAAGGCAAGGAGATACTGCTCCCCACCTTCAACTTCGAAGACGGCAAGCGCTACTTCACGGGCAACAAACTGAAGATAGAGGAGGACAACGTCATCATTCTGGAAGGCATCCACGCCCTGAATCCGAACCTGATACCCGACATTCCGCGCGAAGCCACCTTCCGCATCTACGTGTCGGCTCTTACCACCATCAATCTGGACAACCACAACTGGATACCGACCACCGACACGCGCCTCATCCGCCGCATCGTGCGCGACTACCGCTACCGCAACTACTCGGCCAAAGAGACCATCGCCCGTGCGGAGAGCGTGCGCCGCGGCGAGGAGAAATGGATATTCCCGTATCAGGAGAATGCCGACGTGATGTTCAACTCGGCCCTGCTCTTCGAGTTGGCTGTGCTGAAACGCCATGCCGAGCTGATATTAGCGGAAGTGCCCAAATACTGCGACGAATACACGGAGGCCCACCGGCTGCTGAAATTCCTGCAGTATTTCGTAAGCATCCCCGAGAAGGAGATACCGCCCACCTCGCTGCTGCGCGAGTTTGTAGGCGGAAGTTCGTTCAAGTATTGATGCACTCCACGGTTCATCAATTCATCTATTCATCAATTCATCAACTCCCCCACGGCTTTGCCGATCGTTCCGAGCAAAGCGAGGATAAGAATTCAACAATTCATCAATATCACATGAGACCCGCTATATTCCTTTTACTGCTTTGGGTATGCGCCCTGCCGCTCACAGCGGAGGACAGCATTCCCGAGCCGTCGGTGCGCAAGCCGCTGCCTATCGAGGCCGCAATGCAGGAGCGCGTGCAGCTTCACCAGTCGGCCGACATCAGCCGCATGATGCAGGACAAGATTGACGGCACGCAGCGCGAGCTGAAGACCGTGCAGGGCTACCGTGTGCAGATATTCTCCAGCAACCGGCAGCAGACGGCCAAGACCGAAGCTTTCGAGAAAGAGAAACGCATCCGCGAGAGCGGCATAGAGGCAGAGACCTACGTGCTCTACAACCCTCCCTTCTGGAAAGTGCGCATCGGCGACTTCCGCACGCAAGAAGAGGCCCTGCTCATGAAAGACGAAGTGATACGCCTGCTGCCCGACCTGCAGGGCGACACCTACGTGGTGAGAGATATGATACAGGTGATGGAATAAAACCCAACGTTATGGATTTGCAAGCATTTGAGCCCAACGAAGATATCGCCGACAAACTGGCCGCCCTGCTCAAGGAAGCGCTGCCGTTGGTCAGCGAAGACCCCGAGCGCGAGGGGCTGAAGAAGACCCCCCGCCGCGTCGGCAAATCGTTCCAGTTTCTGACCAAAGGGTATAAGGAAGACCCGAAAGCCATCCTCGAGAGCGCCCTCTTTGAGGAAGACTACCGCCAGATGGTGGTGGTGAAAGACATTGATTTCTACTCGCTGTGCGAGCACCATCTGCTGCCGTTTTTCGGCAAGGTGCATATCGCCTACATCCCCAACGGCAAGATTACGGGTCTGAGCAAGATAGCCCGCGTGGTGGATGTGTTTGCCCGCCGTCTGCAGGTGCAGGAGCGGCTGACGACACAGATAAAAGACTGCATCCAGGAAACGCTCAACCCGCTCGGCGTGATGGTGGTCATTGAGGCGGAGCACCTGTGCATGCAAATGCGGGGCGTGCAGAAGCAGCATGCGATGACCGTGACGAGCGACTTCACCGGCGCCTTCAACCAGGCCAAGACCCGCGAGGAGTTCATGAAACTCATCATCGGCTGAGCAAGCCGGATTTTCCGTTTGTCACGCAGACTGCAAAACGATTCAGTTCGGAGGCAAACATCCCCATGCGCCGGGCCAGTATCTGCCGGCGCTTGTAGTAGGTGCGCTTCTCCATCTGCAGAAGCAGCAGGATATCCTGATTGCTTGTGCCTGTCCCCAGCAACATGAGAATGCAGATATCCAGTTGCGTCAATTGCGGATATGCAGCACACAGCATGGCTATCTCTTTTGTATAGATGCGCTTGAAATCAGCCGTCAGCCCAGCCACCGCATCCATAACGCCATACACTCCGGCAGAAGAGGTCTGTATGTTCTTCGGATGCAGACGGCTGCTCATAGTCCGCCGCTCTTGTCCGCAAATATCCGTTTGCCGAGGATGGGTTTCTCCATCAGATGCCAGGAGAGGGTTGCCATCGCCACCACCAGCAGCACTAACAGCACCTGTGCCGCATACGGGTTGAGAGCCGTGAAGAAACCGCTCACTAACAACGTCTTTATCAAGGGGGCGTGATACAGATACATGCCATAGGTGACATTGCCCAACGGCGCGAAACGGTTGAGGGCCGGCGTAGAGAAAGCAAACCAGACAATCAGCACCGTCAGCGCTGCCGGCGTAAGCCATTCCACACCGGCATAGCCCTCCACACAAAGCACTAACAGAGCGGGCACTACCAGACGGTTCTTCCAACGGAGAAACAGGTCTTTGTAAAGACAGGTCGCCATGCCGCACGCCAAATAGCTGTACAACCCGGGCAACTGGTGCGCCAGCGAATTGTACAGCCGCGAGCCCGTGCGGTCGAAAGCGAACAGAAACAAGTTGTTCCACAAGACCGAGACGGCAAAGACCGCCGCCAGCACCACCCATTGCCGCCTGCCCGCCTTCCGGCAAAGCCACAGCAGCAGCGGCAGCGTCAGATAGAAGCCCACCTCGATCTTCAGCGTCCAAAGCGAGGGGTTGACAGAGCATTCAAAGGCCTCCGCCTGGAAAACACCCGGCAGGCAGGGCTGCAGGAAATTCAGGAACAACAGATTAGATACCAAGTATTTGCCAAACAGCGTACTCCGGAAATAGTCCGCAGGGCTCAGGTCGCTCAGAAACACCATCAGGAAGGCGCAACTGACGACAATAAAGGTGTAGGCGGGCAGGATGCGCCGTGCACGCTTGACGAAATAGGCCTTCAGGCTCTGCGTGCGCATGTAGCTCTTCGTGATGAGAAAACCGGAGATGACAAAGAAGGAGCAGATGGCCCAATGGCCATTCAGCAGCAGGAAGCGGTTGAAGGGCTCCCACGAGGCATAATAGGCAGGCATATCGCTGATGATACGCAGGTGGTCGGTAATGACAATCACCTGCAACCAGAAGCGAATGAAGCTGAAACTATTGGTCTGCCGCTGCTCCACCGTGTCAACGCATTATCAGTATCTTCGTGGTGCCGCTGCGGCTGCCGTCGGCCGTAATGGCCACCGCCGTATATACTCCGGCCGCCACACGCCGCCCCTGCGGGTTGCATCCGTCCCAGACGACGATACCGCCGTTGCTGCGCGTCTCGCACACCAACTCGCCCGCCTGATTGAGAATCTTCACCACCGAGTTGTCCACCAGCCCCGCTATCGTGATGACGCCGCTGAAGTCGGGGCGCACCGGATTGGGGTAGGCATACACGTCGCCGTAGTCGGGAGCCGCCTCGGCCGCATCGCTCTGATAGGAGACCAGCCCTTTGGAGGTGCCGATAAACACCTCTCCCGTGGCCTGGTTGATGGCAAGCGCCTTTATCTCATCGGAAGGCAGGATAGAATTCTCCGTGGTGTAGTGCGCGACGGTGACGGCATCGTCATTCTGGATATCCATCAGATAGACGCCCGACGAGAGCGTGCCTATCCACATCCGGTTTTGTCCGTCCACAGCCAGCGCCTCGATGGTCTCGTTGTCCAGCATGTAATCCAGCAGATTGGTGCCGTCGTCACGGCGCATGGTGATGCGGCGGCACTTGTTGGACGACAGCAGGTCTTCCGGCGTCGGGAAGCAGAGCACACCCGCATTGGTACCCACCCAGAGCGCTCCGTTGAGGTCGATGACACCGCTCCAGATGCGCGAGGGGGCGATGATGTTGCCCCGCTGGTCCTCAAAACGCGCATGGAAGGCCGAGCGGTCGTCTGACAGATTGGCATACGTGCCGTTATGGTCATACACATAGATGCCGCCCGACTCGCCCATGAAGCGCAGCACAAACAGCATGTTTTCTTCCTTGGCCGAAGGCAGGATATTCTTCACGCGCACCCTGTCGCCGTTGCCCTCCGCAAACGGGAAGGCATACCATTTCCCGTCGGCTGTGAGCATCTTGAGCGGATTGACGGTGGTGGTGTTGTTGAACATCCAGAGGTTGTTGCGGCTGTCGGCCATCAGGGCATCCACCCACGTATATACCTCCGCCCGAGGCTCATACATCGTGGCCAACCCGCTGTTTACGCTGTAATGCCATGCGTAATACGCATCATTGCGCATCTCTATCAAGCCGTTGCTCAGCGATGTCACAAAATAGTGCGACGGGTCGTCGCGAAGGGGCATCACGTCGCAGAAAGCCACGGCTTCGATGTCTGTGAAATAGTTGAAATATCCGTTGGATACATTCTGCCATGTCTCCCCGTTATAGATACTCACCGCTCCCGGCGTGCGCCGGATATTGAGGTCTTTGTATCCGCCCGCCACCATATACAGCCGGTCGTGCAGGAAGCGCAGGCGGTAGGGGATGTTGTTGCTCGGCCCGACAGGCTGGTAGGCGGCCGTAGAATGGTCGGCATTATAGCGCCCCACACCGCTTCCAACGGCGGCAAACCACCAGCAACGGCCGGCTGCGTCATACACGGCATCCGTCGCCCCCGAGTGGCAGCGCAGCGTGTCGGCCGGCGCACCGGCCGTCAGCAGCACATGCTGCCCGCCGCCATGCATCATCAGCCGGCCGCCGCTCACGCTGAAAGCGTCAAGGCGCAAGTCGCCCGACCGGTTTTGCCAACCGCCGGCCGTGCGCATATAGAGCGTGCTGTCGCGCAGCATACACAGCGTATCGGCATACACCGCCAGCTGCGTTATACTGCCTTTTCCGGGCAGCGATGTCAGGCTGTGCCAGTTGGAGAAATCAATCAATTGGGAATTGCGGGCGGCCGAATAGAGGGCGCCGGCGGAAGCGGCATACACCGAGTCGCGGTCGGCAGCCAAGGCTGCCAACTGCACGGGGGCGGCATTCGCACCTATATAATAGGTATCGTGTATCTCCTCCTTTTTGAGGTTGATGACCACAATGCCGAAATCCATGGCCAACAGCGCCTCGCGGTCGAGAATCAGCACATCGTTCACCTGCTTGCTCTCGCTCATCTGCGTGGTATAGAGGTCGGCAATGTTCTCCACGTTGCCTTCATCGTCCATCAGGTCGATATTGCCGTTGGCATAGAAGAGCAGCAGCCGGCCGCCGGCCTCGTCGTAGCACATACGCACGATATTCATACTGCTCAGGCCTGTCAGTTTGCTGTAATACAGAATCTCCTCCGTCTGCTTGTCCACCGAGAACAAGGCTCCGTCGGAGAGGCCATACACCTTGCCGGGAGCCTGCTCCACCTGCATGACATCGGTGTAGGCCAGATGTATCTTCCAGCCGCCCATGGGCAGCCTTGCAAAAACAGTCAGGGCGGGCATCAGCACCAGCACCAGGAGGTATAGTCTGCGCATATTCATAAACTTGCTTATAGATAGGGTCTGTCTGGTTATTGTCCGAGCAGCCGGGCCAGAGCCTGCATGGCACGTGCACGGTGGGAGATGCGGTTTTTCACGTCAGCGCCGAGCTGCGCAAAGGTCTGCGTATAGCCGTCGGGAATGAAGAGGCAGTCGTAGCCGAAGCCGCCGTCGCCCCGCTCTTCGGTGGCGATAGTGCCGCTGACGATGCCTTCCACCTGGCGCACCCTGCCGCCTTGTATGAGCGTTACCACGGTGCGGAAGCGGGCACGGCGGTCGGCCGCTCCCTGCAGCGCACCAAGCAGTTTGCGCCGGTTGGCGGCCGCATCGGAAGGCTCGCCCGCATAGCGTGCCGAATACACGCCCGGGGCGCCGCCGAGTGCCTCCACCTCCAACCCCGTGTCGTCGGCAAAACAGTCAGCCCCGTAACGGCTATATACATACTCCGCCTTCATCAGCGAATTGCCTTCTAACGTGCCAGCCGTCTCGGGAATGTCGTCACGGCAGCCCGTTTCCGACAGGGCCGCCACTTCCACGGCCGGGCCCAGTATGCCGCGCGCTTCCTCCAATTTGTGACCGTTGTTGGTTGCAAATACAAGTTTCATAGGCTGCAAAGGTACTACAAATTCCGCACATCCTAAAATAATCCACAAAAAATGTCAGTTAGTACTTTGTCTTACGCCCAAAAGGTTGTACCTTTGCAACGTGACAAAGTATGTTCTCAAATTAAAATCAACTGATATGAAAAAAGCATTGAACAAACTCACCGCCCCCAAGTCGGTGGCCCCCGAGAAAATCATCCAGTTCGGCGAAGGCAACTTCCTGCGCGCCTTTATTGACTGGATTGTATGGAACATGAATGCCAAGACCAACTTCAACGGCTCCGTTGCTGTGGTTCAGCCTATCGACAAAGGTATGGCCGAGTGGCTCAACGGGCAGGACTGTCTCTATCACGTCAACCTGCAGGGCCGCCTGAAAGGCGAGGCCGTCAACTCGCTGGAGCGTATCGACGTCATCAGCCGCGCGCTGAATCCGTACAGCCAGAATGCCGCCTTCATGGCCCTGGCCGACCAGCCCGAGATCCGCTTCGTCATCTCCAACACCACCGAGGCCGGCATCACCTTCGACCCCGCCTGCAAGTTCACCGATGCACCCGCCTCGTCTTATCCGGGCAAACTCGTGCAGCTGCTCTTCCGCCGCTACAAGACCTTCAACGGCGACCCCCGCAAAGGCCTTATCTTCATGCCTTGCGAACTCATCTTCCTCAACGGCCACCATCTGAAAGACTGCATCCGCAAGTACATCGAGCTCTGGAAAGACGACTTCGGTGCCGACTACGCCGGCTTCAAGGAGTGGTTTGAGAAGTACAACTACGTATGCGCCACCCTCGTGGACCGCATCGTGCCCGGCTTCCCCCGCAAAGACATTGCCGAGATTCAGGAGAAGATCGGTTATGCCGACAACCTCGTCGTTCAAGCCGAAATCTTCCACCTTTGGGTCATCGAGAAACCCGAGAATATGTCCATCGCCGAGTTGGAGGCCGAATTCCCCGCCAACAAAGCCGGTCTGAACGTACTCATCGCCGAGAGCGAGAAGCCCTACCACGAGCGCAAGGTCACGCTGCTCAACGGCCCCCACACCGTGCTCAGCCCCGTCACCTACCTCAGCGGCGTCAACATCGTGCGCGATGCCTGCAACCATGAGGTGCTCGGCAAGTATATCAACAAGGTCATGTTCGACGAGCTGCTTGAGACCCTCAACCTGCCAAAGGACGAACTCCGCGCCTACGGCGAGAGCGTGCTCGAGCGCTTCAACAACCCGTATGTGGACCATCAGGTTACCAGCATCATGCTCAACTCCTTCCCGAAGTTCGAGACGCGCGACCTGCCGGGTCTGAAGACCTATTTGGAGCGCAAGGGCGAGCTGCCCAAGGGCCTCGTGCTGGGTCTGGCTGCCATCATCACCTATTACAAGGGCGGCACCCGTGCCGACGGCGCTCCCATCCAGCCCAACGACGCGCAGGAGATTATGGACCTGCTGCAGCAGCTCTGGGCAACGGGCGACACCCGCAAGGTGGCCGAAGGCGTGCTCGGCGCTACCGACATCATCTGGAAAGAGTCGAAGCAGAATCTGAACGAGATCCCCGGTCTGACCGACATGGTGGTTGACTTCCTCAACCGGATTCAGACCAAAGGCATGCTTGAGACAGTAAAGGACATTCTCTGATACAGCCTCACGCAACCCACAACAGATGCACTCCCCGCGGGTGCATCTGTTGTTATGGCGACCTTAACAATCGTACATTTTTCCCGCCGTGAGCCGGCCGGCTTTTTTCCGAAGGCTTGCCCTACTCTTGCCGAAGGAAGAGCCCACCCCTGCCCACGATGCAGAATCTTAACAATCGTATATTCCCGCCCGCCTTCCGGCCTGTGCCCCGACCCGGTGTATTCTCCCCCCCCCGTCAAAGGCGGATTGCCGATAAACGTGTTATTTCAGGCGCCTACTTTGCAACGGTTTGCCGCATTTGAAAATTTTGTTTACCTTTGCATTTCGGATGACAACCCATCCGCCGCCTTACCAACCGGAAAACACAAACAAACTTAATAAACCCGACAATATGACCTCTATTCTCCGTATCAATCCCGCCGACAACGTGGTTGTCGCCATCCGGCCCCAGCAAAAGGGCGCCGTCATCAGCATCGACGGCAAGCAGATAACCGTCCTGGAAGATGTGCCGGCCGGGCACAAGATTGCCATCAAAGACCTCGCCGAAGGCGAAAACATTATCAAATACGGCTTCCCCATCGGCCATGCCCGCGAAGCCAAACAAGCCGGCAGCTGGATGAACGAGCACAACATCAAGACCAACCTCGCCGGCCTCCTCTCCTATGAGTATCACCCCGTGGACGTGGTACTCAACATCCCTGACGAGAAGCGCACCTTCCTTGGCTACCGCCGCAAAAACGGTGACGTAGGCATCCGCAACGAGTTCTGGATTATCCCCACCGTAGGATGTGTAAATGGAATAATAGAGAAGATAGCAAGCCGTCTGCGTCAGGAAACAGGCGGTACCAATATCTTCGCCTTCCCCCACAACTACGGCTGCTCGCAACTCGGCGACGACCACGAGAACACCAAGAAGATACTGCGCGACATGGTGCTCCACCCCAATGCAGGCGCCGTCCTCGTGGTGGGTCTGGGCTGCGAGAACAACCAGCCTGACGTCTTCGAGCAGTTCATCGGCGACTACGACCACGACCGCGTGCGCTTCATGGTGTCGCAGAAGGTGGAGGGCGACGAAGTGGAAGCAGGACTCATGATAGCCCGCGAACTGTATCAGCAGATGCAGCAGGACAAGCGCGAACCCGTCTCTGTCAGCGAACTGCGCGTAGGCCTCAAATGCGGCGGCTCCGACGGCTTCTCCGGCATCACCGCCAACCCGCTCCTCGGCATGCTCTCCGACTGGTTAGTGGCACAAGGCGGCACCACCGTGCTCACCGAAGTGCCCGAAATGTTCGGTGCGGAGACCATTCTTATGAACCGCTGCGCCAACCGCAACCTCTTCGACCAGACCGTCAGCCTCATCAACGACTTCAAAGACTACTTCCTCTCGCACGGCGAGCCCGTCGGCGAAAACCCCTCCCCGGGCAACAAGGCCGGCGGCATCAGCACACTGGAAGACAAGGCGCTCGGCTGCACCCAGAAATGCGGCAAGTCGCTGGTACGCGGTGTGATGCCCTACGGCGAGCGCCTGCAGACGAAAGGACTGAACCTGCTCTCCGCACCCGGCAACGACCTCGTGGCCAGCACTGCTCTCGCCAGCGCAGGCTGCCACATGGTGCTCTTCACCACCGGACGCGGCACACCCTTCGGCACCTATGTGCCCACCGTGAAAGTGTCCACCAACAGCAACCTCTACCGCAACAAGCCCAACTGGATCGACTTCAACGCAGGCGTTATTGCCGACGGCGAGCCGATGGAAGAGGTCTGCAAGCGCTTCATCGACTTCGTGCTCGGCGTGGCAAGCGGCAACGAGACCAACAACGAGCGCAGCGGCTACCACGAGATAGCCATCTTCAAAAACGGCGTCACCCTGTAAATCAACCCTCCTATCCGCCATGCCCAGTATCACACTCCGGCTCCGCATCACACACCGCACGCTGCGCGGCATCCTGTTGCTTGCCCTATGCTGCACCACCCTCTGCCTGCAGGCCGAGACGAAAGACCAGCGCATGCAACTGCGCCATGAGCTGCGACTCGGCTGGGGCGACCAGCTCTTCGAAAGCCTTGTGTGGCACAACCCGACACACACCGTCAGCACGATGCCCGAGAGTTGGCAGCAGACCAGCCACGAAGACTACCGCTACAACCAGCACCTCTGGGCGGAATACCACTACCGCGTCAACGGCTGGTTTTCGGCAGGCGGCATGCTGGATATGAGCGAGGTGGGCTGGACCGATGTGGTGCGCAACGGCAAGGGAGCCGAACTGAGCCGCACACCCAACCGCTACTTCTACAATCTGGTGCTGATGTCCACCATCCGGTTCACCTATTTTCATCACCCCTATGTCAACCTCTACTCCGGTCTCGGCCTGGGCATCGGCATCAACGGCGGCACCGAGACCAATGCCCAAGGAAAGCATACCGATGCGGGAGCGGCCCTGCAGGTGACGGTACTCGGCCTCAGCGCCAACTGGAAGCGCTGGTGCTGGAGCGTGGACCTCGGCGGACTCTATTCGCTCAAAAACGCAAACGCCATCTTTATGGCTTCCTCACGCATCATCAGTGTAGGCATCGGAGTGAGACTGTAATGCCTCCTTCCCGACCGAAAAACGAGAACGAACATGACCCGAGCAAACATGACCCGAACAAAACACCATCTCCTCCTTCTGCTGCTTCCGGCATTGCTGGCCGGATGCCGCTTTGCCACCGAAGAGTATGTTGACTTCTCCGCCATCGCAGACGACGACATGGCCTTCCATGTCACCGGCACGCAGGAGACCGACCTCTCCGAGGGCCTGCCCGCCGACTGCTACCTGCCTGACGGCACGCCGGTGACCGCATGGAACGGCGAAGACGACGCTGCCGCATCGGCAGGCGCACCGCGCCGCACCAGCAGCACCACCGCCGTCAACATCGTCCAGCAACTGCTCAAATACGGCAACCAGAACCGCGTCCTTGAGATTGTGGGCACCTACAAGAGCTATACCGCCGACTGGGAGGAAGTGACGCTCTCCGGCAAAGTGATGCTCCCAAAAGGAAGACGCCCCAAACGCATGATACTGGTCAGCCACTACACCGTCTGCAGCAATCAGGAAGCACCCAGCAACTGCTTCTCGCTCGAGGGCGTGCTTGTCAAACTGGGCTACGGGCTCGTCATACCCGACTATATGGGCTACGGCGTTTCGGCCGGAGAAGTGCATCCCTACCTCGTCATGGACCAGACCGCACGCAATGTGCTGGATATGTATCTCGCCGTCAGGCCCTGGCTGAAGAAAGCCGGTATGGAGCCCGAAAACGATGACATCTACCTGATGGGCTACAGCCAGGGAGGGGCTACTACCATGGCCGTTGAATACCTTATAGAAAACGAATACAGCCATCCCGAAGACCCCGAGCGCGTGCAGATACACCGCGTATTCGCAGGAGGAGGGCCCTACGACGTGAAAGCCACCTACGAACGCTTTGTCAATACCGACACGGCCAGCTATCCCGTGGCCGTGCCCCTTGTGCTGCAAGGCATGATAAAAGGCAACAAACTAAACATCCGCATGGAAGACCTCATGCAGGAATGGCTCTGTCAGCGGATGGACCAGTGGGTGAACAGCAAGCGTTTCACCTCCGCCCAGATCAACCGCTTCATCAACACACGCGTCACCCACGAACTGCTCACACCCGAGGCGATGGACCAAACCTCGGACAACGTGGCCGAACTATACAAAGCCATGACGGCCAATTCCATCACCGCTTACAACTGGGTGCCCAAAGCCAGCATCTATATCATGCACTCCATGGATGACGAGACCGTGCCCTACACCAATGCCACCAATGCCAAGTCAAAATGGAAAGACGCCAACATCATGTATAACTTCGGCCACTACGGCGGGCATGTGATGACCTGCCTGAGGTTTATCTATTCCGTGCAGACGCTGCTGCAGCAAGAAGAAGAGGAAATAAAGAAATATGAATAAGCACTGCATCATACCCCTGCTCTCCGCCCTGCTCCTGCTCGCAGGATGCCGGCCCGAAGCCGTCTGGTCCGACGGAGATATCAATATCCGCATGGAGGTCCGCACCATCTCCGCCGGTTTTGTGGAATGTAGTTTTTCTACCGACCGCGAAGCCTACTATCTCATCGCTATCGAAGAAGCCCGCGATGACTACGACCCTATGCTCCACCAAAAGCAGTTTATGACGCTCGCCATCGACTCCGTCAACCTCAACTACATCGCATGGCGCAACCGCGTCCTCAAAGAAGGAGTATTCAACGTGGCCGACTTTGCCAGCCACAGCCTGCAATACGGTGCCGTCAACCACGTATTCACCGGCCTGCTGCCCGAAACCGACTACTGGATTTACGCTTTCTCTGTCAATCCCAAGACCCTCGCCCCCATCGGGCGCCTCAACCTCGTCAGCGTCAAGACCGATTCCAGCAGCGTGGTGGATGTCCATTTCGACTACCGCGTCACCGGTGAATGGGATTATATCTATCCCCTTGATTCGGCAGGCAACATCCTCACACGCTTCCCCTATGTGGCCACCACGTGCGACAGTCTGGAACTCACTGCCGAGGCGCTTGAACTGGATGAGGAAAGTCCTGTGCAGGCCTACTTCTATATCTGGATACTCGACCAGTTTATCTTCTCCGAACAAGCCGATGTCTTCTACGGCGTAAAGGCTATCCGCAACGACGGCCTGGACTCGCCCACCGTCTTCCAGGAAGGCCACACCTACTACACCTGCATCGGCGGCTACGACGGCAGCTTCCATCAGGTTACCGTTTACCGCTTCCGCTGGGAGGGAGAGCAGACGCTCCTCTATTTCCGCGACACCGACCCCGCCAACATCATGCGCACCCCGGGCGGAGGATGGTGGTGGGACGAAAACTGACCTGCAGACGGGCTATTTCCCCGTCAGCCACAGTTCGAAGAACTTGTCGTAAAGCCGATACACACCCCGCTCGTTTGTCAGCAGCCCCTTTTCAAGAAGTGCCGGAACAGCTGATTTTACGGAACTCGGGGATACCAAACCGTGCTTTTTCACAAACTTGCCGGAAGTAAGATTTTGTGCATTGCCCTCTTCTGCTATCGCACGCAGTATCTCCGACTGCTTTCGAGGCAATTGATACATCAGATCCTCATATATGAAAGCCGAATTGGCAATGATATTCCTGAGGGCTATGTCTATATCGGCTTCTCCGCAACTTTCACCTTTGTCGGTAAGCGAGAACAACTCGTTCATTACGCGCTGCATATAATAGGTAATGCCTTCAAAACGCTGATACAGCAGATGAGGCACCGATGCCGCCAGCTGCCTGCCCCCCTGCTCAAACAGCCGGATGCAGAAAGCGGCATACTTCTCTTCCGGCAGCAATGGCAAACTATATAGTGATACACTCTGATAGAAAGGCCGTGCAGGAGAAGTGAACATCTGACCCATCAGATGGCGTTGTGAACCCGAGAACACAAATCTGGCATTCCGGCAATACTGCACTTCTGTACGCAAGGCGGCTTCTATGTTGTCATCTGCGTAATTGGTAATCTGCTGAAACTCGTCTATGGCCACAATACACGGTCTGTCGGCAGTGGCAAGGTAGGAAAATATTTCTTGCAGGGTAACGGAAGGGGCGGATATTTCACCCACACTCATTGTCCACGACGGCATGCCTGACATATCAAAACTGATTCCTGTACGAACAGAGGAAAGCACTGACAAAAAACGCTCCCACACTTGCTTGCCGCGCGGTTTCAAAGTATCCAGTATGGTAGTCCCCAAGCGGACAACCATATCCGCCACCGACTTGGTGGAGTATATGTCCACAATGAATGTATAATACTTTTCCGCTATCTCCGGTTGAGCAAAACAATGCCGTATCAAATCGGTCTTACCATATCGTCGCGGAGAAACAAGTGCCACATTGTTTCCGTTGGTCAACAATCGGATAAGGTCGGCTGTTTCCTGCTCCCTGTCGCAGAAATACTCTGGCCCTGCATAGCCTGTCGTAACAAACGGATTGATTGATTTCGTAGCCATAACACCCTGATATTTTGTTTTTGCCTGCAAAGGTATCACTTTTTTCCATAATATGGAAATCATTTTATGGAAAAAGCAGGAAACGGCTGACTATCAATCTAAAGAAAAGCAGAATTCCTTACCGCGGATATGCTCCGCCATCGCGTGTTTCCCTATGGCACGCTGATGCCGAAACGCCGCAGCGCTTCCGCCACACGGTGTGTCGGCAGACCCATCACGTTGAAATAAGAGCCCTGCAGCGATGTGCAGCCGGTGTAGCCTATCCACTCCTGTATGCCGTATGCTCCGGCTTTGTCCAACGGACGGTAGCGGCTCACATAATAAGCAATCTCCGCCTCCTCTAACGGCCGGAAACACACATCTGTAGTGTCGTAGAATGCCTCCTGACGCTCCGTCGTGGTAAGACACACGCCCGTGAACACCTGATGTGTCCGGCCCGACAGCAAGCCCAGCATCCGGCAGGCATCAGCCTCATCATGAGGCTTGCCCAGCACCTGACCGTCCACCCACACGATGGTGTCTGCCGTCAGCAGCAGGTCCTCTGCCGTCAGCTGCGAGCGGTAGGCCTCCGCCTTCTCGCGGGCGATATAGCGCACTATCTCACCGCCCTGCAGTGTGTGCGGCCATGCCTCGTCACTGTCAATACGCACCGTCTGAAACGACACACCCAATCCCGCCAGCAGCTCGCGGCGCCGGGGCGACTGACTGCCTAACAACAGATTCATAACTGCACCTTTATCACAATGGAAAACAATACGCCAAGCAGCATGATGAACTTCATCAGCCCTTGGGCGAAACGATAGTCCGACGGTATCCGTGCCGACCACAACAGATACAGTTCGCAAACCAGCGGCACTAACAGACCGAATGTCAGATAGCGCACCGGCATACTGCTCCATGTATGCCCGAAGGGCATCAGCCGAAGCACCGCATAGCATGCGCTGCCCGCCAGCAGACCTATCAGCACCGTCAGTATCACCTTCGTCCACGTCTCGCCTAACAGTACCGGCAGCGTGTGGCACTCCAGCTCGCGGTCACCCGTCTGGTCCTGCAAATCTTTCAGTATCTCCCGTACAAGCGTTGTCAGGAATGCGAAGAATGCGAAGCCGCCAATCCAGACATAGAGGTCGTGCGGCAGGCCGGAATACTGCATGACATCACTGCCATAGCGTTTGTTCAGCACCGCCGTATTCGCCATCGCCACCAACAACGGCACCATGCCGGCACACAACGAAACGATGAGGTTGCCCACCACAAATTGCCGTTTGTAAGCCGACGAATAAAACCAAAGCAGACCCGGCACCAATACGAATACGAGCCCGACACTCCAGCTGCGCAACCACACCGCCGTTATCAGACCAAGTGCCACACCCGTGCCCGTCATCAGCTGGTGCACCAGCATCGCCTGCTGTTTGCTCAGTTCGCGCGTCACAATCAGTCGGTCAGGCCGGTTGATGCTGTCTATCTTCACGTCGAAATAATCGTTGATGGCATAACCGCCTGCCGCCACAAACACTACGGCAAGCATCAGCAGATAAAACACCCAGCCGGGCAGCTGTTCGCCGAACAACGCCTTGTCCATCAGCGGTGCGGCCACCATCTTCTCCATCAGCCACACCACGAGGGCTGTCATCAGCAGGTTCTGCCAGCGGATGAGTTGAAACAATGCTTTCATAATTCGTCAGTTTATCTTCAGTATCATGCCTTTCCAGGCCGGCACGTCTATGTGCAGCGCCACATCCGGCTTGAGCGGCATCGTGCCGTAGCTGCCGCCGCCCAGCAAGTCTGTCAGCTCCACACGTTCTTGCGGCTCCATTTCCAGATAGGCGAAGGCCGCAGGCGGAATCACCACCCGCATCGTCTCCTCACGGGCATCGAAGTTCGCCAGTATCAGCAGCGTCTCGTCACCCTCTTTGCGCAGAAAGGCGTAGTGCCGCCAGCGGTTGAAATCGGGCCCCTGCACATACATCAGGTCAAACATCAGTCCCTCGCGCAGCGCCGGCTCGGTCTGCGTGAGGTTCAGCAGACGCTTGTACCAGTCGCGCAGTTCACGCTGCTCCCCCGTCAGCCGCTGACCATCGAACTTGCCGCCGTTGGCCCAGGCCTGCAGCGAACTTACACCCCAATAGTCGAATATCGTCGTGCGGCCGTCCATGCCCGAGAAGCCTTCCATGTCCATGCCGCGCTCCCCCGTCTCCTGACCGGCGTATATCAGCAGCGGGTTGTTACCCAGACAGGCAGCCACCACCATCGCCGGCTCCGCACTCGCACCGCGGCCGCAGAAGAAGCCCGAGGCAATACGCTGCTCGTCGTGGTTCTCCAAGAAATACAGCATCCGCGAGCGGATGTCCTCCACGTTCTGCCATTGCCGCGTGATTCCCTGCGCCTCCCAGTCTTTGGAGCTCACACCCCGCAGATAGTCGTACATCCCTGTTTTGTCATACAGGTAGTCGAAGCCCCCTTCATACAGGTAACTTCTGTACAGACCCGGGTCGTATATCTCGGCAATGAACTCTACGTACGGGAACTGCTCACGCACCTCGCGCGTCACCCATCCCCAGAATTCCACAGGCACCATGTGCGCCATGTCGCAGCGGAAAGCATCTATTCCCTTGCGGCACCAGAACAGCAGGATATCCCGCATCTTCAGCCATGTGTCGGGTAGCGGGTTGAACTGCTTCTCCATGCCGCCCTGATAGAAGACGCCGTAGTTCAACTTCACCGTCTCATACCAGTCGTCCCGCCCGGGCGCAGCCGTAAAGCAGTCGTTGCCCGTCACCTTGGCAGGCATCTCCTCATACGCCTCCGTGCTGTCAATGTCCGTGCGCTCCGGCGTGCGGAAGGCCTGACCAGGCAGATAGTAGAAGTTGTTCAGCGGCGAGAAGGCCCACTCGGGATGGTCGTCCTCACCCAGGTCGCGCACGCCCGCAGGTTTGGCATCGCTATGATACTGTCGCGCCACATGATTGGCTACGAAATCCAACACGACTAACAGGCCGGCCTTGTGGGTGCGTTTCACCAGCGCTTCAAACTCCTCCATCCGGTGAGGCACGTCTTCCGCCAGGTCAGGGTCAATGTCATAATAGTCTTTGACGGCGTAGGGCGAACCGGCGCGTCCTTTCACAATCAGCGGATTGTCCTGACGGATACCGTATGCGCTGTAGTCGGTGCATGTGGCATGCTCTATCACGCCCGTGTACCACACGTGGGTTGCCCCGAGCGCCCGTATCTCGCGCAAGGCCTTGGTGGTGATGCCGTTCAGTTTCCCGCAACCGTTCTCGGCGATGCTGCCGTTGTGCTTGCGCGTCTCGTTGTAGTTCGCAAAGGTGCGCGGCAGCAACTGGTAAATGATATGTTTCGACATAACAAGTTTTTCTGTTATCTATTCGCTCTTCACTTTTCGCTTTTCACTATTCGCTCTTCACTATCCCCATACCGTCTATCACGGCCTGGCGGATGGCGGCAATGGCCTCGGCCTGCTCTTCTTCCGGCACGGAGGCGTAATCCGTCGGCTTGCCGATGTGCATCCTCACCTTTACGCGATGTGCGTAGTAGCGGCCCTTCGGCATAAGCTCGAAGCAACCCGTCAGCGAGAGCGGGACAACAGGCAGGTTCAGGTCTTTGGCTATCGCAAAGGCCCCCCGCTTGAAGCGACCCACCTCGCCGTCACGCGTCCGCGTCCCTTCCGGGAACACAACCACGCACACACCGTCATGAAGCACTCGCTCCGCATCTTTCATCGTCTGCACGGCCGCCTTCGAGTGGCCGCGGTCGATATAGATATGTCCCGCCGCCGCACAGGCTGTCCCCACAAACGGTATCTTGCGCAGCTCTTTCTTCATAATCCATTTGAAGATGACCGGCAGCCAACCGTACACCGCAAACACGTCGGCCATTGACTGGTGGTTGCATACGAACACGTACGACGTGTGGCGGTCGATATTCTCTATGCCGCTCACTTTCACGTCCATGAACAGCAGCCAGAAGAAGCTGCGCGACCAGTACTGCTGAATCCGGTGCAGCCATTCCTTGTTGCGCCAATGCTGGAAAATAATTGTCGTGATGGCCGTAAACAGCGTGATGCACGCAAACGCCGGCAGCGCTATCAGCCACTGATATAGGATATACAATCCCTGAAGAATCTGTTTCATTATGTATTGCTTTTTTTGTCAGTTGAAGTTCGTGTTCATCATAAACCCGCGGTACAAAGCGCACAAGCGCCGTATCTCTTCCCATGTCTCGTCCGGCAGTTTTGTTCCCACTATCTCCACTACACGGCCGGCGGCCAGCGTCCCTATTTCTGCGCAACGACGGATGTCAAAACCGTCGCTCAACCCGTGCAGAAAACCGGCGGCATACAAGTCGCCCGCACCTGTCGAGTCTAAACACTGCGAAGTGATTGCACCTACATGGTAGCGTTCGCGCCCGCGCTGCACGTACGAGCCTTTCCGGCCTACCTTCACCACGGCTATGTCACATTGCGATGCTATCTGCTCCACTGCCTCTTCCGGCTGCAGATGCGTATAAGCATAGCTCTCGTCTTCGTTCGCAAACACAATATCCACATATTGCGTCACCAGATTCTCTAAAAACTCCCGGTTCTCGTTCACTACGTTGTAGCTCGCAAGGTCGATGCTTATCTTCAGCCCCGCTTCGTTAGCCAAACGGATGGCCTTCTCTATCAACTCGTGATTCTGCACCATATAGCCCTCTATGTGGAAGATGTCGTAGCCTAAGAAATTCTCCGGCCGGATGTCATCTGCACACAGGTCCGCACTTGCGCCCAAATACGTGCAGAACGTCCGCTCGCCGTCAGGCGTAATCAGCACTGTGCAGCAGCCCGACATAAGCGATGACGGCAGCAGAATCGGCTGCACGCCGTTCTTCTCCAAGTCCGCACGGTAAAACTCACCCACCTCATCGTTCCCCAACTTGCCGAAGAAGGCTGCCTTGCCGCCTAACGAGGCTATGCCGTTGATGGTGTTCGATGCACTGCCGCCGGCCACCATCGTCTTCCTTACACTCAAAAAGCGGTTCTGAATGCTCAGTGCCGTGTCAAAATCTATCAAATTCATACTCCCCTTCGGGAAACCCAATTCGCGCAGGTCATCCTCCGACACCTGTAAAAGAATGTCTGTCAGTGCATTGCCTAAACCAAGGACTTTTTTCATATTGTTAGATTTGTATTTTTCTGCAAAGATACAACATTTTTTTGGAAGAAATGTTTGGCCAATTGAAAAATTTGCTGTACTTTTGCAACCGCTTTCGAGAGAGAGCAGTCATACAATGCTTCCTTAGCTCAGTCGGTTAGAGCATCTGACTGTTAATCAGGGGGTCCTAGGTTCAAGTCCTAGAGGGAGCGCAAGAAGAGACGGGCAATGGTCCGCCTCTTCTTTTTTCTTTATGCTTGCCGCTCTCGGTTTTTTGTTGTAATTTTGCACCCAATAACCCTGCATCACATGGCTGAAGACCTCCTCGTTCCGCAAACCGCGGAATACACCAAAGAAAACGTACGCCATCTCGACGATGTCGAGCATATCCGTCTCCGCCCCGGTATGTATATCGGCAAACTCGGCGACGGCGCACACGCCGACGACGGCATCTACGTACTCATCAAAGAAACGGTGGACAACTCCATCGACGAGTTCCGCATGAACGCCGGCAAGGTCATTGATGTCACGGTTGCTGACGGACGCGTCGCCGTGCGCGACTACGGACGCGGCATACCCCTCGAAGTGCTTGTCGATGTCGTCTCGCTCCTCAATACCGGTGCCAAATACGACTCCAAGGCATTCAAGAAGTCCGTCGGGCTCAACGGTGTCGGACTCAAAGCCGTCAACGCCCTCTCTTGGAAATTCGCTGCACAAGCTTTCCGCGACGGACTTACGCGGCGCGTCGAGTTCCGTCAGGGAAAACTCACCGCCGACACCGGCATCACACCCGCTCCCGGCAGCAATACCGGCACACTCATCGAGTTCGAACCCGACTACTCGCGCGGACTCTTCGAAAACTACTGCTTCCGCGACGAGACCATCGAGACCATGATGCGTAACTACGCCTATCTCAACACCGGTCTCACCCTCAACTACAACGGCCACCGCTTCCTCTCGCGCAACGGCCTCTTCGACCTCCTTGCCGAGCGCATGACGGCCGACCCGCTCTACCCCGTCATCCATCTTAAAGGCGACGATATTGAAGTCGCACTCACACATGCCGACCAGACCGGCGAGGAATACTACTCCTTCGTCAACGGGCAATACACCGTCCAGGGAGGCACCCATCAGGCCGCTTTCCGCGAAGCCCTCGGACGAACCATCAAGGCCTTCTATGGCAAAGACTTCGAGCTCTCCGACATACGCAACGGCATCGTCGGAGCCATCGCTGTCAATGTCGAAGAACCCGTCTTCGAGAGCCAGACCAAAACCAAACTCGGTTCGCGCGACATCTCGCCGCAGGAAGGCAGCATCTCCGTCAACAAATTTGTCAACGACTTCATAGCCCACGAACTCGACAACTACCTGCACAAACACCCCGCTGTCACCGAGGTGATGCTCCAGAAGATACAGGACTCCGAGCGCGAGCGCAAAGCCATTCAGGGCGTCACCAAGATTGCACGCGAAAGGGCCAAAAAGAACAACCTCAACAACCCCAAACTGCGCGACTGCCGCGTCCATTTCTCCGACCCCAAACCGGTCTTCGCTTCCAAAGACTCCGACGAAGACCTCCGCGACCTCAGCTCCATCTTCATCACCGAGGGACTCTCCGCATCCGGCTCCATCACCAAGAGCCGCGACGTCAATACGCAAGCTGTCTTCTCTCTGCGCGGAAAACCCAAGAACACCTTCGGACTCACCAAGGAAATCGTCTATGAGAACGAAGAGTTCTTCTGCCTACAGTCCGCACTCAATATCGAAGACGGACTCGACAACCTCCGCTACAACAAAGTCATCATCGCCACCGATGCCGATGTGGACGGCATGCACATACGCCTGCTCATGCTCACCTTCTTCCTCCAGTTCTTCCCCGACCTCGTCAAGAAAGGGCACGTCTATATCCTCCAGACGCCCCTCTTCCGCGTCAAGAACAAACGCGAGATTCGCTACTGCTACAGCGAGGAGGAGCGACTGCAGGCCATCGACGCCCTCCGCCCCAATCCCGAGATAACGCGCTTCAAAGGTCTGGGCGAGATTTCTCCCGATGAATTCAAGGGTTTCATCGGGAAAGGCATACGCCTCGACCAGGTCACTCTCCGCAAAGAAGATGCCGTCAGCGACCTGCTGGAATACTACATGGGCAAAAACACGCCCGAGCGTCAGCAATACATCATGGAAAACCTCCGCATCGAAGAAGACGATGTCGAGTAACCCGATCGGGGGCATTTGTCATTTCCCTAATTCTTCCTTCCCCATGTGGACACCGCTTGTCATCTTCCTTTTGTTAGCATTGCTCATTGTCGCCGCCATAGAATGGCGTGAGCGCAAACGGGCGAGGCAGCAGCAAACCCGCCAGGGGAAGCCTGCCGCTTCAGCCGCCCCGCAGCGTCCCGAAGGATGCTGTGGCGAGCATCTGGTCTGCGAGCGCGAGACCCTTCTCTCTTCAAAGCCGGAAATTGTCTATTACGACGACTATGAGTTGGATGCTTTGGCCGGCAAAAATCCCGATGAATTCGACGAAACGGAGACGGCCATGTTCAGCGATGTCTTCTATTCCCTGCGCGAAGACGACGTCGCCGGTTGGTGCCGTTCGCTCTACCTTCGCAACATCGCTCTCCCCGCTTCCCTGCGCGACGAAGCCCTCCTCATCGTCCGCGAGCGCCGCGCCGCCGCCCCGTCCTCTCCGCAAGCCGCTGCTACTAACGGATAGCGTCACGTCGTTCCTTGTGCCGGCGAAGCCGCTCGTCGCGGTTGCGCTTCATTGTCCGATAGTAGCCGTAACCACTTGTCAGAGGCCTCTGCCCCGCAACGATTTCCTCTTCTATGCGCTCCCATGCCGCATCCTCTTTTGCGCGAATCCTGATTTCCTTGCACCAGAACCGGATGTCAGCGACCATTCTTTGGGTATATCCGAACATCTTGTTTGACAGCTTACCGCTTAACCCACTTGCGCAAAAACTTGTCGATTGCGCGGACAAGAAGATGCTGTTTATGAGGCTGCGTCACCTCTATATAGCGGTGCACCAGACGTACATACCACGGACGCGGGTCCCGGATATGGTAATAGGCCAGAAACTCGGGGGCCCATATCTGCAGCTTGGCCAATGTGCGCATCGGGTATTTGTCAAGCCGCTCGTAGATATAGTCATCCATCCAGCAATGCTCCTCGTCCAATTCCACATGCTCCCACAGTTCCCAACCGTCCTTCTCCTTCCTGTAAATCCATTCCTCCGGCAAGTCCGTCAGCTCCTTCGGATACGCATTGCTTCCGATATAACTCCGTCCTAACGAATACGGCGGACGATGGTTCACCTGCCAGTCCACGAACATATAGAAACGCTCTTTGGCCCGCACACGGTTCAGCGGAGCCGGTCCGAGGTGCAACACACGGAAATCTTTCACATACGACATGTCGTGCTCGTCCAATGGATACGGGATGCGCATGGAATGCATCTGCCGCACATAATTACCGTGCGGTTCCACGCCGTCATCATGGAACAACCACGGATAGAATGCCTGCGGATTGTAGTAGTGTTGCTTGTCGTGCGTCAGCTGTGCCCACTCAAACCAGAACACCGCCCCCGGCTTGGAGTGCAGGATGCGTTGCCAGTCATCCGTCTCAAAGGCATTGGCGGCTAATATCTCGTCCGCATCCAATCCCCAGAGAAGCGTATCCCGTCCGGCCGCCACTTCGCGCGCTTTCGCCACTAAGACCCGCTGCCGCTCCGCCTCATTGAACTCCGTGCTGGGATTGTCAATCAGAAGAACTATGGCCTTGTTGTATTTACGCACTATTTCTCCCTCCTTTGAGGGGAGGGCCGGGGAGAGGTTTTTGACAATCTCCCGCGTCCCGTCTGTTGAGAACTGGTCGCAGATAATCACATAATCCGCCCAGCGTGTAGTCGATTCCAGAAATGCCCGTATCACCCACGCCTCATTGCGCGTCGGCGTCATCACGATGTGGATTGGTTGCCTCATATCATCTTTTCATTTTATCTGCATTGAATAGTCCACCGCCTAAAAAAAGCGGTAAACCGCATATTGGATTTACCGCTTGATTGGATAGGCGCAATGTAATCTCTTCTACTCAAAAAGGTCGTCTAACAGCACTTCCCGTTCCTAAAGTATTCATTATGTTTTGTTCCTTATTCAGCGGCAAAAGCACAAATAAGTATCAAATCCGCTGAATAAAATCGTCAGACAATAATCTCGCGGTAAATTCAATATGTCAAAGATCCCTTTGGCCGACAGCCCGTTACGGGTAGTCATTTTAATTTCTGTGCATGGATAGTACATTCTCTCGCCCGCCCTCATTTTGCAGGTAATGGGTGGACACTGTTTATCCACGTATTATAATATCCGGACAACTTCCCGTATTTTGTGTCTTTCCACTCGCAGTCCAGATGAAGCAGCATGCACAATATCAATCCATGCAAACGTGTAGAATATACTTTGTCAAACTTCAGGAAATATTTTGGTACGTTTCTTTGGATATAAGGGTATATCACATTCATCAAATACCAATTGGAACAAAACTCGACAAGCCCGCCGACAGAACAGCCTGCCTTCTGCAATTTTCTCAATACACGTGCTACCCAATAAATCCTGTTAAGATGTATATCCTCCAGTATCGTATCCCAGTCTTTTACTAACCCCTGTACGTCCCAGTCTTCAACTCGTTCTTCATCTCTCCGTTGCATTAAGAGCGCCTTGTTTCTGATTATATTCTGCTGTGGAAGCACCTGATACAAACCTAATGCTGTGTCCGGCAGCAAGCAATGCCTGTTTTGGGAAAATATCTTTGCAGAAACGCATAAGATACGCTGTCCCTTGCACAAATCAAAAGATTATTGTGCTTGCTTAAGATCTCAGCATCTTCTTTTGCAAGAGAAGTGTCCTTATAGGTAATCGTTTGCGGAAGAAAAATTATCTTATGGTTCGGGAATGTCTTTACTATTTCATTCCTGTACCAATTAGCCCCTGGATACAAATCCCCGAAGTTGCCTCCGCCCTGCATTAATATGATGCAATTGTCTGGCACATGCGATGGATTATAGTTTGCAAAGGTTGACTTGTACCTGCATTTATATGGCAACTCGTCCAACAGACGGAAAGCTCCCATTGCTATCAAGAAATCACCGATATTCAAATAAGCAGGAACATCCAGATATACATAATCATCGGTCACCTCATCCCTTATGAAGGCCCGTAATATCTTCGTTTGGCGCTCTATTGTTTTTTGAGATATTATCATTTCTTCAACATACGTTTTATCTTGTTCCGCAATCTTGTCCCATAAAGTCTGAAAGGCTCTTTTATATCAATCCACATTCTTCTCCACACAGGATACAGACTATTTGTCTCAACCAATTTCCCGGAAAGAAACTCTCTCATTTCATCATTATACCAATGCGCCTCTTCCCTGTTCCGCAATCCCGCATAACTGACATCTCTATATAGTTCAGGAATAACACCCAATGACAGGAAGTGGCTGGAATTGACACAATACAGACTCCTGCAATGACTCCCGAATGCCTCAAATGGTATCGGTTTGTCAATATCATCATATATGTTTACCGCCTTCCTGTCCCCATAACATTTTTTCATCCACCCTCCTGTCAGTTCAAGACACGCACTCCAATCCCCCGCATAACAAAACTCATGGCGCCTTACATTGAAGTTACGCATCGTAAAATCAAACAATGGAGAGTTGAATGTTCCGCCCATATCCCGATATTCTTTCTCTGTATGCCGGGTATGTAACTCTATTCGGTTCCCCAATTCCAATCGTGTTGCCGCCAACTGTGGATAAGCACCGAAATTATCCATACAATAGCGTTTTATTTCGTCCAGCCTCTCCGCATAACCGTCATACAAATTCATCTGAATAACAAAAGAGCATCCTGCCACTCGAATGCTATTAACATTCTCGGCAAAACGCCCTAACAGACCCTTTCTCTCCAATTCCAGAAAATGGAGAGAAAAAGCGAAATGAAGATGATTTGATAATGGATTTGTTCCGGTAACTGCAGACGGTATCGCTACCGGACTTCCTTGGCAAACGGCGGGAGTGGTAATGATATTCAGCAACTTACGAAAACCGGAGGTAAAAGTTCCGTTTGTTGTTATATTTACATAGTGCCCCTCTTGCAACAATGCCGCAACTACCTCCGATAGTCCAGGCATCATCAGAGTTTCTCCTGCGCCGCAAATGCTGAAATAGCACACACCTCCCAAGCGTTCTTTGGACAATGCCATAGCAATGTGTTCCGGAGAATACGTAAATCCGGCTACTTGCCCGAGTTTCCGTTTCTCTTGGATTACATAACAATAATCGCATCTCAAATTACATGCAGTTATTGGAACAAAACACTCAAAAAAACGCCTTATTTTATCCATATCATTTTAACGCTAAATGGTACAACAAATTTTTCCAATAGAACGTATCTCCCATTGCATATTTGTCTTGCATTAGCCCCCTTTGTTCTATCGCACTCCCGACAAAAAAAAGCGGACTTCGTCGTTCAACGAATATCCGCAACTCGGGAAATATAGTAACCGGACTGAAACCTGAAGACAAACACTCACGATGAAAACCCGTGCCTATGCACGAGCATCCTCGTCGTATTCCTCGTCTTTGACAATACAGATAATAATATCTGCGTCCTCTTAAAATAGTGTCCAGTTATTTTTCGAGCTGCAAGTATTACGCAAAAACGCTGATCTAATTATGTCGTTGAACCGTGTCCGCTTGCGTAGCGGTCCCTCTTTTCGTGTCTTAGCCCATAGGCTGTCCTTTTTTGTTAGTTATCGGTTCTGTAATCTGACTGACGTTAACAACCGCAGATTCGGCCGTGCCGCACCTCTGCTCCCGCATCAACATCGTCTAAATCCGCTGCAAAGATACCAAAACTTACTGATACCGGCAAATCACGCCGTGCAAACGCATCAATATCCAATCATAATAGGCGGACCCTCTCATATCCGCCCGTCCCGTAAAGACGTCCCGCCAGCGCGTCTCACACCCGCAAGAGTATGGCTCTCACCCTTTTCCCGCCGCCTCCTGATGCCCTTCCTGCATAACAGAACCGCCCGCCTCATCTCTGAGGGGGCGGTGTCTCTGTCATGGCTTTCGCCTTCTATTTCAGCTCCTCCGGCAGGACAGGCATCGCACCGTTCTGCGTGCATACGAACGCCGATACCGCCACCGCCTTCCGGTGTGCTTCCCTGATCGCTTTGCCCGACAGCAGTTGGACCACGAAAGTCACCGTGAAGCTGTCGCCGGCACCCACGGTGTCCGCCACCTTCACCTTCGGAGTGGCGATATAGCTCTCCTCCTCGAGGGTGAACACATACGACCCGATGGCTCCGCAAGTCAGTATCAGCATCTCAAGGTCATAACGGCTTATCAGCTCGCGGCATACACGACGCGTCTTGGCCGCATCTTCCGCTATCAGCTGTCCGGGTATCGTGGACTCGCCCAACAGCATCGTTGCCACTACATCCAGTTCCTCGTCGTTTATCTTCAGGATGTTCGCCCGTTGCAGCGACTCGGCTATCACCTCTGCCGTGTACCACGACTGCCGCAGATTGATATCAAACACCCGCAGAGCGTCCTTGGGCGTGGCGTTCAGGAAGGCCTGAATCGTGGCCCGGCTCCGCTCCGACCGCTGTGCAAGCGAACCGAAGCATACCGCCTGCGCGTTGCGGGCTATCTCTACCATCTCGTCCGTCAGCGGAATGTTGTCCCAGGCCACGCCGAGGCATATCTCATATTGGGGCACGCCCTTGCCGTCTAACGTCACCTTCACCGTGCCGGTCGGCTGCTCCACAACGGGTAGCACATGGTTCAGGTGCACCGCATTGAATTTCTCAACAATCTCTTCGCCCAGTTCATCCTTGCCGATGGCCGATATCGCACAACCGTTCAGCCCGAACTGCGAGACATGATAAGCAAAGTTTGCCGGAGCGCCGCCCAGTTTGCGCCCTTCAGGGAGACAGTCGAACAGCGCCTCCCCTATTCCTATTACGTATTTGTTCATTGTTTCTTGATTTTAAGGGTGAAGAATGTGAGGTAGGCTGCACCGACGGCCATGACGAGCACCGCGCCGAGCGTACCCGCCAGGTCCGACATGAAGCCCATACAGAGCGGGAATATCGTGCCGCCGAACAGACCCATTATCATCAGACCGGAGATTTCGTTCTTGTGCTCGGGGTCATGGTTCAGAGCCTGCGCAAAGCAGATGGAGAACACGTTACTGTTGCCGAAGCCCACCAGTGCGATGCCCGTGTACAGCACCCACTGCGAACTTCCTGCCGCCAGCAGTATCATCGCCGCTACTATCATCATGACCGATATCGCGAAGAACACCTTCTCCGGTATCAGCCGCAGTATCGCCGAACCGCTCAGACAGCCTATCGTACGGAAGATGAAATACAGCGAGGTCGCAAAACCGGCTGACGCAAGGTCCATACCCAAGCGCTCCATCAGTATCTTAGGCGCAGTCGTGTTCGTGCCTACATCAATGCCCACATGGCACATGATGCCCAAAAAACACAGCAGCACAAACGGCTTGCCTAACAGCTTGAAGCACTCGATAAACGTCGAGCCTTTCGCCACTGGCTCCTCATGAATAGGAGTAAAGGCAAGAGCCAGAATCGCTACGATGCCGACTACGGCATACACCGGAAACAGCACCTTCCAGCCCAGACCCGCCGAAGGTATCACCGCCGTCGCACCCCACATCGCTATATAAGGCGCCAGGAAAGAGGCTATCGCCTTCACAAACTGGCCGAAGGTCAGCGTCGATGACAGGTTTCCCGTCACGATGTTCGACACCAGCGGGTTCAGCGAGGTCTGCATCAGTGCGTTGCCTATGCCAAGCAGCGAGAACGCACAAAGCATCAGCCCGTAGCTCTCGCCCGACAACGGCAACAGCAGCGACACCACCGTCACCGCAATCGACAGAAGCACAGTCTTCTTCCTGCCTATTTTGTTCATCAGCATGCCCGTAGGCACCGAGAAGATCAGAAACCAGAAGAACACTAACGAAGGCATGATGTTCGCCTGGGAGTGACTCAGACCGAGGTCTTGCTGCACATAGTTGCTCGCAATGCCTACAAGGTCAACGAAGCCCATGGTGAAGAAGCATAGCATCACCGATACAAGGGCAAATTTGGATGTTTTCATGATACGTGTAATCAGAGGTTGTCAATATTGTGTATATATCGTCAGCGGCTCGTTCGGGAACACAAGGTTCGTCAGCGCAAAACGGCCGTCCGCATCGAATATCTCGATCGAACTGTTGTCCACGAACACGTCGATGGTCAGCTGGCTCATGTTGTCGCCTTTGCGCGCAAACACCGGCATCTTCACCTCGCACGGGAAGTCTTCGCTGAATTCCACCCGGCCCGATGCCGTCCGGTCAAACAAGAGCACCTGGCGCTGCGGGTCATACGTAATCACTACCACATCACCCGCCGTGTTGCTTATCTCTAAATTCGCCGTCTTGCCCTTCTTGGGCTTCAGCACAAACCGCTTGCCCAGCTGGCGCACTTCCCTGGCAGGACGCACGCCCATGCGCAACTCGCCGTGCGCGTCTTCATACAGGTCTATCTCACGCGGCAGACTGTTGCCCGAACGGTACTGCGTGGTAGGAACCGACTGCGCATACTGCCAGTTGCTCATCCACGCCATCACCACATGACGCCCGTCAGGAGCGCCGGAAAAGCTCACCGTCGCATAATGGTCCTTACCGTAGTCCATCCAGCGCGTCGTCCGGTGGTCGCTCTTGAAGGTCTTACCGTCCCAGTCGCCTACGAAATACTGCGTCGCCGAACCGCCGAACGGACCGCCCGGATTGATGTTCAGCAGCAGCACCCATTTCGTCTTGTCCGTCCCGCGCACAGGAAGCTCTATCATGTCAGGACATTCCCATACGCCGCCGTGGGCTCCGTAGCCCTTCCCGAACGACGACAGGTAGCGCCAGTCTTTCAGGTTGCTTGATGCGTAATACCGCACCTCCTGACCGGCCGCTAACACCAGGTTCCACTCGCCCGTCTTCTCGTTGCGGAAAATCTTCGGGTCGCGGAAGTCGGGTATATCAGCCGTCAGAACAGGGTTGCCGGCATAGGCGGTGAAGGTCATGCCTCCGTCCGTCGAATAGGCTATCGACTGCGTCTGGTTCTCCGAGGCCGATGTGTACATCGCCACCACCGCATTCTTCCCGAAACCCGCCGTGTTGTCCTTGTCTATTACGGCCGAACCCGAGAAGATGGTCCCTAATCCGTCCGGCTTGATGGCATTCTGATGATGCTCCCAGTGTAGCAGGTCCTTCGACGTCGAGTGACCCCACGTCATGTTCTCCCACTTCGACCCGTACGGGTTCAGCTGGAAATACAGATGCCACAAGCCCGTAGCCGGGTCATAGTACATGCCGTTCGGGTCGTTCATCCAGCCGTATGCCGGCATATGATGAAACTCCGGACGCCAGATTTCTCTGTTGCTGTCGTCAAAACGGTCCGTGGTGTTGTCCGTCAAAAGCTTGCTCTCGCCGTCCACGACGAACTGCAGATGCCGTACGTCATACCGGCTGATATCATACGGCACCGTGTAGTCAGCGTCCGTAAGCGCCAGCATGATGTTGAAGCGGTCCACCTCCTGGTTTTCATACACCACCCTCACGCGCACGGTCGGAGCGCTCTCCTGTATCGGAAATAGAAAATAATTCGCCTGCTTTGCAGGACGGATTACGGTGGCTGCGCTCATTATCATACCGGGCAGCAACGCAAATAGCAGAATCAGTTGTTTCTTCATATCACGTGGTTGTGTTTGCAGGGTTATTTATAGATACTCTTCAGTTCACGCACTTTCGCTTCAAATTCCGTACCGGAAACCGTCAGACGGTTGTACATTTCTTTCGGGAATACCAGATTCGTCATCGCCATGCTTCCGTTTTGGGTGAATACCTCCACCGACGACTGGTCCACGAAGATATCCAGCGTCACGCGCTCGCCTTCCGTGTTCAGCGGCGCACGCATCGACGGCACCGAGAAGAAACCGTTGAACGATGTATCCCCCGTCGAGGCGTTGCGTTTGCACACGATCTCGCGGCTCGAAGCTGTCACGTTCAGTTCATACTTCTCCCCGAACGGGTTGGACAGCACAATCGTGCTGTTCTTGTCCAAGCCGATGGTGATGCGCAGCTGGTAGGCGTCCTCGCAGTCCAACTCGCTGCCGGCCGCCTTCCATTCGCCCGCTATTCCGTCTGCTTCTTTCACCACGGTGCTGGCCAATATCGGCTTGCCGTTGTATTCCGTCAGCTGCAGCTCGCGCGGAAGGGTCATGGCCGAACGCCACGGCGAGCAGGGTACAGCACCCGCATACTGCCAGTTGTTCATCCAGCCTATCATCACCTTCCTTTCGCCCGTGTTGCTCCACGTCACACCGGCATAGTTGTCCATGCCGTAGTCCAACCAGAGCGGATAGTCCAGTTCGTCAGCCGTGAACGTCGTGCCGTCAAAATCGCCTACGAAATACATCGTCCCCGAACCAAGCAGCGGACCGCCCGGATTCACGCTCACAAGCAGTACCCACCGCTCGCCGAACCGGATGAGGTCAGGACATTCCCATTGCAGACTCGGACGACCCTGCAACTCCCGGAAGAACGTGCTCGCATGAGTCCAGTTCTTCAGGTCCGGAGAGGTGTAGAATTCTATGCCCATCTTCCAGCCCTTGGCCAATGCCATCACCCATTTGCCCGACTCCTCGTGCCAGAACACTTTCGGGTCGCGCAGGTTGTCATCATCGTTGTGTATCACCGGATTACCCCCGTAGCGGGTGAATGACTTGCCGCCGTCCGTGCTGTAGGCCAACGATTGCTGCTGCACGCCCGATGCCGACGTGTATAGCGCCACCATCGCGTTCTTGCCGAAGCCCGCCGTGTTGTCTTTGTCTATCACGGCCGAACCCGAGAAGATGTCCCCCAGCTCGTCATGCGTCAGCGCCACCGGCTGCTCCGTCCAGCGGATCATGTCCGGCGATGTGGCATGACCCCACGACATGTTCCCCCAGTCGTTCCCCCGCGGGTTGTACTGGTAGAACAGGTGATACACACCGTCGTAATACACCATCCCGTTCGGGTCGTTCATCCAGTTCTTGTACGGCGTGAAATGCACCTGCGGGCGGTATTGCTCGTTGCGGCCGCCTTCCACAACCGGTGTCGCCGGTACGCTGTCCCCTCCCGAAGGACGGGTCGGCTCGTCCGCCGGATTGACCGGCGTGCAGGCAGCCATGGCAGCCACCATACCGGCGGCCGCCATCGCTGCATACACATGTTTCCGTATGCGGTTCATCTTAGCGCGTCTTTAGATATTCCAGGGCATTCTCCGCCAGCTTGAGCACATTGTCCTGATAGATGTTGTTCTTCGGATGTGCGCTCTTGTCGGGGGTGCCGTCCGCGTTCTTCATCGAAAACTCGCAGCCGCCGTTGCCCACGCAAAGGATCGTCCCCTTGAAGTCGGTGTTGCCCTGCTGTGCCTCGAACACGTTGAACTGGCTTACCCACCATATCTGGCTATCCCAGGTGCCAAGCGGATATACGCCGTAGGTATTGGTCAGCTGGCTGTAGCAGGCCTCTTCCTGGTTGCCTATGCCCGTCCACGCGCTCGCAAGGTTGAAGTAGAGACAGTTGTGGTCCTCGGTCCAGCCCGGACCCTTGAAGGCTATCAGCTTCGTATCTGCCGTCGTCTCCACCTCCAAGCCGCGGTATATCGGATGCGTCGAGTGGTCTTTCTTGAACTTGTGGTCAGGATACAGCTCCACCGCCATCTTCCATACGTCGTTGTTGATGCCGCCTTCGCCGAAGCCGAACGCATGGTCGTTCTGCTTCATCTCGTCCAAGTTGAAGCGGCCGAGGTGACCGATATACACCGTCGCGTGGCTCCACAGCAGCAGACTACCGCCTGCCTTGTACCATGCCTGAATCGACGGCGTTGCCGCCTCTACATCCGAAGGTATGGCCCATACGTCAGCCTCGCTTACACCTTCCAGGTCGCGCAGCCAGAACAGCACGCGGTAAGGCTCCAATACGCTCTCCGATGTGATGCTGCTGAACGGCACATATTGCGCCGTCGGATACGTCTCGTGCAGCCACAGCCAGGCCGAAGCCTCGTCGTCGTCACCGTCAGCGACCAGAGCCTCCGGAGTGGCATACGTGCTCAGGAAACCTATCTGCGTCTTGCCGATGCGCAGCGACGAACTGGCAGCAAGCGCACTGCCTTTCGCATTCACCGCCGTCAGCTTCACTTCCCACGTTTCGCCTACCACAACGTTCTCTATCAGATATTCCGTGGCCGTACCGGCTAACGTCTCGGCTATCGACCGCTCGCCGTTCGTCGCGGCTAACTGGATCGACGTCGCATCCTCTGCGCGGTTCCACTCTACCTTCGCGTCATAGCCGGCCGGCTTCTCCACCTGGCTCATCTGAACGCCGCTGATGCTCGTCGCACCCTCACGCGTATAAGCCTTCACTACGCCCAACGAGAAATTCGTACCGTCCGTCTGTTTGAATACATACTCGAACGCTACGTTCGTCGGCACATTGCTGTGCGTATAGCTGTTCTTGCCGCTCACCACTTCCGAAGAATTGATGGTGCCTTCACGATAAACCGTCACCTGCATCGAAGCCTGCTGCGCCCCCCACGTCCACACGTAGTCGTCGCCCACAAGCTCGCCCTTTATCTGCTCTGCATCAGGGGCCGCCAAGACCATCGCCTGACGCTCATACTCCTTCTCGCCGCACGCCGAAAGCAGGAGGGCTGCCACACTTGCTAATATGATTGATTTGGTTTTCATAACTCTTGCTGTTTTGATTGTCTGTAGTCTGTTACATTAATATCCTTTGTTCTGGGTATAAAGACCCGGTACATAGAACAACTGGATGTACGGGATGGGGAAATACTCGTTCTTGCCGGTGGTGAAGTGTGCGTCGCCGTAGTACTGCGCATAGGTCTGACCCTCATACACACTGTTTTTCTCCACCTCGAAGAATTTGTTCAGCGTCTCCGATGCAATGCCCCAGCGGCGCAGGTCGAAGAACCGTCCGTTCTCCATCGCCATCTCCAGACGGCGCTCCCACTGCAGACGCAGACGCGCTTTCTCTTTGCTGTCGAAGTCGCTGGCAGGATACAGGTTTATCTCGCACTGGTCGGCGGCATAGCCGATGTGCTTGCTTACGCTGTTCTTCGCACGCTGCCGGATGTCGTTGATGATGCCGCGCGCACCTTCCAGATTGCCCGTCTCTATCATCGCCTCCGCACGCATCAGCATCACGTCCGTATAGCGCAGCACGTAGTCGTTCATGCCGAAAGCCTGCCACGGGTTGTCATAGTGCTCCCCCTTGCTGCGCTGGGGCACTTCTTTCAGCGAAGCGTAATAGCCGTAGGTGTTCGGCGTACGGCTGTTGTCCTTCGTCATCGTGTATTCCGCCTCGTATTTGTACGGGAACGTCGGCATACCTACCGTATGGAACAACCGCGGGTCCCATTTCTGGGCCGTCGGAGCGCCGTTTATAGGATACGCTGTCACGTCGTTGTATGTGTCAAACATCGGCAGACCGCCTTCCGTCTTGAACGCGTTCACCAGATTCTGGGTCGGCTTGTGGAAGTCCCAGCCGCACGACCACATCTGCCAGCAGCCGTTCAGCATGTTGCTCCAGTTCGCACGGCCGTAAAGCGTGTTGTCCTCCTCGTAGTTCGAGTGCTGAACGGCAAAGATGCTCTCCTTCGAGTTCTTGTTCTCCGGCAGGAAGATGTCGCCGAAATCCTCCAGGTAGCCGTAGCTCGAGTTCGCCACCACATCCGTGTACGTAATCACCGACTGCATGTACGATGTGTTGATATGGTCCACGCCCGTCTCGGCTTCGTAGCCGTTGCCCCAGGCCATCGTCAGATAGCACTTGGCTAAATAGGCCGCCGCCGCAATCTTGTTCGCACGGCCGCCTTCCGCCTGAGCCTCGGGCAGATTGTCGTAGGCGAACTTGAAGTCATCCACGATCTTCTGCATCAGCTCCTCATGCGTAAACGCATCGTTGCGGGTCTGCTCCTCGCTGTGCACGCGATATACTTCTTCGTCTATCCAGGGCACCTGGTTCCATATCTGCACTAACTTGAAGTAGAAGTGAGCACGCAGGAAGCGCACTTCCGCCTCTCTGATCTTGCGCGTCTCCGCATCCATCTTGTCGCCGTGGTCCGCAAGCGACACCAAAGCGCGGTTGCAGCGGCTCACGCTGCAGTACAGGTGATACCACATCTCGTCCATGTGGTCAGGAGAAGAGGCCGTCAGCGAACTCCATACCTCAAACGGGTGGTAGTTCGTGTCCGTCGTGCCCGAACCGCCCTTCATCGCATCGTCGCTCGTTACGTCGCCGTAGGGCCACATGTTGAACGGATAGGTGTACCAGTCGTCACCTAATTTCGCGTATGCGGCCGTTACCATCTTGTCAGGTTCGTCCATCGCAAGCTCTTCGCTGATTACGCCCTGGGGCTCCACCGTCAGGTAGTTGTCGCAAGAAGAGAACAGCGCGGGAAAGAGCATCGCCGCTACGCTCATTGACAATATCTTGTTTATTGTTTGCGTTTTCATATTCGTAGGTGTTTTTTAGTTTAGAATCCGACTTGAAGTCCGAAGGACAGTGAGAGGCTCAGAGGATAGTTCCAGTCCGGGTTCTCCGGGTCGGAGCACGTCAGCGAGCGGCTCTTGATGGTCAGCAGGTTCTCGCCCGATACGTAGAAGCGCAGATTCGTCATCAGCGCACGGCTGATGATGTTCGTCGGCAGACTGTAGCCTATCTGCACCTGACGAAGCTTGCCGTAAGAGCCGTTCTCTACAAAGTAGCTGCTCGCGCGGCCTTCGTTGCCCGTGTTGTTCGTTGTCAATGCAGGTATCGTGCTCCCCGTGTTCGCCGTTGTCCAAGCGCCGAGCATACGGTTGCCCTTGTTCGAACCCGCATCCGTCAGACTGTAGAAGTCCGTCTGGAACTTCTGGTTGTTATACACGTCCTTGCCGGCTACGCCCTGCCAGAACATCGAGAAGTCCATTCCTTTGTACTTCAACTCGAAGTTCAAGCCCCACGAGCAGGCGGGCACCGGATTGTATATCCACGTCTGGTCGCGCTCGTTGATAATGCCGTTGCCGTCCAGGTCGGCATATTTCAGACCGCCTACGCGCGCGTTCTCCTGACCGCTCGCAAGCACCTCCTCGCGGCTCTGGTACAGACCGTCCACTACATATCCTACGATGGAGCCGTACGGCTGTCTGGATTCCACAAGGTTCTCCGTCGCCGTGTGCACGTAGCTGCCCGTCGTCGTCTCCGGCAGATACGTTACGCGGCTGCGGAAGAAGTCAAGGTTGCCGCTGATGTTGTAGTACAGGCCGAAGTCCGTCGTCTGACGCCAGCCCAGAGCGAATTCCATACCCCAGTTGCGCAGGCTCGGACCGTTCAGCCACGATGCTCCGCCTTCACCCATCGAACCTAAATAGGCCGGGTTGATAAGCATGTCTTTCACGTCCTTCACGTAGCCGTCAATCGTTCCGTAGAGGCTGTTGTGCAGGAACGCAAAGTCCGTACCTACGTTCCACTGCTCCGTCGTCTCCCATTTCAGGTTGTCGTTCTGCGACTGCGTGGCAAGATAGCCCGAAGGGAAGATGCCCGAACCCATCAGCGCAAGGTCGTAGGCGGTTGACTGGTTACGGTCGCCGCCGTACGTTGCGGCATACAAGCCGTAGCGGGCGTAGTTCGAGATGGCCTGGTTACCCGTCTGGCCCCAAGAGGCACGGATCTTCCAGTCGTCAAGCCAGTCCTGATCTATGTGCTGCGACACACGGTAACCTAATGTCACGGCGGGGAAGAAGCCGAAGCGGTTGTTCTTGCCGAAACGGCTCGAACCGTCACCGCGCATCGTCACCGATGCCAGCACAAGGTCGCGCCAGTTGTAGTCAATCTTGCCGAAGAACGATACCAGGTTGTAGCCCTCCTCGATGCCTGTCGCACGCTGCGTACCCGTTGCCGCGTTCGGCCACATGTATTTGTAGTTCTCTATCGCAAACATCTGAGCATAGCTCGAGAAGTCCACACGCCGCTGGCTGTGAAGTTCCATACCCGCCAGGATGTTCAGCGTGTGGTCCTGCGCTACCGTGAAGTTGTAGTTCACCGTGTTCGACCATGTCCACTTCAGGTCGTTCGCCTGCGATACCGTCGTACTCGGGGTCGAGTTGTTCACTACGTCCGAATGCCACGTGTAGGTCACGCTGTGAATGTTCGCCGCATCATAGTCCAAACCGAAGTTCGAACGGATCGTCAGACCCTTCACCGGAGTGATGTCCAAGTACGCGTTGCCGAAGATGCGCCATACCTTCAGCGCGTTGTCGCGGTTGTGATACAGCTCGCGCAACGGGTTCTGACGGTCGCTCATGCCTCCTACAGGACCCGAGAACGTCACGCCGTCCTCTTCATATACCGGCACCGTTGGAGCCATCTTCAGTGCGTTCTCCATCGGGTGGCAGTCCACCTGGTTCGTGTGCGTCACCGTCAGGTTCTCACCTATCGACACATACTTGCTGATCTTCAGCGTGCTGTTCACACGCGCCGAGATGTTGTCGAAATTCGTGTATTTCAATATACCCTGGTTGTTCTTGTAGCCTACCGATACCAATACGCTCGAACGGTCCGTCGCATGCGATATCGAAAGGTCATAATGCTGCAGAAAACCCGTGCGGCTGATCTCTTTCAGCCAGTCCGTGTCGCTGAAACGCATCGTCTTCTTGTTGTTGATGTAACCGTCATACAGACCGTTCACCGTAAAGTCCCGCATCGTTCCCGTCGCAGGGTCGTAGGCCGATATATGAGTGCCGTCGGCCGCATTCAGCGTCAAGCCGTAGTTGTTCGCATACATCTCCGGATTCAACCCGTCGTTCATCGCCGCCTGGGCCATCGCCGTTGCATACTCGGCCGTGTTGCTCAGCCGCATCATCGTCTGCGGACTGTACATCTGGGCCGTCAGGTTGGCCGAGAAGTCCACATTCACCTTGTCGCTCTTCTTTCCCTTACGCGTCGTGATGATAATCACGCCGTTCGCCGCACGCGAACCGTATATAGAAGCCGATGCCGCATCTTTCAGCACCTGCATCGACTCGATATCGTTCATGTTCAGCGAGTTCAGCGTCGAGGTCGTCGGAACGCCGTCAATGATGTATAGCGGGTCCTGCGACGAGTTGAACGAACCGATACCGCGAATCCTCACCGTACCAGTGCCCGAAGGCGAACCGTCGCTCGTAATCGTCACACCCGCTACGCGGCCCTGCAGCGCACGCATCGGGTCCGTGTTGCTCGCCGTCTTCAACTCGTCCGTCTGAACCACGGCCACCGAACCCGTCAGGTCCGCCTTGCGCTGGGTCGTGTAACCCGTCACTACTACTTCTTCCAGCACCTCGCTGTCTTCCGACAGACGCACCTGCATGTTGGCGCTCGGTGCTAATTGCTGGGACTTGTATCCCACATACGAAATCACCACCATCGCATTGCTGCCTACGGTGAGACTGAAATTACCATCAAAATCCGTGATGGTTCCGTTCGTCGTACCTTCCTCCAACACCGACGCGCCGATAATCGGCTCGCTGGTAGCTGCATCAATTACCACACCCGAAGCAGTCACCTGCGCATCGGCAAAAGCAATCGACAGCAACATCACGAAGAAGGACGTTAAAACAAGTCTTTTGTTTTTCATGGGATTAATGAATTAAACAATACAGCAGAACTTGGACTTTCCAAATCCCGGGAACTTGGACTTCCCAAATCCCGCTGCAAATGTACGCGCGTTTTACCTATCTTATCTGTACAAAAAACGATGTTGCAAAATGTGCCACTGATGTTTCATTGCAACAAATATGACACATTTTGCAACATCCCTGCTGCGTGTATCCGCCCATCCCACATCCCTGCTGAATGTATCAGCCAATCTTGGCTGATACCGCCTCTACTTCCTTATCCTTATCCTTATCCTTATCC
>JAFUEI010000031.1 GCA_017464025.1 Paludibacteraceae bacterium | reverse complement strand
GAGTGCTCGGAAGCACCGTTCGGAGAGAGGGAATTTTATTCCGCTGAGCGGATACTTTGGGCAATAAACGCCTTGATTCCTTCTCCGGTGGGCAGCTGGATATGATATTTCTGTACAAACAGATTCGGCTTCAACCGCCCGGTTGCATACTTGACAACCGTCTCGCCGTTGTCTGCGCACAAAAGCAAACCGATGGGCGGATTGTCGTCCGAGGTCATTACTTCGTGCTTGCTGTCTCAATTCTGCGGTTGCCGTCCGCTTTTGGATTAGAACAGTTCAAACGTCATGGTGTAATGTGCATTTTCGCTTGCAAAGGTACAACAATTTTCTGACATACAAGAGAAAGTGGGTGAGTGGAATTCTTTTCCTTACGCATTTACACTGCCTGCCGCGATTCTTTAATATTGTTCGGCTACTTGCACGGGGCAGTTCTCTGGACATTTGCTGCAATACAGGCAGAGCCGCTCTTTTGATACGGGACTTTGCCAGTCTGGTCTACGATGCCGCAGATTTGCCTGACTCGGAAAAAATCAGTATCTTTGCACTCCGAAATATTCGCACTACTAAATTCCGCTTTTTGTTACATGTATTTCGACGAACTTCCTCTTACCGACAACATCCTTGATGCCCTGTGGGACATGCACTTTGAAGAGTGTACGCCCGTGCAGGAGGAGACCATCCCCGTGATTCTTGAGGGCAAAGACGTTATCTCCTGTGCCCAGACCGGCACCGGCAAGACGGCCGCTTACATCCTTCCTCTCCTCAACAACCTGACGACCGACAATCACGACCCCGACCGCATCAATGCCATCATCATGGCGCCCACACGCGAACTCGCGCAGCAGATAGACCAGCAGATGGAGGCCTTCGCCTTCTATTCGCCCTTCTCTTCCGTACCCGTCTATGGCGGCAGCGACGGCAACGTATGGGATGTGCAGAAGCGGGGCCTCACCCGCGGAGCCGATGTCGTAATCGCCACGCCCGGACGCCTGCTCTCCCACATGAATGTCTATAAGATTGACTTCTCCGCTGTCAAATATTTCATCCTCGATGAGGCCGACCGCATGCTTGATATGGGCTTTTTCGACGATATTCTCAAGATTGTGAACCAGCTTCCGAAGGACCGGCAGACCATCATGTTTTCCGCCACGATGCCACAGGAGCTGCGCAAACTGGCCAAGGGCTTCATGCACGACCCTGTGGAGGTGAATATTGCCATCTCGCGCCCGCCCGAGTCGATTCGCCAGCAGGCACTCATCTGCTATGAGAACCAGAAACTGCCCTTCGTGCGTGACCTGCTCAAAAGCAAACATCTCAAGAAGGTCATCCTTTTCGTGGGCAAGAAGCTCAATGTGAAAGATATCAATCTCGCCCTGCGCAAGGCGGGGCTTGACACGCGCCCCATGCACTCCGACCTTACGCAACCCGAGCGCGAACAGACGATGCTCGACTTCCGCAACGGCAAGGTGGACGTGCTGGTGGCTACCAACATAGTGGCCCGCGGCATCGATGTGGACGATATCCCGCTGGTCATCAATTGGGATGTGCCCCGCGATGCGGAGGACTATGTACACCGCATCGGGCGCACGGCGCGTGCCGAGAACAGCGGCGAGGCAATCACCCTCGTCAGCGAGAAGGACCAGAATTGGTTCGCCCGCATCGAGAAGTTTCTGGAGAAACAGATAGAGCGTATCCCCATGCCTGCCGCTTTGGGTGAAGCTCCCGCTTATGCTCCCAAAGAGCGGGCGGGGCGCGGCCGTTCGCGCGGCGGCAAGGGCGGCAAAGGCGGGGCCCGCAACTCACACGGCGGGGGAAAAGGAAAAAACAGAGGCGGCAAGGGCCGTCACAGCCATGCGAAAAAGGGAACGGATAGCCAGCAATAAGCCCCGTCGCCCCGACCCGATGGAGCAGTTGGAGCAAGATACGTTTGTCGGCACGGTGGAGATGTCGTGGCGCGGCGCCTACGTCGTGGTGGACCACCGCCGTCTGCGCACCGATGTCTTTGTTCCCGACGAGCGCCTCAACCATGCCCGCAACGGACAGCGCGTGGTGGTGCACATCACGGCATGGAAACGCTGGAAGCGCTATCCGGAAGGCGAGGTGGTGGAAGTGTTGGGTGAAAGCGGCGACAACGATGCCGAGATGCACGCCATCTTGGCTGAGTTCGGACTCCCCTACCGCTATCCGGCAGAGGCCGTAGCCGAGGCCGGACAATTGGAGCCGGGCATAGAGAAGGAAGTGGTCCGGCGCAAAGATATGCGCGATGTCACTACTTTCACTATCGACCCCGCCGATGCCAAAGATTTCGACGATGCGCTCTCCTTGCGTTGTCTGCCGGACGGAAGCAGCTCTACCGATTCCATCGATTCCACCAATTCTTCCGATTCCGTCTATGAGGTCGGGGTCCACATCGCCGACGTTACCCACTATGTGCGGCCTGATACGTTGCTTGACTGCGAGGCTTTCAGTCGCGGCACGTCGGTCTATTTGGTGGACCGCACCATCCCGATGTTGCCCGAACGCCTTTCCAATGGTATCTGTTCGCTGCGTCCGGGTGAAGATAAACTCTGTTTCTCGGTGCTCTTCCGTCTCAACGGCAACGCCGAAGTGCTCAAATACGACATCAAGAAGACAGTCATCCGTTCCGACCGCCGCTTCAGCTACGACGAGGCGCAGCAAAGGCTCGACACTGGCAGCGGCGACTATGCCGCCGAGCTGCAGACCCTCAGTCGTTTAGCGCAGACGCTCCGGCGGCGCCGCATGGAGAAAGGGGCTATCGACTTCGAACGCCAGGAGCTCCGCTTCCGGCTCGACGATGCCGGCAAACCGCTGTCCGTCTATTTTACGGAGGCCACTCCGGCCCATCAGCTTATCGAGGAGTTTATGTTGCTGGCCAACCGCACTGTGGCCGAACATATCGGGCGTGTCGGACAGGGCGGCAAACCGGCCCGCACGTTTGTCTATCGGGTGCACGATGTCCCCGACCCTGACAGGATGAAAGATTTTACTTCCTTCATCCGCCGCTTCGGCTACAACCTGAAGCCCTCTGCCCGCAAAGAGACGGCCGCCCGCAGGATGAACAGTCTGCTGGAGCAGGTGAAAGGCACCCCCGAGCAAAGCCTTGTCGAGACGCTGGCCGTGCGGGCTATGGCCAAGGCGGTCTATTCCACCGACAACATCGGGCACTACGGCCTCGCCTTCCCTTATTATACGCATTTCACGTCTCCCATCCGCCGCTATCCCGACATGATGGTCCATCGGCTGTTGGAGCGTTATCTGAAGGGGAGTGCGTCGGTTGGACGCGACGAATATGAAGAGCGTTGCGTCCACTGCTCCGACCGCGAACGGTTGGCAGCCGATGCCGAGCGGGCCAGCGTGAAGTACAAGCAGGTGGAGTTTATGCAGTCGCAGCAAGGACGTGTTTTCGAGGGCGTTATCTCCAACGTGACGGAGTGGGGCTTGTATGTGGAGCTTCTTGAAAACCACTGCGAGGGCCTGGTGCCGCTGCGCGAATTGGGCCGCGACGAGTACTTTGTCTTCAACGAAAAGGAGTTTTGTGTTGAGGGACTTTCTTCAGGAACGCGCTATACGCTGGGCGACCATCTGCGTGTCAGAGTCAGCAAAACCGACCTGCAACGGCGGCAGCTGGACTTCGCTCTTGCGTAACTGAAAATATATGTGTACCTTTGCCGCCGTACTATGAAACGCTGCCTTGTTGCCGTCCTTGCCATTCTGCTGTCGCTGACAGCCTCTGCCGATGTGCTGCTCACGCTGCATTCCGGTCGTACGGTCCGCGGGCGGGTGGTGTTCAGGAACGATGAAGTGGTGGTAGTGCGCAATGCCGAAGGCGAACGCTTCCAGTATCCGGTGACGGAGGTGGAGAGCCTCGTCGAAGTGCCTGACGAAGAACTGCAGCCCGAGGTTACGGCGCCCCGCGATGAAGGCAAGGGGAAAAAGGTCGGGGTGATGCTTCAGTTGACAGGCGGTGCAGGCTTTATGCCGGGCTATAGCGGCGGCGGTAGTATGGAGGCGCGTATTGCCGTGGGCGCCTGCAATGTGCTCCATAGGCGCATCTTCATAGGCTTGAGCACCGGCTGGCGGGGTATGTGGACCGCCGATGACCGCCATTTTGTGCCGCTGCAGCTCTATTTTGCAGCTCCGCTTGCGATGAGGCGTCATGCTCCCGCTTTGGGAGCTGCCATAGGCTATGGTTTTGCTGCCGCCAAAGGGGTGCAGGGCGGCGTGGCGGCCGATGTGGAGGCCGGTTGGCGGTGTCAGATTACCGACAGGGTGGCCTGTTTCGTAGGACTGGCGGCCGGCCTGCAGCAGGGCTCCGTACCCGTCACGGAAAACATCGAAGGAAAGACCTACACCGAGGTTCTCTACCGCACCTTCTGCTCCGTAGGACTGAAAGCGGCCATACAGTTCTGAAAGCATACATCGTAACTGCCGAACCAACCATGCCGAACATGAAACGCAACAAGGCCCGACGCATCAACAGGGTGACCATTATGCTCAACGACAGCGAGCAGCGGGCGCTCGACCGCTATTGTCTGCGTTATGGCGTTACCAACCGCAGCCGCCTTATCCGCGAACTCCTGATGAAAGGCATCTTGCGCCGCTTCGATGCCGACTCTCCCACGCTCTTCGATTGACCCACCCAATAATCATTTTCGTATTCTATGTGAGAGACGCATGGTCATGCGTCTCTACAGGTGGATCATAATGAGAGACGCATGGTCATGCGTCTCTACAAGTTTGTCGCTATCTGTTTTGATACACTCTCATTATTCCGTCGTGCAACAATTCCGTCGTGCAACAATTCCGTCGTGCAACAATTCCGTCGTGCAACATGTTGCATATATGCGACCGTCAGAATGCT
>JAFUEI010000030.1 GCA_017464025.1 Paludibacteraceae bacterium | reverse complement strand
TTCCGCTTTTTTTGTTCGTATTGCTATGTTGAATCCTGCCAACGGCAACTGTTCAGGGGCCGCTTTCGGGGCCGCTTTCAGTCCTCCACGCGTGGAGGACTGAAAGCCTACTCCTTTTTGCACTTCCAAGTTGAACTTAGGTCATGGACTGGCCGTGGATTGTAGCTTCTATTCACTGGCAGGAGACCAACCTTTTTGTAGGTAAATACCTTATGAAGCGATATATCCTTTTCTGGCTTCTTGTTTTGGCGGCATGCTCAATGTCTGCGGGAGTACCTGTGCAGTGGCGTGCAAGTGCTACTGCCGGAGGCATTTTGCCGGGTAGCGTTATTGAGCCTTGGATTGGTAATCGTCCTGTGTTGGGTGCTGAAGTCGCGGTGGAGTTCCTGCCGGACGGACGGTTGGAAGCTTTGCAGTGGTACAACAACGCCTCTGTCGGATTGGCTTTTACGGCCTTGGATCTCACCAATACGGCAATGCTTGGACAAGCTCTCGCTCCCTATGCCTATCTCAATGTGCCTTTTGTCCGCCGCCGGCATTTCGTCTTCGGTATTCGTCCGGGCGTTGGATTGGCTTTTGTTACCAGAAACTATTATAATACAACCACCGAGGCGGAGCGTTTCACATCCTTGCATCGGGCCGATGGCTCGCCGATAGGAAACGGTGGTTCCGGCAGTTTCACCAACGCATTCTTCAATACGGCCTTGTACATGGAGTTCCCGATAAAGAACGGCTTCTCTGTCTCCCTTTCCGGAGGATGGTATCATATCTCCAACGGCAGTATCCGGCAACCCAATTCGGGTTTCAATATGCTGAATGGTTCTTTGGGATTGACATGGCAGCCGGCATATGATCGTTACACAGCACCAGAAACGTTAGTCCCCAAAGGACTGTACGATGGCAAGCGTTGGGATGTGGAGCTGTCTGTTAGTGGCGGTTTGCGTCAAGCCTACTATTTGGACAATCGTCAGGGCGACCGTTTCTTTGGGGTCGGAGCCATCGGTGTCAGTGCTCATTGGAGACCTTGGAGTATTTTCAAGATAGGAGGGGGCGTTGACCTCTTCTATGATGACTATTATCGTTCTGTAAGCAGAGAATATGCTGCCTCAGCAGGCGATGCCTTCGTTACTTCTTTCGGCAAAACGTTGCTGGCGGAGAGTAATGTCGCCAATTGCTTCCGTCTGGGCCTCAGCTTGCAGCCCGAGTTTGTGTTGGGCGGTTTTACGTTGGGGTTGCATCTCGGTATGTATCTTTTCGACCCGGTTCGCAATCTCGAACCTTATAAGGATGCTAAATCGGCAGGTGGAAATCTCAAGCGTCCCCTTCTCTATGCCTACGATGTCTTTCGTGCCGGTGATGGAGGCTATATGGATGGTTGGCTCTATACACGGGTCGTGATGAAGTATCGTGTCACGCGCCACCTGTTTGTACAATTTGGCGTGAAAGCCCACATGGTGAAAGTTGAATTCTTCGATGCCGGCTTGGGCATCGCGTTCTGAAGAAACAAGAATCCTTCTCTTCAGAAGGGTAGGTTGTCGGGGTCTGGTTCCTCTCTTCGTAAAGGCCGTTGTGCAGCATATCGCCACATCATGGTGTCCTCTATCAGTGCTAACTCTTCGCGACTGATGCCTTTCTGTTGCAGTATTTCTGCGTCTTGGCGGAAGCGTTTGATGCTTACTGATGGCTTGCCGTCTTTCTTCATACTGCTTTCATACATTTGGAGTGCCTCTTCGCGATGACCGTTTGTAAGTAGCAGGTGACCATAGTTCATCTCGTCGTTCGGACTGGCATTGGTGCTGTAGGCCAAACGCTCCAGATAGCGCTCGGCTGACTCTTTGCGTCCGGTAAGGAAGGCACACCAGCCTAATCCGCGTTGTATGTCGCTTTCGTCGGGGTAAAGCAAATCCAGTTTGTAGAGTAGTTGAAGTGCCTCTTCTGTCTGTCCCGTTTCTGTCAGACATCGGGCGAGTTTCAGTTGCGGGGCTTTTTTTTCGGGACTGAAATCAACCACCCGTTTATACATCTCTATAGCTTCTTGAAGGTGCTGGATTTTGTGCAGGCAATGTGCAGCATGTTCTAATGTCCAGCTGTCTGTCTGATGCTGCAGGGCTTGTTTGTAGGTCTCTACTGCTTCCTGATAATGTCCCTGCTTTTGCTGGGTGTAGCCCAGTTTCTGCAAGTCCGAGACGATCGTGTCCCCCTGTAGCTGTCTGTGGAAGAAATGTTCGGCTTCGCGGTATAGACGCAGTGCCAGTAAGCGGTTGCCGAATTGATTGCGTTGCTCCGCATGAGTGCATAGACGAAATATCCATGTGTCGCCGACCTCGGTGGCATGTGCCATCAGATTCTCTATCTTCCATGGGTTGTGCAGGAAAAAGCGGTAGAGCCCGCGCAGATAGCCGGAAGCAATAAAGGCATTCGTATGCTCTGTTTGTGGAAGATTCAGGTCGCCAAACTCGCCCATATCACGTACTACCGAAGGCAGGCCTGTCTCCGCTTTCTCGCTGAAGCGCCCTTGAAGCCGGCGGTATATGATGCACATGGCGTAGCGGTCTATGTCGCAGGCTCCTGTGTTGGCTAAAAGAATACCCCGTATCAGCTTGCCGTGTCCATCGGTGAAGTCGATTCCTATTTCAGGGTTTGATTGGTCAAAGGGGACAAACCAGTTGGCAATGTTGTGGTGGAAGAATCCGTCTGTCAGTATGTCGCGGGTAGATGTGTAGTTGAAGTCCGCTCCCTCGTGGTGAAGGCGCGTCATCTCGTCTATGTGCCGGCCTACTGTGTTGCGTACGCTCTCGTCCCAGGCCGGATTACCGTCTTCTTCTTCCATATTGATAATCAATTGGGCATCGTCCTGACCGAGGTGAGGCCTCAAGTCCTGTTGCAGACTTTCCATTTCGCGGTTGGCGAGTGGAGTCAATGAAGTTTCTATCAGGCGCGTGCAGAGCCCGGAAAGCAGTTCTGAATTGTCGTCCTTGTTTGTCAGTTCGGCCATGCGGGCAGTGATGTCAGGAAAAGCGGGAAGGCGGTCGTTGTAGTGTAACAGCAGGAGCAGCAAACCGGTTAACCCCCGCAGGCGTGGGCTGCCCTTGGCCTTAGCGGTATAGTCGATAAGCAACAATATCTCTTTCTCATTGAAATGTCCGGCAATACGGATTGTGAGAGCCGAAACGTACATGCATTGTCCGTCTTCGTCAAGTGCAAGAGGGTCACCCGAGTCATAGAGCGGACTTTCGGAAGCTGACCATACGCGGTAGAAGATGGCTTTCAGGCGGGAGAAATGTTCGTCCGACGGTATGTATGTGGCCGCCTTGCTGCGCATCTGAAGCATCAACTCAGAGGGAGGAATAGTCTGCTTGTGTATATCGTCAAGCAGCAGCCAGCCTTCCGCTGTCATTTGACGGAGCAGATTGTCGCGTTGGGGGTCGTTGTTGCCCGAAGAAAAATAGTTCAGCAGGTAAGAGTAGTTCTGCTCCAGACTTTGCAGACGGTCGCTCAAACTGTAGTCGCCACTCTCAAGGGCAGGATTGTGCATCAGGCGTAGGGCCTGATACAATCGTCCTGAGGCCAAGGCGTGGGCGGCAGCTTTTTCTCTGTCTGTCATACTCTTAAACTCTGGGGGGCTGACTTATCCCATTCGGCTAATGCGCACCAATTGTTCCTCGTCAAGAAGTTTTATCTTGCGTCCGTCTATGGATATCACGCCTTCATCGGCAAACTGCGAGAGCGTGCGAATCGCATTACTGGTGGTCATGTTGCTCAGGTTGGCAAGGTCTTCGCGCGACATGTACATGCTGAGCGTCGCCTGATCCTCGTCAAGACCGTAGTTGTCTTTGAGCGATAGCAGGGCCTCGGCCAGACGACCGCGGATGTGTTTCTGGGTCAGGTTGACGGAGCGTGTGTCGGCCACACCTAAATCTCTTGCCATCTCTACCATGAATAGATAGCAGAAGCGGTTGTTCTCTTGTATAACATTCAGGAATGCTTCTTTCTTTACGAAATATACAACAGACTCCTCAAAAGCGCTTACGCTGGTGTTGTAGGTGCCGTCAGCTATCATCGCGCGATAACCGAAAAAATCGCACGGCTTCAGCATACGGATAATCTGGCTGCGGTTGCCCACGCCCTCCTTATATACGCGAACCTTTCCCCGCACAAGCATCATCATGTGTGTAGGGGTATCTCCTTCATGGTGGATAATCTCGTTTTTCTTGAAGGTGTAAACCACGGCGTTCTCATCAATGTAAGCTTTTTGCTCATCGGTAAGCACGTCCCACACCTTGTTCATTTCCCAGAGTTTGAACTCTGTCTGCGTGGATTTTTTCGACATTACTGCCAACCTTTCTATTTTCGACCTGCAAAGATACTCCTTTTTTGCAATACTGCCAAATTTTTGTGTTTTACAGCATAGTTAATGTAGTATGGGTCATGATGGTTTGCCTGCAGGCAGAACGGCTTTTCGTTATGTCACTTTTTGGGGGGCGTCAATTGACAGGTGTCATACTGTTGAAGTCCTTTCGGCTATATGCTATGATGTTGTCCACCATTGCGTCGCACATGGCCTTTCTGCCCTCCCATGTGCCGGTTCCTACATGCGGAACAAGCAGCACATTATCCAGTGATTTCAGTTCTTCTTCTATCATTGGCTCGTGTTCATATACATCTAACGCCGCACCGGCTATCCAATGCTCGCGAAGCGCTTGGGCCAATGTCTTTTCATCCACATGTGCACCGCGGGCGGTGTTGATTAGAAACGCGTTCTTCTTCATGAGTTTCAACTCCCGTTCGCCAATCAAATGATGCACTTCCTGTGTATAGGGTAGGTTGAGGGATACAAAATCGGCTTGCTTAAGCAGTTCGTCCATACTGGTATATTGTGCCTGAATATGTGATTGCTCCAGCACCGGAAGGGCTATCTCGTGACGGTTGTGGTAGATAATCTTCATTCCGCAGGCGATGGCACGCCGGGCTACCGCCCGCCCGATATTACCCATTCCTATGATGCCTAATGTCTTTCCATATACGGAGTGTCCCAGATTTCTCAATAAACCGAACTGAATCTCATCCTTCCTTAACCCCCGATCCAGTTCTGCGGTACGGCGGGCGATATCTAAAATAAGTGTCATACACAATTCCGCTGTCGGTTCTATTACAGGTTGAGGGGTGTTGGTAACTAATATACCGCGTTCCGAGCAGGCGTGGACATCAATATTGTCATAGCCCACTCCGAACTGTGTAACAAGTTTCAGCTTGGGGAGCCGGTCTAATAGATCCACTCTTACAGGTTTGTAGAAATTGGTGGTCAGCACTTCTGCATCTTCATAATCTGTCAGGGAGTTGCTCTCGTATAAAGCCGTATCGGGTACCAATGTGTGCTCGCCCAACCGGTCATACCACTCTCGTGGCAGCATGGTATCGTATATAATCTTCATGATGTTATACTTAATACGGAACTGTTTCGTTCATTTTTGACTGAATCGTATATCCTGCTTCTCCTGCGTCCAAGGTGGCCTCTTGGTTGAGGTCTTCCGGATATGGATTGTCCTCCCCTGGGTTTACAAAGCGTGCATGTCGTTGCTCAAAGCGTAATTTGATGGTATCGGTGGCACCATTGCGGTGCTTGGCGACGATAATCTCTGCCATGCCTATCATGCTTTCGTCCCAACCATCACTACCGCGACGGAAGTAATATTCAGGTCGGTGGATGAAGCATACCATGTCGGCATCCTGCTCTATGGCACCCGATTCGCGTAAGTCGCTCAACTGAGGCCGTTTCCCTTCCACGCCCGTGCGGCCTTCCACCCCACGGTTCAACTGCGAAAGGGCAATAATGGGTATATCCAACTCCTTGGCGAGGGCTTTCAGGTTGCGCGAGATAATGCTTACTTCTTGTTCACGGCTGCCGAAACTCATGCCCGATGCATTCATCAGTTGCAGGTAGTCAATGATAAGACATTGTATTTTGTGCTCTCGTACCAGTTTGCGGGCCTTGCTGCGAAGTTCGAATACGGATAGTGAAGGAGTGTCATCCACGTATATAGGAGCCCCCATTAGTGCAGTGATACGGCTTTCCAACTGATTCCATTCAGTAGGAGTAAACTTTCCGCTTCTTATCTTGTCGCCTTCTATTTCGCAGACATTCATGATAAGACGGTTGACTAATTGTACATTGGACATTTCCAGGGAGAAGAGAGCCACGGGGATGCTATAATTTACAGCGATGTTTTTTGCCATACTCAACACGAAGGCCGTCTTACCCATCGCCGGTCGGGCGGCAATGATGATGAGGTCGCTCTTCTGCCAGCCGCTTGTTACCTTGTCCAAGTCGGTGAATCCGCTCGGTACACCCGACATGTTGTTGTCGTTTTGACTCGCTTTGCGCATACGTTCAAAAGCTTCTTCTATCACGGGGTCTATTTGCACGACATCGCGCTTCTGGCTCAATTGGCTTATTTCGAATATCCTGGCCTCCGCTTCCTGCATCAGTTCTTCTACATCCTGTTGCTCATCGTAAGCCTTTTGTGTGATGCCCGATGCCATTTCAATCAGGTCGCGGGCCAGTGATTTTTGGGCAACAATACGGGCATGATACAGCAAGTGGGCGGTAGAGGCTACTTTGCTCGTCAATTGCGAGACAAACAGCGGGCCTCCTACTTCGTCGAGTGTACCATTGCGGCGCAACTGTTCGGTTACCGACAGCATGTCTATCGGATCCTCTTTTGCAGCCAAATTCTGCATGGCCTCATATACCTTTCGGTGCGCATCTTTATAGAATGAGTTTGGAGTAAGTATTTCGGCTACAGTGCCGTAGGCTTCTTTCTCCAGCATGATGGCTCCCAAAACACTCTCTTCCAACTCGGGGGCCTGTGGGGGGAGTTTTCCGGATTCGTTAGGACCTACTACATTAGGTTGCTGGCGGCGGTTTCCGCGTGTCTGACGGGTGTTAGAGGTGATTGGCATTGGATAATAGCGGTTGGATGGTTAAATTTCGTTTGCAAAGATACGGCAACGTTGTCATATTGGCAAATCAACTTTTCAACATTTTCTTAACATACGAACAAAAACGCGGGGTGCACATGTCACCCCGCATTTTTCATTCGGTCGGTGTTGTCACTCTTTACTTGCAGTATATGAGCCATTCCCATGGCTTGAGTGTAATCTCGTCGGTGTCGCCTATTGTCACCTGTTTTCCGCAGATGCATGTGTATTCTCCGGCGTAGGGGGCTGTCTCAAGCACCACGGTCTGCTGGTCAGGCGAGAAGTTGAAGATGCCTAACACGGTATTGTCATCCAGTGTGCGGGCACAGGCAAAAATCTTGTCGTTGTCGGCCGCTATACGTACAATAGGGGCTCCTTTCTCAGGACTGAACAGGGCCGGGTTTTCTTTGCGCACATGATTCAAGTCACGGTACATCCCAAACTGATGGGCATTCTCGTTGCGGTCAATGTTATCTTTCTCAAAGAACTGCAGACGGTGGTTGTTGGCGTATTCCTGTCCGGTATATATGAGTGGCATGCCGGGGATGATATAGGTGAAGGCTGCCATGGCATCACTGCCTTCTCCCATTCGTTCAAACTCGGTACCATTCCATGAGTTCTCGTCATGGTTGCTTGTGAAGTTCATGCGGATGGCATAGGGAACAAATACGCTGTCTGCTTTCAGGAAATAGTCCCAGATATCTTCTACGGTCTTCTTCTGCTGCGCCACGCCATTCATGATGTGGTGCAACTCCCAGCCGTAATACATGTCAAATGCTTTGACGGTTAGGTCGGGCTGCTCGGCTTCCGCCAGAGCGAACATGTCGGGATAGTCTTTGCGCAGGTCGGCGAATGCCCATTCCCAAAAGTCGGTAGGCACTTCCATGGCAACATCGCAGCGGAAGCCGTCAATGCCGATGGTATCCATCCACCAGCGCATGCTCTTCAGCATCTCTTCGCGCATCTCTTTGTTGTCATAGTTCAGTTTTGAAATGTCAGTCCAATCATATTGCACCATCAGGTTGCCCAGCGAATCGCGGTAGTGCCAGCCTTCGTTTTCCGTCCATTTGCTGTCGGGGGCGGTATGGTTGGCAACCCAGTCCAGAATCACATGCATACCCAGCTCGTGCGCTTTCCCGAGGAAACTCTCAAAGTCGGCGCGTGTGCCGAATTCGGGGTTGAAGGCGCAATAGTCTTTGATGGAGTAGTAGCTGCCAAGTGTGCCTTTACGGGTTATTTCGCCAATCGGTTGCAAAGGCATCATCCAGATGATGTCCACGCCCAGTTCTTTCAGATGGGGCAACTCTGCTTCGGCGGCAGCAAATGTTCCTTCTGGTGTGAACTGACGGGTGTTAAGCTCGTAGATGGTCGCATCGTAAGACCATTGGGTGTGCCGAGAACGGTCGTTTGGTTTGCTGCAGCCTGCAAGTGTCAAGGCCGCCAGCAGAAAAATGAATGTCTTTTTCATGTGGTGTTTTTATGTAATTTATTTGATGTTCAGTACGGCTTCTTTTAATCCTGCAGATGTCACCTTCAGGGTGGCAGGGCCTTCCACTATCACCGTCAGTTGTCCGGCAAAGGCCTGCTGCTCTCTGCTCTGGAAGGGGATGAGGCAGGTGGCATCGCCGTTGGCGGCTCCCAGTATGCGGCCCTTCCCCGTAATGCTTAGGTTTACCTTGTTGTCGGCCAACGGACAAAGATGCCCGTTAAAGTCGCAAATGCGGATACGTACATACGTCAGTGTGCCGCTTTTTTCGGGCATCAATTCTACATAGAACGGTTCTCCTGCAGTGTGAACATAGTCAGTCAGTGCCACTTCCCCGTTTCGGTCGTATGCCACGGCTTTCAGTTCGCCTTCCTCAAACGGAATCTTGTCCCAGATCAGCCTATAGCGGCGCAAGCGTCCCCACGTGCTGTCTTTTTCAGCCTCCTCCTTGCTCAAAAAGCGTTGTCTGCCCAGTGAACGGCCATTGAGGAAAAGCTCTGCTTCGGGCAGGTCGGTATATACCATCACGGGTACCGTGTCGCCCGTCTGCCAATTCCAATGGGGGAGCAGATGCAGGGTATGTGTGCGTTTGTTCCACTGACTGCGGTAAAGCCAATAACGGTCTTTCGGGATGCTTGCCAGGTCAATAATCCCGAAATACGACGAGTGCGACGGCCATGCATCGGTGTCGTATGGCGACGGCTCACCCAAATAGTCGAAACCGGTCCATACGAATTGGCCGATGGTCCAAGGGAAGTCTTCCATGTTGGCAAAGTCATCGTCAGGCACATTGCTCCAAGGGCAATATTCCAAGTCGTAGCCTGTGCACTGGTTGGTCTTGCTATCGCCGTTTGGGGTGGGGATGTTGCACACCTTGTCATTATTGTCTTTCACTGCCGGCAATTTATACACGCCGCGACTGCTTACGGTGGAGGCTGTCTCCGACCCGAGCACCAGTTTCTGCGGTGTGGCATCATAAATCTCTTGATATCGGTGTGCACGATAGTTGATGCCTACCACTTGCATCACGCTGGCAAAACCGTTTTCCAATACGCAGTCCACGCCGTCCATACCGCATGTCACAGGGCGTGTTCCATCCTCGCGGGTGCAGATGTCTTGCAGGAATTTTGCTACTTTGTAGCCTTCCGGAGAACATTGTGTGGGCACCTCGTTGCCGATAGACCACATTACGACCGACGGATTGTTTCTGAAATGCCGCAACATGTTCACCATGTCGCGTTCGGCCCATGTTTGTGTATGCCCTTGTTCAGTCACGTTGAAGAAGCGGTTGTAGCCGTTTTTGCATTTGCCCCAATCCCACTCGTCGAATGGCTCCACCATCAGCATAAAGCCCATTGAGTCGGCCAATTCCACCAACTCAGGAGCCGGCATGTTGTGGCTGGTCCGTATGGCATCAGCACCCATGTCGCGCAGCATCTCCAGTTGGTGTTTGATGCCGTCACGCCATGCTGCGGCACCCAATGGTCCCAAGTCGTGATGAAGACATACACCTTGGAATTTCCGTGTCTGTCCATTCAGTTTGAAGCCGGTATCGGGGACAATCTCCACGGTGCGGATGCCGAAAGTCTGCTCATAGCAATCCACCGGCTTTTTGCCTTCAAGTACGGTAAACTTCGCCGTGTACAGATTCGGGCTTTCGGGCGACCAAAGGTGCGGCCATGAAATGTTGACGGCCTGGCTAACCACATAACCGTCTTCGGTACCGGTAGCCGAGCGCAATGTGCGGGAAGTGGAGGTGACCAGTTTGCCGGCTATGCTGATTTCGGTCAGCAGTTTCACCTTCTTCGGATTGGCTGTGCGGATAACCGTTTGCAGCGACATGACGGCTGCATTGTCAAGCAATTTCTCTGTCTTTATCTGTGTCCCCCACAGCGGGATATGTGTGGCGGCTGTCTGAATCAGGTGTACATTGCGGTATAATCCGGCTCCCGGATACCAACGGCTTGATTCGGGGCGGTTCTCCAGTCTTACACTGATTTCTGCATTCTTGCCGGGGCTGAGCATTGGGGTGATGTCACAGCAGAAAGCATTGTAGCCGTAAGGCCAGAATATGACTTCCTTGCCATTTACATAGACGCGTGCCTCCGACATGGCTCCGTCGAATAGCAACTCTACATGTTCTTTGTAGGGAGGGGTGATGACGGTCTTGTACCAGCCGCTGCCTACGTATGGCAGGCCGCCGGTGCGTCCAGTGCGGGTGGAGGGCACGTTGCTGCCGTTTTGGGTGATGGCCACTTCCTGCAAGTCGTTGTCGCGGCTGAACGGGCCGGTAATTGCCCAGTCATGAGGAAGGGTGACATACGTCCAACCCTCAACGGGTTGCTGCCCGGGGGTGGTCTCTTTGGCAAACTGCCATGTTTTGAGGAGAATCTCCTCACGTTGTGCCGTCGCAGACATGGCCGCAAGCAGCAGAATGTATAACAGTGTTTTTCTCATAGTGCAAAACAAATATCCCTTGCCTGTAAATATTCCGGCATTACTCGATTATCTTGAATGTGTAGGGTGCCAGTCCTATTGTCTCGTTGTCCACGTTTACGGCTACGGGCTGTGCGGAAGTGTTGATGGCCACCACAACCTGCTTACCCATATACACGCGTTTGAAGCAGAGCATGCTGTCGCCGGCCTCAATAGGGATATATTCACCGTAGAGCAGGGGCATTGAGTGACGGCGCAGGCGGATGAGTTCGCTTACAGCCTGACGCATGGCCGTTTCCTGCTCGTTCAGACCACCGAAGCGCATCATTTTACGGTTGTCGGGGTCGCCACCACCGGGCTCGCCGTATTCGTCACCTTGATAGATGCAGGGCACACCGGGAATGGTCAGGTTCAATGCTTCCAGCAGGAGCGCTTTCTTATAGGCCACGGCGGCATCACCTACGCCTACTTCGCGGGTCCAGCCTGCTTCTTTGCCGTCTTCGTCAAAGCTTATAGCTCCGCCTGCCAGCGAGATAAAGCGCACTTGGTCGTGGTTGCCGGAGATGTTGCCCATCGTATGATGAGCACCATAAGCGGCGAGACTCTCTTCAATCACGCGGTTAACGTCAGCCATACTGCCTTGTCCTGCAATGGCACGGATGGCGGTAAAATAGACGTTGAAATCAAACTGTGCATCCAGCATGCCCGTTTTTACATACGAGCCTATCAGTTCGGGGCTGCCGTAGGTTTCTCCTATCATCCAGAGATGGCGGTCGGGGAAGCGGGTTTTCAGTTTCTGCGTCAGTGTGCGCCAATAGCATTCCGGAATGTGTTTGCAGGCATCATGACGGAAACCGTCAAGGTCGAAGTGCTCTATCCAATAAGCGGCCGAGTCGGTCATCGGCTGGTAAACCTCCTCGCGTTCCAGGTCAAGCGTCGGAATATGGGCATCAAACCATGTGGTGAGACGGGCATCGTCCCATAACTCGAAGTTGCGCCGTCCATCGGGCAGGATGCTGTCGGTTTTCCAATCCGGATGCTCCTGCAGCACAGGCGATTCGATATGCAGATGGTTGGCTACGTAGTCCAGCACGACATTCATGTTGTGGCGGTGTGCAGCAGCCAGCAGTTGACGGAAGTCTTTATCAGTGCCGAAACGGCTGTCCAGCGTGGTGGTATAGATGGGCCAATAGCCGTGATAGGCCGAGAAACGCGAGTGGTCACGGGTCTTGTCGTATTTGTTGTTAAAGAGCGGGCGCTCGTCTTCGTTTTGTTCCGGCAGGAAGTTGAATGCGTAGTATCCCCATGCGCTATAGGGGTTTTGGGTGACAGGCGATATCCACAATGTGGTGATACCCAGCTCCTCGAAGAAACCGTCCTCTATCTTTTGCGTGATGCCTTTCAAGTCACCTCCCTGATAGTCGGCAATAGGCATCACTTCGGGGTCATTGATGTGCCAGTCGTTTTGCAGGTCGCCGTTGCTGAACCTGTCAACCATCAGCGAGTAAAGAACCTGTGCCTGATCGTCGTGCCGATTGAGTTGTTCAGTATTGCATACGGGCTGCATATCTTCAAGCGGCAGCAGCAGGTCGTTGTACAAATAGTTGTCATCCACGGCGTAGATGCGCACAAACGATCGGCCTTTCTTATAGCACTCGGCAGGGAAGGGGAGTACAAATGCGCCTGTCACAGGGTCTTCCGTTATTTCGCCAAGGTCGATGTAGCGGTTTTGCCAATACATGGCGAAGCTCACATTCTGCGGCAGTTGCGTGAAACCTACGGCAATGTGCTTTTTGTCAGCATCTTGCAGATACATGGCTTGTTTGTGCGGTATGGCGGTGGTGATAGCAGGTACAGCGATTGCCTGCCCCTCTTTCAGGAAGGCCAGATTGTGGATGTAATGACCATCTGCCGGATTCAGCACGTCAGGAAGATAGAACTTTATCTCCGTCAGGCCGGTGCCGAATTCGTCTCCGTCGAAATAAATCATGTCAAACGGCTCACCGATGAGGGTGGGGATATAGTCTGCAAGTGTGATGCAGACACTGTCGGCTCCCATCATGACCGGCTTAATCGGGTCGCCTTCCAGCACTTTCATAAATGCGGATTGAGGCTTGCTGCAGGCAATCATGAGCGGCAGCAGGGCGAAGATGAGTAGATGTCGTTTCATGGCGGTAGGTTTTTGAGGGTTGTTGTGTAAGGTTGATTATATATCTTTGGGCGCAAAGATATGCTTTTTTTGCGGAATATGCAAATCATTGCCGCCGAATAGACCGGTAGGGCATGCGGAAAGCTTCTGAACAGGGATGTACAGCACATGTGAAATTGTTAAAAAAAAGGAGATGAAGGTAGGACAAGGGTAGGGCAAGCCTTCGGGAAAGCATTTTAACAATTCTACCATTTTATAGGGAATAAATGAGGCGTTGTTTCCGTAGCAGGGCATATAGATTAAAATCCTTATGGCAGACAAAACAAGTCGGAAGTCGGGCAGAAACCATATAGGATTGCTGCTGACTTCCGACTATTGAAGGGTATCTCTGTTTGCCGAAACGTTTCGTAGTGCTTAAAGGGCCGTGATGATCTTCATCAGCGTCTCTTTTGCATCGCCCAGGCAGAGATAAACGCCTTTTTCGCGTTTGTAGATGGGATTCTCCACGCCTGCATAGCCGGGTTTGAGGTCGTAGTTGCATACGATGACTTCCGGTGCTTCGTCCACATTGAGCACAGGCATCCCGTAGATAGGAGTGCCTTCTGCATGGCGTGCGGCAGGATTCAGCACATCGTTGGCGCCGATTACCACTACGGCATCCGTTTTCTTGAAGTCGTCGTTGATAGCTTCCATCTCATAGAGTTTCTCATAAGGGATGTCGGCTTCCGCGAGGAGCACATTCATGTGACCGGGCATACGGCCGGCTACGGGGTGAATGGCGAAGCGCACCTGCGCTCCGTTCATCTCCAGCCGGTCGGCCAGTTGCTTCACCATGTGCTGTGCCTGGGCAAGTGCCATACCATAGCCGGGGACGATGATTACGTTTTTTGCAGCTTTCAGTACGGATGCGGGGGTCTTCTCCTCCGCGGGAGCGGCGGCTTGCGGGGTATTCCCCTGCTGCGCCAGTTGCTCACGAAGCCCTGCAATCTCTTTTGTAAGCGCCTCGATGGCATTGAGTAGGTCTTTTACTTCCATATCGTTCAGTTGTTCTAACAGTTTTTCAAAATCGGTTGTTTCGCTGAAGACAGTCTGCCCCTGCGGGCCAAGCGTCTCCTGTTTTTTTGGGGGTGCGGCGGCTGGTCTGGCTTTGGGCTTGGCCCCGATGAGTATGCTCATTAGGCTGCGATTCATGGCTCTGCACATGATTTGTGTCAGCAGCAGGCCTGAAGCGCCCACAATACCTCCGACGGCAACGAGGAATACGTCACCCACCGCCATACCTGCTATGGCACCGGCTACGCCGGAAAGCGAGTTAAGCAGCGAGATGGTGATAGGCATATCGGCTCCTCCGACACGTATGGCAAACAGCCAGCCAAACAAGCCGGAAAGTACAAGCGCTCCGAGCATAATCCATATATCGCTTTCAACGGCAGTGCCTGCCGCTATGCAGGCGGCAGTGCCGATAAGGGCAATGAGCGAGAGCAGCGAATGGGTGGGATATACCACAGGGCGCTGGTTGAGCACCCTGTGCAGTTTGCCGGCTGCCACCAGACTGCCGATGAGGGTGGTCATGCCTATGCCGATGGCCAGCATTGCGGTGAAGCGTACAAACATGGGGTAGGCCGCCTCTTCGGGCATTCCCCAACCCATATATGTCATTACGCCGACAAGGGCACTGGCACCTCCTCCCAGGCCGTTGAACAGGGCCACAAGCTGCGGCATTTGTATCATTTGCGCCCGACTGGCCATCAGGCTGCCTATGAGTGCACCCGCTATAAGTGCGGCGAATACCGTCCAGACGGTAAGAATGCCGTTGAAGCACAGCGTGGCTGTCACGCCGCACAGCATGGCAAGGGCAGATAGCAGATTTCCCCAGACGGAGGTCTTCACACGGCTCATCATGGCAATGCCTGCCAGCACGGCCAGCGACAGCAGGGTGCTGATAATGATTTGCAGTGTCATGACTTGGCGCTTTTCTTCTTGTTGAACATACGCAGCATACGGTGGGTCACACCGAAACCGCCGAAGACATTGACCGTGGCGAGTACGACAGCCAGACCGCCTGCCAGTTGAGCCCACACACCGTCACCGGCCAGATAGGCCAGGCCGGTGGCGGAGAGGGCACCGACAAGCGTTACACCTGACAGGGCATTCATACCTGACATTAGAGGCGTATGCAGCAGACTCGGCACATTGCGGATAATGAAGTAGCCGGCTATTGTGCAGAGCACAAAGACGGCTACCAGAATGAGCGGATGAATCATAATCCCATCGCTTTGCGGGCTCCTGCATGCAGCAGTTCGCCGTCGCGGCATACAAGGCTGCGGGCAATCACTTCATCCTGCATGTTGAGCTCTATCTTGTTGTCTTTTACAAGATATTTCACCAGATTATACATGTTGTTGGAGAACATCCAGGTGGACGAAGTCGGCAACTCGCCCGGAATATTCTTCACGCCGATAAGCGTTACGCCGTGCTTTACTTCGATGTCGCCCTTCGGGGTGATCTCGCAGTTGCCGCCTTGGTCGATGGCGATATCTACAATCACGGAGCCGCGCTTCATGCCTTTCACGGTGTCTTCGGTGATGATTACGGGCGCGATTTCACCGGGCACAAGCACCGAGCAGAATACGATATCCATCTGCTGTATAGTTTCTTTTAGCAGTTCACGCTCTTTGGCGAGTACGTCTTTCGGAAGGGCTTTCGCATAACCGCCTTCGCCGATGGCCAGCTCGACGGGGACGCCTGTATCGATAATCTTTGCGCCGAGCGACATGGCGTTTTCGGCTGCCATGGGGCGGATATCAGCTGCATAGGTGACGGCTCCCAAACGTTTGGCTGTAGCGAGAGCCTGCAAGCCGGCAACACCCACACCGATGACCATCACCTTGGCGGGCTCAATCTTGCCCACGGCGGTGAACATCTGAGGGATGAAGCTTGTCATGCGGTCGGCTGCCATGATGATGCCCTTGTAGCCGGCGCAGGTGGACATGGAGGTCAGGGCATCCATCGACTGGGCACGCGAGATGCGGGGAATGCAGTCCAGCGTGAAAGCGGTTACGCCCTGAGCGGTCAGTTTCTTCACCATCTCGTGGTTTACGGGCGATGCAGGGTGTATGAAGGTGATGAGATACTGCCCTTTGTGCATCATCTCCACCTCGTGTTTGTTCTTCTCTTCATTGAAGAGGGGCTCTTTTACTTTCAGGATAAGTTCGGCCTTGCGGTAGATTTCTTCGGGGTCGGCCACCATTTTGGCTCCGGCTGCGGCATAGTCCTCGTCGTGATAGAGGGCACCGTCGCCGGCGTGGTTCTCTACAAGCACTTCAAAGCCGTCTTTCACGAATTTGCCCACTGTTTCTGGCGTGCAGGCTACACGGTTTTCACCGTGCATGATTTCCTTGGGAATACCAATGATCATAAGGTTAAATTTTTAGTGTTTCATGGTTGAGCCGGATTCTCTTTTGTGGAAACAAGGGCGGCTCGTCCCCTGCTTTCTGATAAGCGCCGCAAAGATACGCAAAAATGCGAATACATGCAACAAGCGGCTATAAAAAATCGCAGGAAGGAGCTGCGGAAACCCGGCGGAAATTCCTGTTGTTTGCCGTGTGTGAAAAAATGTGTATCTTTGCAAACTCTATGAGATTGCAAGATTTGTTCTCCCTCTATCGGCGGAAGCCGCTCTTTACCACCCTTGCCAACCAGCTTCGCAAAGGGCGTGCAGAGCATTGGCTGTTGAGTGGAATATGCGGCTCGGCGGAAGCGCTTACGCTTGCTGCCGTGTATGATTCTGTCAAGCGCCCGATGCTGATTCTTCCCGATTCGGCGGAAGAGGCCTCCTACCTGCATAATGACCTCGTCGCTATCGCGGGGTCTGACGAAGATATCTTTTTCTTCCCTTCATCCTGGCGTATCAGGCAGCGTAATCATCAGCCGGATGAAAGTTATGCCATCCAGCGTGCCGAGTTGCTCAATCGTCTGACGGCAAGCGACCGGCCCTGCATCATCGTCAGCTATGCCGAGGCGCTGGCCGACAGCGTGCCATCCCGCTCCGATGTGACGGCATCGCGCATCACGCTCATGCAAGGGCAACAGTTGAGTATGCACAGCCTGACCGAGTATCTGGTCAATGCAGGTTTTGTGAAAGTGGATTTTGTATATGAGCCGGGGCAATTCTCTATACGCGGCGGCATTGCAGATGTCTTTTCCTTTTCGCACGAAGAACCCTACCGTATTGATTTCTTTGGCGATGAGATAGACTCGCTGCGTGTGTTCGATTTGGAGACACAGCTCAGCAAGACGCGTGTGGATACGGTTGATATTCTTCCTGCGGTGCAACCCAAGGCAGAAGAGGCTACGCTGATGGATTATCTGCCGGCCGATGCGCTGGTTGCTTCTACAGATTTTACGTTGCTGCTTCATCGTCTGGAAGATTTTTCGGGTAAAGACTTGGCAGAGGCTGTCGGTAGTCTTCCCACGATAGAGCTGGCTCCGCGCTCGTCGTTCAGTGCGTGTACAAAGTCGGTCTGCAACATATTGCCTCAGCCACTTTTCCATAAGAATTTTGATTTGCTGACAGAGACACTCCGGCAGTATCAGCAGGACGAATACCATATATATATCCTGTCTGACTCCAAGAAGCAGACAGACCGTATTGCCGCCGTGCTGGAAGAAAAGGAGGCCGGCATCAGTTTTGTTCCTGTTGACCGGACACTTCATGCCGGTTTTGTGGATAACGACGCGAAGATATGCTGTTTTACCGACCACGAGCTCTTCGAGCGCTTTCACAAGGCGCAACAACGGGCTGACGGGGCGCGTAAGGGAAAGGTGCTTCTCACACTCAAAGAGCTCAACCAGCTTCAGATAGGTGATTATATTGTGCATGTGGACCACGGTATCGGCCGTTTCGGCGGGCTTGTACGCACCACCGTTAACGGCAAGCCGCAGGAGATGATAAAACTCATCTACCGCGACAACGATATTTTGTTTGTGTCTATCCATTCGCTTCATCGCATCTCCAAATATAGAGGTAAGGATGGCGGGGCTCCCAATATCTCCAAACTCGGGTCGGGGCAGTGGGAGCGCATGAAGGAGCGTACGAAGCAGAAGGTGAAGGATATTGCCCGCGACCTCATCCGCTTGTATGCGCAACGTCGTAAGGAGCAGGGCTTCCGCTATTCTCCGGACAGCTATCTGCAACATGAGTTGGAGGCGTCGTTTCTTTATGAAGACACACCTGACCAGCAGAAGGCAACGCTCGATGTCAAGCACGATATGGAGTCGCCTGTGCCTATGGACCGTCTCGTCTGCGGCGATGTGGGTTTCGGCAAAACGGAGATTGCGATGCGGGCGGCATTCAAAGCGGCCACCGATGGGAAACAAACGGCCGTGCTTGTTCCCACCACCGTACTCGCTCTACAGCACTACAATACCTTCCGCGAGCGTTTCTGCAACTTTCCTGTTACGGTGGAATATCTTTCCCGGGCCAAGACTTCGGCAGAGACCAAGGCTATTCTGCAGCGTCTGGCGGCAGGCGAAATAGACATTCTGATAGGCACGCACAAACTGGTAGGCAAGCAGGTGCATTTCCATGACCTCGGTTTGCTTATCATTGATGAGGAGCAAAAGTTCGGTGTGGCTACAAAGGAGAAACTTCGGCAGCTGAAAGTCAATGTGGATACGCTGACGCTTACCGCCACACCTATTCCCCGCACCTTGCAGTTCTCGCTGCTCGGCGCCCGCGACTTCAGCGTGATGACTACGCCTCCTCCCAACCGATATCCTGTGCAGACAGAATTGATAGGTGTTGATGATGAGGATATTATACAAGAAGCGATTCGCGAAGAAATCAATCGAAACGGGCAGGTGTTTGTCGTCAATAACCGCATCCAGACACTGGGAAAACTGGAGAATAAAATCAAGCGTTTGTGCCCTGAAGCGCGGGTGGTATCAGCGCACGGGCAGATGCCGCCCGGCGATATGGAGCAGATTCTCACCGACTTCATCAACTATGACTACGATGTGCTCATCGCCACCTCCATCATCGAGTCGGGCGTGGATATACCCAATGTCAACACCATCATCATCAACCATGCCGAGATGTTCGGTCTCAGCGACTTGCACCAGTTGCGCGGGCGGGTCGGACGCAGCAACCGCAAGGCCTATTGCTATCTGGTGGCACCACCTTTGGATGCACTTACCGATGATGCACGGCGTCGTCTGCGGGCGGTAGAGACTTTTGCCGACCTTGGATCGGGCTTTCATATTGCCATGCAGGATCTCGATATACGCGGGGCAGGTAATATGCTGGGTGCCGAGCAGTCGGGTTTTATTGCCGATTTGGGTTATGAAACCTACCAGCGTATTCTCAACGAGGCTGTGCTCGAACTGAAGGAAGAGGAATTCGACACACTTTTTGCAGGGGAGGATACTGATTCGCCGGAGCAACATCACGCAGACCAATGGGTTACTGACTGTCAGCTGGAATCCGATCTTGAAATAGGCTTCCCGCCGGAATATGTAGAGAATATTTCGGAGCGTATTACGCTCTATCGTGAACTTGACGGTCTGCGCAACGAGCAGGAATTGCTTGATTTCAAGAAACGGCTCATTGACCGCTTCGGCATTCTGCCTCCGGCAGCGGAAGAGTTGCTCTCGGTGGTGAGGTTGCGCTGGCGCTGCATGAGTTTGGGTATAGAAAAAGTGATTCTCAAGGCCGAGCGCATGATAGTCCACTTTCCTGCCAATGTGAAATCGCCCTACTATCGTTCCGAGATATTCGGACGTATTCTTACTTATATAACCGAGAACTACCGCCGCTGTCAGGTGCGCGAACAAAACGGCAAACGCACGGCCGTCATCTCCTGTGTGCGCTCCATACGCGAGGCTTTCGATGTTCTGAACGCAATATAATAAATACTGAATATGGAATACATAGGTATCATTCCGGCACGTTATGCTTCCACCCGTTTCCCCGGCAAACCGCTTGCCGACTTGTGTGGTAAGCCGGTCATTCAGCATGTTTTTGAACGGGCATCCCGGGCACTTGATGCCGTGGTTGTTGCTACGGATGACGAGCGTATAAGACAGGCCGTATTGGCTTTTGGAGGAAGGGCTGTCATGACATCGCCAGCCCACCATAGCGGCACAGACCGCTGTTGGGAGGCCTATTGCAATTGTGGAAGCAAAGCGGATGTAATCATTAATATTCAGGGTGATGAGCCTTTCGTATCGCCTGAACAGATAGAGGCGCTCAAGCAATGTTTTGCTGCGGATGCTACGACTTCCATCGCCACACTTGGCAAGCCTTTCTCTGTGTCTGACGGATTGGAGGCTCTGCTTAATCCGAACAATGTGAAGTTGGCCTTTTCCGCTGTCACGGGCAATGCCCTCTGTTTCTCGCGCAGTGTCATTCCTTTTCTGCGCGGAGTGCCGCAGGAGCGGTGGTTGGAAGAGGGGCGATTTTTTCGCCATGTAGGCATGTATGCCTATCGTGCTGATGTACTGCAACGCCTGACCGCTCTTCCTCAGTCGCCGCTTGAGTTGGCAGAATCGCTTGAGCAACTGCGTTGGATGGAGAACGGCTATGCTGTCCGTGTTGCTCTTACCGATACTCAGTCTGTCGGTATTGACACGCAGGAGGACCTTCGGCAGGCCGCTCTTTTGATGCGGCGGTAGGCCTGAGGTGAGAATAGAGGAGAGGCCGGTGGGTTTGTCACAATAAAAAAAACGTCACCTCTTGCGTATGTGAAAACTTTGCAGTACTTTTGCACCCGCATTTGGAAAGTTGTCTGAGTGGTCGAAAGAGCCGCACTCGAAATGCGGTGTACGCATTACGTCGTACCGGGGGTTCGAATCCCTCACTTTCCGCTTAAAAAGATTAGGGGCATCCCAATGGGACGCTCCTAATTCTTTTTAGAGATGTCCGAGGGCCTTCTCACACCCCGATAGGAGGGTTCTCCGCCGCTTCGCTCTGTCGATTATTACTCATCTGCGTTATGCTACATTCCATAATCGTTTTTGACGCTTATGGGTAGCATATACGCATCTTTCGTAATTTTCGAATCCCTCACTCTCACGCGTCCGAATCCATCAATCACTCTTCCGGCGCTTTCCAGTTTTCGCCTAAAAGTATATCGTATGCCTCTTGCACAAAATCGATTGCGCGTGAATAGGTTGCGCGACCAAGTGGCGGCAGCGGGCCCATACCGGCCATACGGTTGTTGATTTCGGCCTGCTTATCGACTTTTTCATCTACCACCAGAGCTGCACGCATAGCGTCTAAAACTGCTGTATGCGCTCTCAAGTACTGCGGTGCCCATTTAGCATAGAAGGCATCCAACTCGCGCTTCAAGTTCGCTTTTGATACAGCAGAGTTGCCACTACCTTTGCCAAATAATTCACCTTCTAGCGCATCAATAATATCGGCCGCGAGAGGATTAAAAGTCTTCTCCCTTGCTTTTTCATAGGCTTCACGGTATTCCATTTTAATCTTATTCTTGGCAGCAATTGCATCAGCGATTTTTCCGTACGCTCTGGACTTCTCTCCCGACAAATCCATAGTCAGCCATTTTTGCTCCTCTTTGGTCAAACCAGCATTGTCAGAAGGCGTTTCTGTTCCGGACATCAATGCGGAGAACTCTTCCCATTTACCCATTTTCTGGATGGCTCTCATGCTCTCCTCTTCCGATTTGCAATTAGCCAATGTCCTTTGCTGCTCAGGGGTAAGAGAACTAAAAAAACTTTGGAACTTTGCACCGGCATTTTGTCTGCTGGTCTCTTGTTTTTTCAGCTGCGCAACACGTTTCTGAGCGGCTGTATTGTCCACATTAACCGGCTGGTTCACGGCCTTGTGCGCATCCTCGCGGGCTTTTTGAAGCGTTTTGTAGTATCCGTCAATAGCGGCGTTTCGGTCACTCTCGAAGTCAAGGTACATCGAGAAATTCTGACGAATCAAATAGTCCGCTACACTCTCCCATGAAGGAGTTCCGGGACAAGCGTCCATTATGGCTTCCGGTGTTTTTTGTGCGTGAGCACTTAATGTTGCAGCAAAGATTGCTGCGAGAAATAATACTTTCTTCATAATACTGAATTTTATTTTTTAATAAATTCTACATGTCTGTTTTTAGCACGACCTTCGTCGGTTGAATTGTCAGCCAGCGGCGCACTTTGTCCCATGCCTTTAGCGGACAGGCGGTTGGCGGCGATACCCATCTCTACCAATTTACTCACGATCGCCTGCGCGCGTTGCTCGCTCAGTTTCTGGTTACCGGCTACCGTTCCTGTATTGTCCGTGTGACCCTGAACCTCAAATTTGAGATCCGCGTTATCTTTCATCAGTTGTGCGATACGGTTGATCTCGGTCATAGATTCGGGCTTGATGTTCGCCTTGCCGATATCGAACGTGATGGCGTACGTGATGATCTTGCCGTCCGTCATGAGGCGGTTATAGAGAGGCACAGCGCCTTTACACAAACGCACGTTCGTCATTAAATTACGATGATCGTCCCAATGAGAACGCTGGATCGTGAAGTTCTGCGGGCGGGCACAATTAGGAATATTCACAAGACGATTGCCGTTCAGATACACCTTCAGCGCGCGTTTGTTGAACGACAGCGCCACATGGTTCCATTCGTCCTCCTTCGGCGAAGCGGATGCATTTTGCTCGCGTTGCTCTTCGTTGGGAGTGATCCAGAACGTATAAATCGATGTCTCGTTTAGGGTGATAGTCACCACGTCGTCTCCGTTCATGTTTCTGAGGTGAATGATGTAATCGCAATAAATCCCTTTCGCCTCACTTCCACCGAGGAAATCAAACTCCAACGTAAATGCTTCGGTGAGGTAGTTCTTCGGCTCTTTCATCAGCGGCGCAATCTCCGTAGAAGGATCATTCAGGTTAATGACCGTCAATCCGTTAACAGAAGCTATTTCTGCGTTTCCGCTCAATAGGTCCCACTTGGAAGGGAACTCGCCCATCTGTTCGCCGACCAAATCGTCCTCGAACATAATCTCATCGCCGGGCACGAAGTCGGACTTCGCGTATACGCTCTCTAAAGATTTTTTAGGCGCTGGGGCTGCATTACCTGCTTCAGGCTTCTTGGCGCCGCATTCCGTACAGAACTTACCGGTATTACCTTTGTGTCCGCACGCAGGACATGTCCAGCCACTTTTTGGTTGTTCTTGCGGTTGTTGTTCTACTTGTTCCTGTTGCTCTTGCTGCTGGGACTCGGGGTTGAAAGCCTTGTTGATGCCTTCCTCTACTTTCTTGTTCACTTGTTGCTCCACGGCATTTTCGGCACTCTTCTTCGCCGAATCGAACAATCGATTAAAAAACTGTGCGTTCATGGTGGTAGTCAACCACAAACAACTTAAAAGGATAAGTAATTTTTTCATAAATGTATTTTTATTATATACAGTTAGTTCGCTATTATATATAAGAAAAGCGTGCGCTTTACGTTCGCTCATTTGATTCGCTGAGGTCTTCGACTACCTTATCTGTTCAAATTTATGCACGGAAAACTCACGCTGATACGTGAGCGTGCATAAACCGCGCTTGAACAGATAATGATTACTGAAGTTGTCGAAGTTTCAGCGGATCAAGTTGTGGCTTATTACGCTTTATTTTATTTAAGTACGCGCACGCTTGCGCGTTTTGCTCAGTTTAACGTCCGAGCCGGGACGATAGATTTATTTTTGTTTATATCCTAATTCTATTAATAGTTCATCGGCGAGATATTCGTCACTAAAACAATGCATGTCCGCAACTCCGTTGCAGATGAGGTCATACGTCGTGGAGTCGTAGAACTTACCCAATGCCTCTTCGTAGGTTAGTCCCGCCTGCTCGGCAAATAACTTCACGATACGTGCATATTTACGTTGTAATATAGCTGGGTTAGCTTGCATAGTTGAGTCTTTGTGAGGATTTAAAATGAAGATATTTGTCCAATACGGTTTGCGAGGTAATACAAATCTGATGATTCGGCTTCTTCTCACGCAATTCGCCTAAAGCTTGCTCTCGCGTATAAATACCTGTGAAATAGAGATCTACCGTATCAAATACGCTATCGTCGGCAATAC
>JAFUEI010000029.1 GCA_017464025.1 Paludibacteraceae bacterium | reverse complement strand
CTTTGGTCGGTGGCACGCACATCCGCCATAATAGTCTCGTTAGTAGCCATCGTAGAGATGTTGCGGGCGTATGATTCAAGCAGTTTGCGAACTCTCAACGGATTCTTCTCTATGCCATCAACACGATGCACATCGTAGTTAATAACTTCTTCCACATAGTTACGAGCCGTTTTCAATGCAGCCCTTTCTTTTAGAGGAATGCTTGCAGGCCATCCGCCCCTGCATATAGCGTATGCTAATTGTTCAATGGTCAATTCCGATATCGCCCCTACTTGTGGCTGTTTGTTAAACAAGTCTTCCAAACTAACCTTGCCGTTGCTCTCGCCCGATTCCCACAGTGACATTGTGCGCATACGCATAGGAGCTATACGGCCAACGCCGGTATGCATACGCCGCTCATCTTCCGGTAAGTTTTTATCATCTTTGGGCACAGCAGAACCTGTCAATATAAATTGTCCCATCTTGCCTCTCATATCTACCTCAAACCGTACCGCATCCCATAGCACGGGAGCTTCCTCCCATTCGTCAATCAATCGCGGTGTCGCGCCTTCTAATAACAGAGAGGGCTGGCTTGACGCAATCTGCTTGTAGCGTTTTGACATATTTCGGTCTTGCATAAACAGCGCACTTTGTGCTGCATGACGTGCCGCGTATGTCTTGCCGCACCATTTTGCACCTTCTATCAGTATTGCACCCGATGCTTCCAACTGCTCTTGCAATTCAGCATCGCATACACGGTCTCTATAACCTTGAATATCCATAAATCTTTTGTCGTTTTGTTAGGTTAATAATTGTTGTTTGTTGTTCACGGCGCAAAAGTACTAATAATTACTTAATTGACAAAATAAATTGATAGAAATGGCAAACTTTTATTGATAATTTTGGCACCTTATTACTGATAATTTTGGCTAACAAATATTATCTAATTTGTATTTTGCTGGCATTTTTGTGGTAAAATGGAGCATCCTTTTATCCCTGTTAAACGCTTCGTTCTATTATCTCCTTTCACCGTTTCCGACGGATAAGAATACGGGCATAGGGAACGGTAACTACTCCGTCAATCATCATATATAAATCTCCATCCACCGCTCCTCTCTTTTGCACTTCCTTGCGATATTTCTTGTGTTCGGGTTTATATGGTCTGACGCCACACTCCAAACCGGAATTGGAAATACCAAGTCCTATAATCTCAAATTGGTCAGGGCTATATTTGTCTATAAATGTTATTGGGACTCCCATGGCGCCTTCATAATCACAAGGGATTTCAGCTGTAGAATTAACATTTATGGCATCAAAATTTTCAAAGTGAGGATATTCTTCAGGTGTATAATGCTTATACAAATCTATTTCCTCGTGTCGTTTGACAATATCCATATTTGTAAACCAACATACATTTCCGAATTTTTTCAGTTCTGTTGTGTGAGGTTGCATAAATGTTTTAACCATGTTATAACCTGTCCACAATATATTTTGCCGAATAAGGTGAAATATTTCTTTATATGAAAGAGCATTCTGATTCCCAATTATCAAAAACTTTTTCTTATAATGGATTAGTTGGGCAACATATTCCCGAAACAACGAGAACGGCGGATTTGTTACTACAATATCAGCCTGCTTTAGCAACTCTATACATTCTTGCGAACGGAAATCACCATTACCTTTCAAAAGTGAAAGTACGTTCTTGTCATTTTGAATCAGATATTGAACATCAGCAAGGTTTACTGCCCCATCATTGTTATAGTCTTTCACTTCAGAAATCTCTACATTGTAGGCTATCTTCTTTGGTTCTTCTTCCGATATGTCAAACAGCAACGGCAATTCGTCACCTGCTATCGGCGAACCGTTATAACAGGTGGCAATCAGTTTTTTCAGCCCGAGTGCATTAAAGTTCAGTGCAAAGTACTTGAAGAAATTGCTTTCGTAGGGGTCATCGCAATTACAAAAGACTACCTTATTTTTGAAATAGGGCTTGTAGTACTTGAGTTCCTTAGCGATATCATCAAGCAAAGTATAAAATTCATCATTTTTTACGACCTTTGCCAAGTTCATATTCTTGCTTGCCATAAATCAGTAGCAATTAGTGCATTGCTACCAATCCACTTGGCACAGAAAAAGAAAGTGAGTATATCTACTCGCGTTCACGGGAGGTCCGGAAAGAAAACCCGCCATCCATCATAGATATACTCACACCGAATAACATCAGTGCGGTATGATGGATGTAGGAAGTTTCCATTACTTCCGTGAACATTTGCTATTCTAATTCTGCAAAGAAATTAGTTTTCCGGACCTTTTTCGTAACGCGAATAATAGCCAATGCTTATGTTAATATTATGTTTGTGCGCAACGCCTTGCGCCGGTTATGTCGTTTTTCTTTGTGCCGGAGTGCCCGGGTATTCCGGATATTCCGGTGGTTCCGGGTTTTCCGGAAATTCCGGAGGTGCCGGTCTCCCGGAGATGCCGGAAGTTCCGGTTTATCCGGGGTTGCCGCCGAGGGAGCGGATGATGCTGTGCAGGCGGGCTATCTCTTTTTTCAGTCCCTCGTTCTCGTGCGAGAGGTTTTCTATTATCTCTTTCTGGTTGTTGCGGTAGCCGAGGCGGGCGGCTGTCATGCGCTCACGAATACCGCCCTCGGTAACAAACTCATGGTCTTTGCGGCGGATGTAGGTATCCATTGCCTGTCCACCATATGGCAAAGACAAATGGCACAATTCGCCATCTCCTCGTCCGTCCACTTGTCAAAATACTTCTGATAGTTTGCTACCGCAGTATGCTCCTTGCAAAACATGTGCAACGCTTCAAAACGCGGGTTCTTCTTCCACCGCTCCTGCTTGCCGTGTTTCTTAAGATAGTCGGTGTAAACCACTGTCTTTCTCAGAACGCTTGGTGTGCCGTCATTATCATATTGCAGTTGTGGTGCCGGCATTTAGTTTTGTTGGTGCGCGACGCTTTGCGGGGGGCTCCTCCAATCAAGCGGCAAAGGTAGTGAGATAATTTTGAATATGCAAACAGCGTGCAATTTACAGACTGCATCTTTCCCGTTGGAGTGCGGTCGGCATACAACTGGCACGGAGTTTGCCGTGGTGATAGAAACACCCCTCTCCGGCGGTATCTTTCTCTTCGGGAAGAAGGCTCTGCCGGCAGGGTCCTTGCGAACAAAATACAAACCCTAAAAACATATAGTTATGAAAAAGACCATTCTCACGGCAGCCGTTCTGCTGCTCGCATGGAGTCTCAGCGCCGCCGTCACCGTAACGGCACCTCTCAAGCAGGCCACTGTCTTTCTGAACGGAGCCGAACTGCTGCAGCAGGCGCAGCTGCAACTCGCAAAAGGTGACAACGAGATACTCATCGAGGGCCTCTCTCCGCAAATCAACCATCAGAGTCTGCAGGTCGCCCTCTCCGGCGGCGTAATCGTATCGTCCTACGAATACGGCATCGACTATCTCTCGGCAGACAAGAAACTCTTCTCCACCAAGGCGTTAGAAGACTCGCTTGCAGCCGCTAAGAACGAGCTGTCCGCCGTAAAGGACGAACTGGCCACTTTGCAGAAGATGCAGGAACTGCTGCAGACCGGTGTCGGACACAGTCTCAACACCGACGGCGTCGGGCTTAGCAGCGAGACGATAGAGAAGAACATCACTTACTACCAGAAGCGCGCCCTGCAACTCGCCTCGCAGAAGACGGAGACCGAACGCCGCAAAACGGTTCTTGACGAACGCATTAGCCTTTTGCAGAAGCAGATTCGGCAGAACGGTACGCAAAACGCCCGCCGCTCGGGTGTCCTTTCCCTGGTGGTCAACTCGCCGCTGAAGCAGACCGTCAGCGCCGAGGTGAAGTACTTCACGCCTGCCGCCTCATGGCATCCCACCTACGACCTCAACATCACGAGCGTCAATCAGCCAGTCAGCCTCGTCATGAAAGCTCATGTGCAGCAAACCACCGGTCTGGACTGGCAGAAGGTGCGGCTCACGCTCTCCACCGGCAGTCCCGCGCGCAGCAATCAGGCTCCGGAGCTCGCCACCTGGTGGCTCCGCCAGCAGCAGCCCGTTGTATATGGCCGGCAGGTCCGCACCTATGCCGCCAAGGCGGCTGTCGAACCGATGATGCTCATGGCCGATGCCGTGGCGGAAGATGAGAGCGCGGCGGAAACGTCCCTCCGCAGCAGCAGCCGTCAGAACACCGTGGAGCAGTATGTTGAGACCAACGCACAGCAGCTGTCTATGGAGTATGCCATCGACCTGCCTTACACCATCCTCGGCAATGGCAAGGAGCAGACCATTGCGCTGTTGGAGAAAAAGATAGAAAACGTCGAGTACAAATGGTACACCGCGCCGCGCGTGGACCAGCAAGCCTATCTCACCGCCAACATCCGCGGCTGGGAGCAGCTCGACCTGTTAGACGGCAACGCCAACCTCACCTACAACGGCACCTTCTACGGCCAGACTTGGCTCGCCGCCAATCCGAACGGAGAGCAGTTGCGCCTCACCCTCGGCGATGACCCGCAGATTGCCGTCAAGCGCGAGAAGATGCAGGACTACACCGTTCGCAAGACCGTCGGACAAAGCCAGACAGTCACCTATGCATGGAAGACCACGCTGCGCAACAGCAAAAAGGAAGTCGTGCAACTGACGCTCAAGGACCAGTATCCTGTCAGCACGGCCAAAGAGATACAGGTCGCTCTCGGCGACAAAACCACCCGCTGGACGGACAACAACACCGAAAAAGGCATCCTTACCTACGACCTCACCCTCCAGCCCGGCGAACAGCAGGAGATAGTCCTCGTCTATACCGTCAAGTATCCCAAAGACTGGAATGTGAACCTCTGACAACTGCCATCGCAGCCCTTCCGAAGACCGCCTGACAAAACGTGGTCCGGCAAGAGAAAGCCCTGCATCGACCGGCCGGTCAATGCAGGGCTTCTTGCTTTGTATGCTTTCAGTAAGGCCTATTGCAGCCATATCTTCCGGCTTCCGTCGGCGGTGCGGACGATATAGATGCCCGTCGGCAGCGCTCCGTTGCGTGCCGTCACGTCTTGTCCTGACAGATTATAAATGCGGAATGTGTCCTCACAGACAATGGTGCCGGGCAGGGTGTTGATATCAACAGGTGTGTCGCTGTCGAGACGAGAAGGTATTCCCTTCAGCGAGCGGCTGAGCCCGGAGGGGTTGATGGAGCCGATGCCGCGGGTGGCTTCCCAGAAGTTGTACAGCCCGTACAGCCCGCCTTTTTCCTGCTTGCAGAACCATCCTATAGAAGACTCGTACTGGCTCCATTCGTCCGCCGTCAGCGGCTGGCGCGACAGCACCACAAACAGCGCCTTGAACTCCTTCTGGGAGGTGGTATAGTCAGGCACTCGGGGGCCTAACGAATCGACAATCAGAGCGGGTGTGTAGCGGATGCGCGTGTCGGAGATGAAGCTGATGCGCTTGTGGCTGTCGTCGTAGTATGGCGGTACAACGGGGAAGACGGGGAAGGCGTCAAACTCTTGCACGGAGTCGATGGGCAGCATGCCCATCAGATACAGTTCCATTTCGTTGTATGGGACGCTGTTGCCTCCGTTGGCATTCACTCCGAACGCCTCGGCCGAATATTTCTTGGCAATACCGTCCACCTGGGTCATGAGTGTGCTTTGCTTGAAGCCGCCCAACTGTCCCTTGCTGCTGCCGCCGCATATCCCCCAATGGCCGCCTACGGCTGTGGGAATCGCATAATTGGCCCAGCAATGGCAGAACTCATGCAGGGTGGGGCCGTACTTGATGGCATCCCTGTAAGGCAGGTGCATCAGAGAAAATAGTTTGCCGGCCGAACCATAGTACGACGCCTGCGAGAACACGGACAAACCGATGCCTTTCACGCTGTTCGATACGGTCCTGTTTATGCCGTAATAAGGAATCGTTTGAGGCAACTCGTTCTCGTTGGTGATGAGCATGATTACGTCGAAGTCGTCCTTGAAGTAGGTATATAGCTTCGACGTTATGACATACGGCTGGCCGCTGCGCTGGAATCCGTCGTCGGCTATCCATCTGTCATAGTCAGAGGCGGCCATGACAAGGTTGACTACGTTGTCCGATGGACTGATAAAGAGTGAGTCCGCTATCTGCAGTGCATACGCACCGGCCGACAAACAGAGCAGAAGAAGAGTAAAGGTCTTTTTCATGCAGTTGTATGTTACGGTAAAAATATGCGAAAATACTATCGGCAATGCCTGCGTTATTGGTTCAGCCAGCGCATGAAGTCGTTCGTGCGCACGCGGCTTACGAAGAGGTCGTCTTCCAAGGCGGGGTCCAGTTGCAGCTTCAGGCGCCCCGAGAAGTGACGCATCACACCGCTGATGGCGTTGATGTTGGCAATGCAGGCACGCGTCACGCGGAAGAATACGGCCGGGTCGAGTATCGACTCTATCATGTCAAGCGATTGGTCCACGATGTACTGACGGTTCTCTTTCGTCACCAGATACACGGTCTTCTCTTTTGAGAGGAAATAGGCCACGTCTTCTATCTTTATGATGAGGATGCGGTCACCTAAACGGACGATGTAGCGCTGTTTGTATTGCGGCCGCCCTGTCGGCTGGCCCGTCGCTATCTGCATCAGACCGCTGTTGTCGGTCGAGGTCTCGGCTTTGCGGCAGCGCTCGATAGCCTCCGTCAGTTGGCGGATATCGATGGGCTTGAGCAGATAGTCCACACTGTTGATGCGGAACGCCCGAAGGGCATAACTGTCGAAAGCGGTAGTGATGATTACCTTGGCTGTCACTTCTACCTGTTTGAATATATCGAAGCAGGTGCCGTCCGACAGCTCCACATCCATAAAGATGATGTCTGTCTGGTTTTGCCGGAGCCAGGCCACGGCTCCCTTTACGGAGTCGGTCACACCCGCCACTTCAATGTCTTCAAACTGTTTGGTCAGCATGCGCCGCAGGTTGGCTTGTGCGGCAAACTCGTCTTCTACGATAAAAACTCTCATAGTGCCCTCCTTTTTTTGATGTTACATCAGTTTCATACGCACTGTATAGTGCGTGTCGGTTTTCTCTATGGTGATGCCCCTTCCTGTGAGGCTCTTGTACAGACTCTCGATGTTGCGCAACCCGACGCCTGTCGAGGCGGCGCTTGATATGCGCGGCTGCAGGTTGTTGCTTACGTACAACTGACCGTTTCTCGTTCCTATCTCCACATGCAGCGGCTGGTCCGCACTTACGATATTGTGCTTGATGGCATTCTCCAGTAGCACCTGAAGGGTTAGCGGTATGATATGCCGCCCCAGTTCGGCCTCCTCTATCTCGTCTTGCACCAACAGCCCTTCGGGGAAGCGTTCTTTCAGCAGGTCGGTGTATTGCTCTGCAAAGTCATATTCCTCCCGTAGTTCCACCACGTCTTTCCCCTCCGCGGAGAGCACGTATCGGTACACACCGGCCAGCTTGTGCAGATAGTCGCCCGCACGCTGCTTCTCGTCGTTCTGTATCAGATAGTCCAGTATGTTCAGACAATTGAACAGGAAGTGCGGGTTCAGTTGCTGGCGCAGCAGTTTGTACTGATACTCGGCCTGTGTCCGTTGCTGCTGCTCCTCGTGCAATATCCGTTGCGACTGGCGGAAGTATATCAGCAGGTCGGCCACGCTTACCAGCACCAGGTTCAGCAGAAGCAGCGAGAAGTAGGAGAGCAGCATCTCCCAGCCGTTATGGGCCGTCATGGAACCTTCCGCCAACTGTTGCGCGTATAGCGGAACCAGACCGAACAGCGATACCGCCAGCACAATGCCCAAGTCTATCCACAGCCGGCGGGACGAGTTGTCAATGTACGATACCTTCCGGCTCACTAATTGCACCAGCCCAAGGTCAAGTACGATGGTCAGCACAATGGTCCACCAGTTGTCGAAGATGCGCAATATGTCGGCCGTACTGGTGATGCCTAAGTCGCTTTCCAGATTCCGATATACCTCCACATACAGGATTCGGAACAACACCACGGCGGCCACTACCACTATCGCTTGCCACCACCCGTTATATCGCTTCTTCTCTGTTTTCAATTCTCAACTCTCTTGCGTGAAGCGATGAACCATGTCGCCCAGCCTATCACCTCGGTTATCCCTACCGTACAGATCACGTTGGCCAGCACCGGACTCACCGATTCGGCTAACGGCCGCAGCAGACGGGCACCGTGTGTGCCCATGAAGAAGCCTGCAAAACAAAACAGCAGTGCCATCACGGCCGACAGGTCAAGCGGAAAGCGGTAGGTGCGCGTCACCAGCATGATCATCAGTATCGTCAGGCAGGTCAGGGCTATCTCGTCGGTCCAGCCTAACTGATAGAACAGCACGACCACCAGCCCGTGCGCTAATGCAAACAGGTGAATCAGCAGATTTGTCCGAAGGGTCTCTTTTTTCATACGTATCCGTCATAACGGGGCGGAACTCCCGCGCAGACTGCAGCCCCGTTAGGACGGCATTATGCCTCCGTTGGGAAGGGATTTTCGCCACTTCATCTGTTAAAGTATATTAACCGCGGCAAAGGTACGCATTTTATTTCAATCTTCCAAATCCGGCTCTCGTTGTGTGTGATGACTGCTTTTGAGGGCCAAGTTGTCGGGCGTAATTACGGCCATAATGCCTGCGGTGTCTGGGCATAAAAAAGCGACACGTTGCGGGTGTCGCTTGGAAAAGATGCTTGACGGATTAACGCCCCAAATGGTATAAGATGCTATTTGACCTCTTGACCGGTTACTGTGTAGGTTTGGTTGTTACGGATGATGAAGATTTGACCGTTCTTAAGAATCTTGACATTCTTCACATCGCCTTGTATGTTCTCAACGGCTGTGGCTACTAATGCAGCGAGTGCTTGTTCCGCAGCGGTCAGTTTAGCCAAGTCCTCGGCAGTAACCAGTGCTTTTTGCTCGGCGGTCAGTGCCTCGTATGCTGCGCGGGCAGCTTCGATAGCGGCTTTGTCTTCCAACGTAACAGCGTCAGCAGCAGGCAGGGCATCGAACAGAGCTACTACTGCGTCTGCTGCAGCTTTGTCCGCAGCGGCTTTCTCGGCAGCTGCGAGTGCTTCTTCAGCAGCAGTCAGTTTCGCCAAGTCATCAGCAGAAACCAATGCTTTCTGCTCTGCAGTCAGGGCTTCGTATGCAGCGCGGGCAGCCTCGATAGCGGTTTTGTCATTCAGCGTAACAGCATCAGCCACAGGCAGGGCATCGAACAGGGCTACTACTGCGTCGGCAGCCGCTTGGTCAGCAGCAGCTTTCTCAGCAGCAGCCAGAGCTTCTTCTGCGGCGGTCAATTTAGCCAAGTCATCAGCAGAAACCAGTGCTTTCTGCTCAGCGGTCAGTGCTTCGTATGCAGCGCGGGCAGCCTCGATAGCGGCTTTGTCTTCCAAGGTGATGTCAGCAGGCAGGGCCTCGAACAGAGCTACTACTGCGTCTGCGGCCTCTTGATCCAGTTCTTTCTCAGTGTAGTATACCACCTCCAGTTCTACGTCGCTGGCGGGCATCTGGAGCGTCCACTCATTGTTGTTGGCAGTCTTGGTTACGGCCACTTCGTCCGTGTCCTGTGCCCATGCGCCCGTCATGCCGAGGATGGCTGCGAGCGTCAATATAAATCTTTTTGTAGTCTTCATATTTTCTATCGTTGTTTTTTTATTTCTCAATTATTTACCTCACCGTGGGACTGGAAAATATCATTCCTTGGGGAAGGTTGCCGTGGCGAGTAAGTTTACTAAGTGCTTGTTTTCCATTGAGTTCTGGCCACATGGCTTAATCATGGTCTTGATAGCCGAGATAATCACTGCATCCATATGTCGCACCATCAATAATGGCATCGCTGGCCTTGACACGCTTTTTATCCGCCACGTTAGCAATAATCGTTCCGCCACATTCTTGCAAACTATTGTTCATATCATGACAAACCTTCCCGCTATAAATCCCAGAAGTGCCTATGCTCAAGCAAGCTGGAGCATCACCGCTTTCAATAAATTGCTGCCATGTAGTGCCGGGAGCAACAGTATAATTCCCATCAGCATAATTAGGATCCTCTCCTCCAACACGTTTAACAGTGAATGATACAGAAGAAGCAACTGCGGCCTTCTTCACGGCCTTGACGCTCTTCACCTTCTTCGTTCCGTTGTAGGTGATGGTCACAGTCTGACCTTCCTCGGCAGTGGCAGGGCTGATAGTCCAGTTCCCTGCATCGTCAGTGCCCTCGGCGAGAGTGACGGAGTACTGCGTGGCGGTAGGCGTAACATAGCCATACACCTCAATCTTTTTTATACCCTTACTTTGATAAATGCCACCATCAATGGGTGTGCCATTTATTCTCGGTGTCTTATCCTCTTCTGTGGTTTCTACAACAAATGGAGCTTCGCTATCAGTAGCAGTACGATTGGCATCGTCATAGAATATGCATTTGGTGATGGTATATCCTTCGGCAGCATTGACGGTTGCCGACCAACCGTATCCCCACCAGCCCCAGTTAGCTAAGTATGCTGAGGCCCCTCCTGCAGGATAACTGAATGAAACGGTTGCCACGTCCGCCGTACTGTAGTTTGCCTGCTCTTTTGCAGTTGCCGTAATTGTGGTCAGCAGCGTTTCCGTCTGTGCCACTGCGCCCGTCGCTGCCATCAGCAGCAGGGCGAGAATTGAAAATAGTTTAATTTTCTTCATTGTTTTGTTGTTTGAAATTGTTGTTAATAATGTTAATTATTTGGTTGTTTTGTTGGTCCATTCTTAATCAGAGTACATTTTTCAGCCTCTTTTTAGTCCCGCTCATCTCGGCTTTAAGGAGTTCTATGTCCTTGTAGCAGTGAGGGCTACTGCGGACTCGCGCGGCGCACTTACTCCTTGAGTGTCCCTCGGACACTCTGCGGTGCGCCTTAATCGCTTCACGGTTGTCTCTCGCTCGTCGATAGGTCAAGGGGTGTGTCTTTCCGCGAGGGGACAATCTTAATAATAGGACATATACCAAAAGACGGCACGTGACACGAAATCACGTACCGCCTGTATCAGTCGGAAAGATGTATATTGTGCGTTACCGCCGTTCGCAGCGAAGGCCCTTCGCTGTGTGTGTGTGTGTGTGTGTGT
>JAFUEI010000028.1 GCA_017464025.1 Paludibacteraceae bacterium | reverse complement strand
CACTGGCGGGTTTTGACCCCGATGAACACGTATATGACTATACGTTGGACGAAGGCGTGACCGTTATTCCGCAAGTGACGGCCGAGCGCAGCGAACCGCAGCAGCGGCTTTGGATTACGCAGGGCGAGAGTGCCCATGTGGTGGTATATGCCGAGAACGGAGATACCACGGACTATTTCGTTGACTTCCGTCTGGTGCTTTCCGATAACGTCCAACTCAATCTCATACGCTTGGATGGTGCCGTGCTGCCGGAGTTTATGCCCGACCGCTATAGTTATACGGTAACGCTTCCTGCCAACCGCTGTCCGGCTATCACGGTGCTGAAAGGCAACGAACTGCAACAGGTGAGCATATCAGCTCCGCAAGGCTACGGCGAGGCCGTCATTCTCGTTACCGCCCAGTCGGGCAAGACGCAGGAGTACCGCATCAACTTCGTTGCAGAGGCGGCCGAAGAAGCAAAACTGCCGGAGGCTGCTATAAAGATTAATGGTGACCTGTTCGATGATTTCGACCCCGCACAGCACGAGTACTATGATGTACCTTACTCCGGCAGCAACTATACGGTTTCGGTGACGGCTGGCCTCGGCCAGACGGTGACCGTCGTATATGACTTGAGCACCAATACCGTAACCATCTCTGTTACGACGGTTATGTCTGCCGCACCGGCTCCGGCCCGTGGCCTTGCCCGTGGTCCTGTACGGGCTCCGGCTGCCACGCCGCTTGCTGAGACGTCTGTCGTGTATTACACCCTCCACATGGCAACGCAGGGTACGGCTGCCAAGAGCAGCAATGCCGCATTGGCCGATGTGAAGGAAAACGGCGTTTCTGTCCTGAGTCAGTTCGACGGTAGCTACCACTACAGCAAGACCCTCCCCTATGGCAGCACGATGCCGCAGATCACCTACACGAAAGCTGAAGAAGCCCAGCAGGTCACTGCCGGACTTAACGGCAAAAACTCCTATATTATTAAGGTGACGGCCGAAGACGGCGCCTCGCGTGAGTACATCCTTGAATATACCATTCCGGAAGCCGACTGCACGGCTCCCTTGGCGCTGACTTCGCTCTCTGTCGGCGGAACCAATATCTTTGTCCCTGGTCAGTCGGACTATAACTTGCCGTTGGCCCAGAAAGGTGAGGTCAACTATAGCCTGCCGTCTCAAGGCAGCGAGGACATCGTCACATTGCTCACGGAGCCTGACGAACTGACGCAACAGCTGACCTTGCAGCGCAAGGGATGCTCTGCAACGGTGGTCTATACCATACATTATCAGCCCGCCGGCCAGCACACGAGTGCACTGCTTAATACTATCAAGGTGAATGGGCAGATTCTGGATGCTACAAGTGCTACTTCCTTCAATGTCGAGTTGCCGCAAGCAACGAAGGCTGTGCCCTGCATCAATGTAGAGTCGGCCGAGAGCGGCCAGACCGTTACGATTGCCTATGGTAAGGCCGATGGCGGCGAGGCGAAGATACATGTGGTATCCGAGGACGGCATGAACACGAAGGACTATACGGTTCACTTTACGGTCAAGAAGTCGGATGTCGCTACGCTGACCGACCTCTATTTCGACGGCGTTGACGACTTCGAGTTCCTTGTGCCCGCTACGGGCTTCTCGGCAGGCGTGACCGACTATACCGTACTTCTGAAAGATGAGGGCACCTTTGCCGTTCCCGTCATTGCCTATGAGAAGGCCGAGGCTGCACAGCGTGTCGAGATTACGCAGCGCCCGCTGGGGCAGACCTCTGAGGTGAAGGTGACGGCCGAAGACGGCACGCACACCACCACCTATCGGATTACGTTCATCAATGTCGGTGCTCATGCGAACACGCTCCAGTCTGTTACCGTCGAAGGAGTAGGGGAAGTTGTTCTTGATGCCGACAGCAAGACGGTAACGCTGCCCTTCGGAACGACCGGCTTCACTATCTCAGATATCAAGAAAGGCTATGCTCAGCAGACGGTGGATATCAGCAACGGTGGTCTCTATCATCCTACTACGCTTACCGTGCATAGCAACAACGCCTCCGTGGCTGACAAGACTTATACGCTTACGCCCGTTGTGGACACGGAGAATCCTTCCTGGCTGCAAAGCATCACCTTTACGGGTGGCACTATCGTTGGCGGTTTCCAAAAGGACAAGTTCGGCTATGTTGTCAATGCCGATGCCGGCATGCCGACCTATGAGTACACCGCAGCTACGGGTGCTGACGTAACCGTCGAGACCGATGCCGCCGATTACAAGAAGCTGGTGCTCAAATCCGTCAACAAAGGATATACCTCCACCTACACCTTCCTGTTCTACTACCCGAATGACGTTACGTTTACGACAACCTTTGATGAAGCTTTCGAAAAGGTGGAACGCACCAGTGCTCCTACGCATACAGGATATAAGCCAAAAGGTTGGCATGCACCGATTGATGCTGAAATCTCCGGGGATAAAGGAACTTATAATCCGGAAGATGCAGTTGACCGATCGACAATAATCAAGAAAGGGGTTTCTTCCGTAAAATTGTCAACCAAATATTTGTTGACATCCGGTGAGGCGATGCCCGGCATCATATCTTTATCAGAGCAGACTGTAACCGTGGGAGCATTTATTATCGCTACTCATATTTCCTCCACACTCAGTCTGTCCGGCAATATTCCGTTCCGAAATACGCCCGACAGAATGTCTTTGGATGTTTATCCGGAAGCAACGAATAAGATAAGCGGTTGGTACTTTAAGTATCAGGCAAACGGGACACAACAAGCCAAACATACAGGTAATTATTCTGTGGTTGGAGATTGGCAGACGGCTACAGAGAATATCGTATATGATGATGATTTTGTACCTGCTACGTTGGATATTGTCATTAGTGCCGCTCCTCATGAAGACTTATCACAATACTATGTGGGTAATTGGGCGTCTGGAGTAAATACATCGAATCGCTTCTCCTCAAGCATGTATGTTGACAACCTGCGTTTCTACTACAATAGCACTCTTACCGGCTTGCAGGTCAACGGAGTGGACGCAACCCTTTCGGGGAATGCCTTTGCCGTGTCAGTACCCGAATATGATAATCTTCCCGAACTCACCTTCACGGGTGAGGTGAAAGACCAAGCACAGCAAATAACGTGGTATAACGAGGTCAATGCCGTTCGTACTGCCACCATCCGCAACTTCGCGGAGGACGGCACCTACACCGATTATACGCTTACCGTCACGCGGGCAAAGAATGCGCAGACGGCTCTCGCCGGCATTACGCTCAGCAAGGGCGACCTCATCTTTGATGCTGCCCAGACCGACTATACCGTTTCGCTGGAGGAGTGGAACGGTATCCTGCCCGATGTAACGCCGGTGCTTGACAACGCCCGTCAGCAGGTGGCCGTAAGTCGTTCCGGCAACACGGTAACTATTACGGTTACGGCCGAAAGCGGCAACACACGCACCTACACGCTGACCTTCACGGATACCATGCAGAGCGAGCTGGAGCACACCCTGACGGCTAACAACGGTGCAACTGTTACCTTGAGCGGCGATTCCTATAGGGTCGCTGTCGATGAAGAGAAGGGTATGCCAGACCTCACCGTCGAACTGTCCTCGCTCACCCAGACAGCCGTGCAGACTGCCAACAGCATCCGTATCGTAGCGGCCGACGGAACGGAAAAGACCTACGCCGTGCTCTATGTCCTGCCTGCTACCGAGAATACCTTGGAAACCGTAGAGGGTATTGCAGGTTTCTTCTCTGGTACAACAACCTATACGGCCGCTACATTGCCTGCTACTACCTGCTTTGAGCGCACCTACGCCCGCGACTCGGTGTTCCAGACGATTGCTCCCGACAAGTTGACGTGGCAGGTCGTTAATGCGACCGATGCTTCCCTGAGCACCACCTATACGCTCTCCTTGCAGGCAACAACCCTCTCCGACAGTAAACTTCTCGCGGATATTCTCGTGGACAACGTCTCGGTGGACGCTCCCGCTTCGTTCAATGCATGGAATACGGAGCACGAGGTGCCCATGAGCCGTCTCGGGGCTATCAAAGTCGTGAAAGAAAGCGAAGCCCAGCAGGTGAGCATCAGCAGCACGACCGATGCACAGGGCAACATCGTCTATACCATCCATGTGGTGGCGGAAGACGGCTCCGAAGACATCGCTGCTGACTATCATCTCACCTTCCGGCGCGAACTCTCTGACGACACCGGACTCGATGCCATCAGCGTCAACGGACAGGAGCAGCCTTGCACCGCCGGACAGTACGACTACACGTTTGTCCTGCCGCTTGCCGATGCCAATGCGCCGAAGACGGCCCAGCAGACCATAACCTCTCTCACCTACAAGGCCCGCAACGGTCAGCAGGTCGAGATGCAGGTCAATCCGGTCGGCCAGATCTCCTATCTCTGGGTGAAGGCCGAGAACGGCGATGAGGCGGAGTATCATGTCATGGTCACGGCCGAACCCTCCCACTACGCTTACTTGTCCGAGATTCTGGTCAACGGCGCAAAGGTGGCCGACCCGTTTGTTCCCGCACAGACTGAATATACGATTACGGGTGTCGAGCAAGGCACTCCGCAGATTCTTATCGGCACCGACGACTGCTATCAGACCATAGCCGCTCCTTATGCCGATGCCGCCGACCCCGACATCTGGTATGTGGACGTGACGGCTGAAGATGGTACGACCATTGTCACCTACACCCTCAACCTCGTCCGGCGCGAACTCTCCCACGAACCCTTCTTGGCCGACATCCGTCTCGACGGTATGTCGTTGGAGGACTTTGCCGCTGCCGGTAAGGGTACGGTGATGCCCGACGCTTTCAGCCGCTATAATACCTACTATACGGTAGAACTGGCCGGCCACACCAAGCCTGACGTCTCGATGTCGCTCAATGGCGATGCCGCTCTGCGTGCACAGCGCGTGGAAGGCGACTCCGTCATATTCGATGTTGTGGCCGAAGACGGAACGACAGAACTGACCTATATCGTAGTGCTCCATCCCTACAAGGAGCAGGATGCCACCCTGCTTGACATCTTGGTGGACGGCCGTCCGATAAGCGATTTCGGAGTGGATTTCCAAGCCGGACAGGGAGTCTATCAGGTGGTGCTGCCGGAGTCTTATACGGTCTATCCTATGGTAGAGCCTGTCAGCGACAGCGAACTCCACCAGCAGATTCTCCTGAATACCGATGCCACCGGCAGCCTCACCACCATTGCTGTGACGGCGGAAGACGGGGTGCACACCATGCGTTATAATGTTCTGCTGGAGTTCACGCCTTCCACGGCTGACACGCTGATGATGATTTACGAGAATGGTCAACCGCTTGACGGTTTTGACAGTAAGACCTACGTCTATACCCGCACGCTGTCGGTCGGCACCCGTGAGTATCCGCATCTGGAGGCGGTGCTCGATATCCGTGACGAAGGACGCACCGAGGTGCAGCCGCAGACCCTCTACGAGGAAACCTATCGTGCTTGCTACCAGTTCTTGCTGACAGCCGAGAGCGGCGCCACCAACATATATACGGTCAACTATCTGGTGGAGAAATCCGTGATAGACACTCTGCAGATGATGTATGTGGACGGCATGGAGTATCCTGAGTTCAACAGCCGTCAGACTGCCTACGAAATGGTTCTGCCGGTGGGCTCTTCCTTCCCCGCTTCCGTTACAGGGCAACCTGGCGACGACTGGCAGACAATCAGCACGGCTGTTGCCGAGGCGGCCGACGGTCTGAGCAAGCAGTTCCTGCTTACGGTTACGGCCGAGGCTGGCAACATCAATACCTATAGCCTCACGTGCACCATCCGCCAGTCGGCTGCCGACACGCTGACGATGATTTATGCTGACGACAAACCGCTGGATACTTTTGCCCCGCATACGTTTGCCTATGCTGTCGCTCTTCCCGCCGGTACGCGCACATGGCCTGTGCTGGAGGCGGAAATCGATCCGGAGGCCATCGGACGTACTGAGGTGGAGCAGACCACGCTGGAGGAAGACCTCTACCGCAAGACAACGCAGTTCACGGTTACGGCTGAGAATGGTTCTAAGAATGTCTATACCGTCAGCTTCACGGTACTCAAATCGGAAGCGGATACGCTGCTGATGATTTATGAGGACGGTCAGCCGCTGGATGGCTTTACGCCGTTGCAGACTGAATACAGCCGCACGCTGTCGGTCGGCACACGCCAATATCCCGTGCTGGAAGCCCGTCTCAGCGATGAGGTAGAGCGTATGCAGCTCGCTGCCATCGTGCCCGACACCCTCTATGAGGATGCCTATCAGGCAACCTACCGCTTCACGGTAACGGCTGAGAACGGCAGCATACGCAACTATACGGTTGCCTACACGATAGAGCAGTCGGCCGCTGATACGCTGCTTGCCATTTATGACGCTGAGACAGGCTTCTCTATCGACGGCTTTGAGCCCCGCCGCTTTACCTACGACATTGCTCTCCCTGTCGGACAGACCACTATACCTGATATGGATTACGAACAGGCTGACCAATGGCAGACCGTGCAGAAGCAGACGGCCGACATTGAGGGCGGACGGCAGTACACCTTCCTTGTGACGGCTGAGAACGGCAACACCAATCTCTATGTTGTCAACTGCCGCATCACGCTCTCTGCTGCTGATACGCTGCTGATGATTTATTCGGGCAACGAGCAACTCACCGGCTTCGAACCGCATACGTTCGTTTACGATGTCACGCTTCCTGTCGGCACCAAGCAGTTCCCCGTTGTGGCTTACGATCCGGCCGACCAGTGGCAGACGGTTGATTCTGTCTCCACCACAGCGGCCGATGGCTACAGCCGCCGCTACGAAATCGCTGTCACCGCCGCCAACGGTAGCAGTAACACCTATGTGCTCGGCTACACCATCGCCAAGTCCGATTGCGACACGCTGCTCTATATCTCGCTGGACGGTCAGCTTCTGTCCGACTTTCGCGGTACGCAGAACGACTACAGTGTGGTGCTCCCGCTTCACACAACGGCTGTACCCGATATCGCCTTCGAGCGTGCCGACGAGGCGCAGCAGGTAACGGTGCAGACCAATGGCGTGGACGGCGTCAGCTTCATCACGGTAAAGGCGGAGAACGGAGCCGTGCGCACCTATACCATCCGCTTCAGTGTCGCTCTTTCGTCCAACTGCTATCTGGAGATGCTCCGCGTTTCCAATCAGGATATTGCGGACTTCGATCCCACCTACGAAGACTATACTGTCAATGTGCTCTACGGAGCCGGTACGTTGCCCTTCATCACTTGGCAGAAGGCCGAAGAGGTGCAGCAGGTGACCCTGGCTGTCGATACGCTTGTCGCTGCCAACGGCACCGACAGCATTGTGGCAGTCATCAGCGTCACAGCCGAGGACGGTACACGTTTCGACTATACCATCCGCTTCCGTCAGATTATGTCCGACAATGCCGACCTGCTGATGCTCTATCTGGACGGTGAACCCCTCTACGGTTTCCGCAAGGACTCGTTCGAATATGTCCTTCCCAAGCCCTGGACTTTCACCACCATGCCTGATATCACCTGGCTTACACTCGACGAGCAGCAGGATATCCGCTTGGAGAAGACCTCACCGCTTTCGGCCAACGTTATCGTCACTTCGGGTGACGGCGAGAATGTGAACACCTATGCCATCATCTTCGACCGCGAGCTGTGTCCCATCAACCGGCTTGACTCGCTCTGCTTCCATGGAGCATTGGTCGAGGGCTTCCATCCCGATACGCTTACCTATCGTATCACCTATCCCTTCGGCACCTCGCCGGAGCATCTGGCGGACACGACGGCTGTCACCTATGCGAAGGGTGAAGAGCATGAGACGGTGCAGGTGCGTCTGCTCGACGACTACACGCTCTCTATCCTTGTCACGGCCGAGAACCCCGACAGCGTGCGTGCATACAGCATCATGCAAGTCATTCTGCCATCGCCGGAGAACAGACTGGCAGACCTGCAGGTGGACGGCGTCACTATTGACGGATTCAGCCCCGAAACGTATTTCTACGAGTACCGCCTGATGACCAATCGGCAGGATATGCCTATGGTGGAGGGCTTTGCACTCGATACGCTGGCCGAGGTATATTATCAGTTGGGCGACTCCATCGGCGACACTACCTACGTGCATGTACAGGCTGAAGACGGCTCTGAGCGCATCTACGCCATCTGGTTCCACTATGCCGACATCGACTATTCAGCCACTGTCTCCGAGAAGTCGGTTCTGCTCAAGCAGATTCCGGGAACGAATCAGTTTGTTGCCTATTCCATCCGCCGCAATGTGCAGATTGCCTTCTACGACCCCAACGGCTCTGTCATCCTCTTCGAGGACGTGCCCCTCTGCGACCCCAATGCGGCCAAGGTGGTTTCCGACTATAGCGAAACCGATGTCCTCTACGATGTTGACTCCTCTGCCGAAGGTGTCATACTCACGCTGGAGCTCGAGAAGGTGGTTTATTACTATGCGTTCTTCGAGAACCGCAACCGCCGCATCGCTTCCGGCAAACTGATGATTGTAAGATAATCTCAGGGAGAGCGAATAGCGAATAGTGAATAGTGAAGAGTGAAGAACAGGCGTTGTCCTTCACTCTTCCTTTTTAATTTTTCCTTTTTCATTTTTCATTTCCAATTATATGTTGTACCTTTGCAGCATCAATAATCCTTAAAAATATTCACAGTCATGAAAGAAATCTGGAAGTATCTGATTATCGGCTGCTCGGTCGTTATCAGCGTTATCATTCTCTCTTTTGCCATTACCTATTATGGCCGTTCCAAGGACACCATTGCCGTTACCGGCTTGGGCGAAACTACCTTTACCTCCGACATGATTGTCTGGACCGGACGGATCTCGGTGGAGAACTACGACAAACTGACTGCTTTCCGTCAGATGGAGAAGAACCAGCAGACCGTAGCACGCTATCTCAAAGAAAACGGGGTCAGCGACGATGAGGTCACTTTCTCCTTTATCAACACCAACAAGAATTTCACGTCGGTCTATTCCGACAACGGCAACTACATGGGCTCGCGTTTTGTAGGCTATAGCTGCAACCAGACCTTCACCATCACCAGCTACAATGTAGAGAAGGTGGAGCGCATTTCGCGTGAGATTTCCGCCCTCGTCTCGCAGAATATCGACATCGATTCCGATATGCCGGAGTATTATTACACCAAGCTGGACGACCTGAAGCTGGAACTCATCGAGAAGGCTTCCAAGGACGCACGCCTGCGTGCCGAGAATATCGTTGAGAATGCCGGTGCCCGCCTTGGCAAGGCCAGCAGTGCCCGTCTTGGTGTCTTCCAGATTACTTCGGCCACAGGTGAGGAGGAGTACAGCTACGGCGGCACCTTCAATACCTACTCTAAGGAGAAGAAAGCCCGTATCACCGTGCGCATGGAGTACAAACTCAAATAATCTCCCCGCGGCGTAGCGCCTGTCGCTCCGTTGGGAGTTGTTCGTTGCAGAGACGGCCTTCCGTCTCTGCTTTTTTTTGTCCTTGCTTTTTTCGGCCCCCTCTTTGCGGTTTCGCAGATTTGTTGTAATTTTGCGGGTACAAAGCAAATTAGGCTTTTCATACCGTGCCGCTCACCGGCGAAAGACACAACAAACCCTTAAATACAATACACTATGTACACTGATTTCCAAAAACATCTGCAGCAGGAGCTGCAGGGAATCAAAGATGCGGGACTTTATAAGAACGAACGCATCATCGTTACCCCCCAGTCAAGCGGTATTCGGGTCGCAGCCGCTGAAGGCGAGAAAGAAGTCATCAACTTCTGCGCGAACAACTACCTGGGGCTGGCCGACAATCCCGAACTTATTGAGGCCGCAAAGCAGCGTATGGACAGCCGGGGCTACGGTATGGCATCCGTACGCTTCATCTGCGGTACGCAGGATACGCACAAACAACTGGAGAAAGCCATTAGCGATTTCTTCGGTACGGAAGATACGATTCTCTATGCCGCATGCTTCGATGCCAACGGCGGCCTTTTCGAACCGCTGCTCACCGACGAAGATGCCATCATCTCCGATGCGCTCAACCATGCCAGCATCATCGATGGCGTGCGTCTGTGCAAAGCGGTGCGCTATCGCTATAAGAACGGCGATGTGGCCGATCTGGAGGAGCAACTCAAGAAGGCGCAGGCACAGCGCTTCCGTATCATTGCTACCGATGGTGTGTTCTCCATGGACGGCAACGTATGTCCGCTGGACAAAATCTACGAACTGGCTAAGAAATATAACGCTCTGGTGATGGTTGACGAGAGCCATTCCGCCGGTGTCGTGGGCAAGACGGGTCACGGCGTGACCGAGCTCTACAATCTGCGCGGACAGATTGAGGTCATCACCGGTACGCTCGGCAAGGCCTTCGGCGGTTCGGTGGGAGGTTTCACCACCGGTCGCAAAGAAATCATCGATATGCTGCGCCAGCGCTCGCGTCCGTACCTCTTCAGCAACTCCATTCCGCCTATGATAGCCGCTGCCGGTATCAAGACGTTCGAACTGCTCACACGCGACAATACGTTGCAGGACCGTCTGCACGAAAACACCGGTTATTTCGTCACCAAGATGAAGGCCGCCGGTTTCGATATCAAGCCTACCCAGTCGGCCATCTGTGCCGTGATGCTCTACGATGCTCGTCTGAGTCAGGAGTTCGCTGCCGCGCTGCAGGAAGAAGGTATCTACGTCACGGGCTTCTACTATCCCGTCGTGCCGCAGGGACAGGCTCGCATCCGCGTGCAGGTAAGTGCCGCCCATACCCGCGAGCAGCTTGACAAGGGGGTGGCTGCCTTCGTGAAAGTAGGTAAGAAACTCAATGTCCTGAAGTAAGATGAAAGCGTTAGTAAAGAAATATCGCGAACCCGGCATCTGGATGGAAGAGATGCCGATGCCTCAAGTGGGACTCAACGATGTCCTCATAAAGGTGAAGAAGGCCGCCATTTGCGGTACGGACCTCCACATGTACAAGTGGGACCAGTGGAGCCAGACCCATGTGAATCCGCCCTTCATTCAGGGCCATGAGTTTGTCGGTACAGTAGTGGAAGTAGGGCCCGGCGTGCGCAACATAAAGGTGGGCGAGCGCGTCACGGCCGAAGGGCATATCATCTGCGGCCATTGCCGCAACTGCCGTCGTGGCTATGGTCATGTCTGCGAGAACACCTTGTCGGTCGGCATCACGCGTGACGGCGCTTTTGCAGAATACGTAAGCATTCCAGAGAGCAACATCGTGAAGCTGAAAGATGCCATACCCGACGACTTTGCAGCTATCATGGATCCCTTCGGTAATGCTACCCACACGGCCTTGGCCTTCCCGCTTCTCGGCGAGGACGTGCTCATTACGGGAGCCGGACTTATCGGCACCATGGCTGCCGGTATCTGCCGCTTCGCCGGCGCGAAGAATATCGTCGTCACCGATCTCAACCCGCTTCGTCTGGATATAGCCCGGAAGATGGGAGCCACACTTACGGTTGACGGCTCCAAGGGGGAGACCGTGCAGGGCGCTATGGCGCAGCTCGGCATTCGCGGTTTCGACGTAGGGCTTGAGATGTCCGGTGCCCCCTCGGCTTTCAACGATATGATACAGCACATGTATCGGGGCGGCAATATCGCCCAACTGGGTATCCTGCCGAGCGACACGATGGTCAATTGGTCCGATGTCATCTTCAATGCTCTTACCATCAAGGGTATCACCGGCCGCCGGATGTGGGAGACATGGTATCAGATGGAGCAGATGCTGCTGGGAGGGCTCGACCTCAGTCCCGTCATCACCCACCGCTTCCACTTCGACGACTTCCAGAAGGGCTTCGACGTGATGGTAAGTGGACAATGCGGCAAAGTGCTGCTGGAGTGGTAAGCCGTCTCTGGCATGGTTATTGTCTTACCCGTTCTGAAGACAATACCGATGCCTGCTGCACCGGACTAATCCTGCAGTCTGACAAGCAACTAACAAAAAAATACAATAATGAAACGACTATTCAACATCTTGTTCACCCTGCTGACAGGCGTGACAATGGCTTTGGCGGCAGGGCTGCCGAAGAACCTCACCACCTATCAACTCGACAATGGTCTGACGGTCATCCTCTGGGAAGACAAAGAGCAGCCTGACGTAACGGGTTACGTGGCCGTGCGGGCAGGTTCGCTGGACGAGCCGCTTGAGTACACCGGTTTGGCACACTATCTGGAGCACATGCTCTTCAAGGGCACGCAGGAGATAGGAGCCCTCGACTGGGAGAAAGAGAAACCCCTCTATGAAGAGATAATCCGTCTCTACGACGAGTTCTCTGATTCTACCGACCCCAAGGTACGCGAGGAACTGACCCAAAAAATCAACGAGAAGAGCATCGAGGCGGCCAAATATACGGCTACCGACGACTTCTCCAACCTGATTGAGGGCATCGGCGGTGAAGGCCTCAACGCCTATACCAGCTACGACCAGACCTGCTACCACAACTCTTTCCCCGGCTACCAGATGGAGAAGTGGCTCACCATCTATGCCGACCGGCTTATCAACCCCGTCTTCCGTTCCTTCCAGGCTGAGCTGGAGAACGTGTTTGAGGAGTACAACATGAATCAGGACCGCATCCAGCGCCATCAGCAGGATTTCATCTTCGAGAACCTCTACAAGGGCCATCCCTACGAGCGCAGTGTCATCGGCTTCCCCGAGCATCTGAAGAATCCCCGTCTGAGCAAAATCATCGATTTCTACAATACATGGTATGTCCCCAACAATATGGCGCTTATCCTTGTCGGAAACTTCGATGCGGAGCAGACAAAGCCCATGATTGAGAAGGCTTTCGGACGTCTCGAGCGCAAACCGCTGCCCGAGCGCACCGTATGGCCGCAGCCCTCCTACAGCGGCAACAAGAAGTATTCGGCCAAGATAGGATACTATCCCCAGGTCATGTGGGCCTACAAGGGGGTGAAGGAAGGCGACAAGGACCAGCTTCTGCTGGAGTTCGTTATCTCGCTGCTGAACAATGGTATGTCCACCGGTCTGTTCGACAAGTTGGTGCTCGACAACAACATCAGTTCGGCCTATGCTTATCTCGATTCGCGTCGCGACCTCGGTACTGTGATGGTGGCAGCCATTCCTTACTATGACGTCAATCAGCAGATGTACGAGTCCAACAAAGCCACCGAGACCATGCTCCAGAAAGAGATTGACAAACTCAAGGACGGGCAGATTGACGATTGGCTCATTCAGTCGGTCAAAGAAGAATACTCCCAGCAGATCGACATGATGATGGAGTCCACGGGCGCTATCATGGCGCAACTGGTGAACAGCTTCATCTACAACACACCGCTGGAAGACCTCTTCAGCATGAAGGAGCAGGTGCTCGCTTTCACCAAGGAAGACATCGCCCGTGTGGCCAAGACCTATTTCGATGCCGACCACGTGACCTTCCAGCTTGACGAGGGTGACCCCAAGAAACACAAGCTGGCCAAGCCGCAAATCAAGCCGCTCGACTCGCCCAAGGGGGAAACCGAATATGCCAAACGCTTCAAGGCTCTGCCTTCCGGACAGCTGGAGGAAACCTACAATAACTTCGGCGATGTGCAAAAGTTGGCGATGGACGACAATATCAATCTCTGGTACACCAAGAACGACAAGAACCATATCTTCACGCTCACCCTCCGCTATGGTATCGGTACGGAGAAGATGCCCTTGCTGGGCTATGCCGTCGGCCTTATGAACTATGCCGGCATCATGCCCAACACCGAGTCGCAGGAGTTCCGCCGTCAGTTGGCCGAACTGGGAGGTGCATGTGCCTACAGCGTCAGCGGAAGCTATTTCGTAGCCAACATACAGGGCAACGAAGAGCACCTTGCCGAGATATGCCAGCTCGTGCAGCGGCAGATGCTTATGCCTAAGCTCGACCAGAAGCAGCTGGATGCTATCAAGGGTTCGGAGTTCCGTTCGCGTATGATTATGCCAAAGCGTGACGAAGCCCAGTCAAGCGCTCTCTTGGCCTATGCGCTCTATGGCGACAAGTCCTCTTATCTCGATGTAGTGCCCATCATGGACGTTATCGGTCTGGGTATCCCGCAGCTGCATGGCGAGTTCCAGAAAGCAACGGAGTATGCGCTGGATATCTTCTACTGCGGCGCACGCGACATCAACGAGGTCAAGACAACGCTGAGTGGCAACCTGCCCCTCAAGGAAGGTATGCGTCCCAGCGAGAGTCCTGTTGTCAAGGAGCGTAAGACCTATGACAAACAGACCATCTTCTTCCTGCCTAATAGCAACGTACAGCAGGCCCGTATCTACTTCTACGTGGACGGCGACCCCTATCAGATTGCACAGGAAGTGGGCTACGACGCCTTCAACCAGTACTTCTCCGGCGGATTCTCCGGTCTTGTCATGAACGAGATTCGTGAGAAACGCTCCATGGCCTACACGGCTTACGGCATGATGTCAACGCCCCCCGTTCCCGAAAAGAAGAGCTATTTCATGGGCTATGTCGGCTCGCAGTCCGACAAGGTCGCCGATGCCATTGATGTCTATATGGACCTCTTGAAGAACATGCCTGAGTATCCCGAACGTCTTGACAATATCAAGACCTATCTCAAGCAGACTTCCCTCACGGCAAAGCCCTCCATGCGCGGCAAGGCGCAGACCTATGCGTACTGGCAGCGTATGGGCTATACCGACGACCCTGCAAAGGTCAATATGCCGGCTATCGACAACCTGACGTTCGGGCAGATTGCCGACTTCTATAAGGCACATGTGCAGGGACGGCCTGTCACCATCGTCATTATGGGCGACCCCAAGCAGATCAACCTCAAGCAGATTCAGGCCAACCACGGCAAGATAACCAAGTTGTCGAAGAACCGCCTCTTTGCTCCGTTGGATTTGTTCTGATTGGCCATACACTGACGGTATTCGGCAACAGCCGTCAGACAACTTCCTAAAAACAAGCACCGCACTGATTATCAGTGCGGTGCTTTTGGTATGTAGTGGTAAAGATGCTACTCGTTCATTTTCTGGCCGTTAGCTTGTTTGCCCGTAAGGAGAAGCCTGGGTGATGGTAATGGGAAGCCCCTGTGAAGAATTTTACCGGAGTTTACCAATTTTCAGTTCCCTCCGTGGCTGCATTCTGCTCTATCTCTAAATCGGCAAAGTATTCCGGCCGGTGGAAATCGGGTGTGGCCGTATGGATTGGTGCCCATGAGACAAAGTGGGGGTAGAGAGTGTCGTCTGCACACTTGTAGAAGTTGCAGCGGATAGACTGGGGCAGATGATGCTTGTCAAGGTCAAGCAGACGGAGTGGGATGCCTACGCAGAGGTCCCATACGAATTGTCCGTCAATCTCGCAGAAGGGACGGCTGCCTAACGAAGAATAGCGCACAATGCTTTCCAACTCGTCAGCTGTGAGCGGCACCACGTCTTCGGTGCGGTTGAGGCGGCGCGAAGCCGAGCAGGTGCCGATGCAGTTGAACTCCAGATTGGTGTAGTGACGCCCGTCGGCTAACAGGCAGAAGAATTCCACGCAGCTGTCTCGGTGAACGGGATCCATGTCGTTGGTATAGACTCCTTTCAGCATGATGCCGTTCACGTGCCATTTTACGAACAGCATTTCGTCGGTACGGGCTAAATATACGGCGGTGAGCGGCTTGTAGGGGTACTGTTCTTTCCAGTTGACGCAGTCAAGGCCGAGGCGGCAGCCTTTGTCATCAAGCAGGGCGTTCACCTGCTCGATGGGAAGCTGCTGCAGAGCGGGTTGGTAGGGAATAGTCATGGCGGAGATAATTATAGGGTGTATGGATTGACGGAATAAGCGGGTTGCTGCTTGGAGCACTATGGTTTGTGCTCGCAAAGTTACGAATTATTATTGATAATCCAAATAAAAAGCGTACCTTTGCACTCAAATGAAAATATACCCTCTCTGACATTCAAACATCCCTGTACAATATGAAACTTAAAAGATTGCTTATTATGGCGCTTGCTGTAACATCACTCTCCGCTATGGCGGACGAGAATCCGTTCTTCAACTACAAGAATTGGGACACGCCTCATGGCACCTATCCCTTCGACAAAATCCGTCCGGAACACTATATGCCCGCCTTCGAGGAGGCTTTCGTGCGTGGACTGGCTGACATCGATGCCATCACTTCCAACCCGGAGAAACCCACTTTCAAGAACACGATTGAGGCCTACGAGAAGGCTGGTGAGATGTTGTCGGTCGTGGCTGGTTGCTTCTACAACCTTACGAATGCGGAGACCAACGACGAACTGCAGCGCATCGAGATGGAGCTCTCCCCCAAGATGTCGGAATATAGTTCTGTCATCCGTCTTAACGAAAAACTTTTCGCCCGTATCAAAGAGGTGTACGAACAACGGGACAAACTGAAGCTTACCAAGGAACAGCAGAAGATGCTCTGCGATATCTACGACTCGTTTGCCAATAATGGCGCCAATCTGGACCCTGAGGACAAGGCCGAGTACAAGCATCTCACGGCGCAACTCTCCCAGCTTACGCTCACCTTCGGGCAGAATGTTCTGAAGGCTACCAATGCCTGGACCTTGCTCATCACGCGTGAAGAGGATTTGGCTGGACTGAACGATGATACTAAGCAACTTTTGGCCGCCAATGCCCGCAAGAAAGGGCAGGAGGGCTGGCTGCTCGACCTTAGGCCCACTACCTATATTCCCGTCATGCAGGATTGTGCCAATCGCGACCTGCGCCGCGAACTCTATACGGCTTACAACACGCGATGCATTGGTGGCGACTTCGACAATACGGCTGTCATACGCGACATCGTGAATACACGCCTGCTGATAGCACAACTTTTCGGGAAGAAGAACTATGCGGAGAAAGCGCTTGTTAAAACCATGGCGGAGAATACCGGCAATGTGTATAAGTTGTTGGATGAACTGCGTGACAACTACATGCCTGTGGCTCGGCAGGAGGTGGACGAACTGCAGCAGTTTGCAGCTGCTAATGGCTTCTACGGCACGTTGCAGGCTTGGGACTGGAGCTACTGGTCCAAACGTCTCAAGAACGAGAAGTATGCTGTCAGCGACGACGACATACGTCCTTATTTCCCGCTTGATGCTGTCAAAGAGGGGGTGTTCGGGCTGGCCAAACGTCTCTATGGCATCACCTTTAGGGAGAACAAGAATATCCCCGTCTATCATCCCGAAGTGTGTGCCTACGAGGTGTTCGACGAAAAGGGCCAGTTCCTGGCTGTCTCTTATGCCGACTTCCACCCTCGTGAGGGCAAGCGCGGCGGAGCATGGATGAACGATTTCCGGCCGCAGTACAAGACCGGTCGCACCGACCATCGTCCGCATATCGTGAATGTGATGAACTTTACAAGACCTGTGACGTTCGAAGCCGCAGGCGAGAACTTCTCAGGCCTGACCAAGCCCGCCCTGCTGACGTACGATGAGGTGCGCACTTTCCTCCATGAGTTCGGACACGGTCTGCATGGCATGCTTACGCGCTGTCAATACGCTTCCATGTCAGGAACCAATGTGCCGCGCGACTTTGTGGAGCTCCCCTCGCAGTTCAACGAGAACTTCATCGATGAGAAGGAGTTTCTTGATACGTTTGCCCGCCACTATCTGACGGGCGAGAAGATGCCGCAGGAACTTATCGACAAGATGCGTCGCTCCAGCAACTATCATGCAGCCTATGCCTGTGCCCGCCAGCTCTCGTTCGGTTATCTGGATATGGCATGGCATACGCTGGAGACTCCTTTTGAGGTCAGTGACTGCCAGACGGTGGAACAGGCGGTTATTGACTTTGGAAACAAGGCTATGCTTGAGGTGCAGCTTCTTCCCGACGTACCTGGCACGCAGATGGAGACGGCTTTCACGCATATCTTCTCTGGCGGCTATGCAGCAGGCTACTACAGCTACAAGTGGTCGGAACTGCTGGATGCCGATGCCTTCTCCGTATTCAAAGAAGCGGCACGGAAGAATGGCAGTATCTTCGACAAGAAGTCGGCCGAACTCTTCCGCAAGAACATTCTTGAGCGTGGAGGCACCGAGAATCCGATGCAGCTTTACAAACGCTTCCGTGGCGGTGAACCCACTATCAATGCTCTCATGGAACGTGATGGCATCAAGGCAATCATTATTAAATAGCAGGCCTTACCTCATAAAATGTGCAAAGGGACGCTTCTCAGCGTCCCTTTTACTATAAGGTATTAGTCTGTTTTGATTTTAAGGTACAAAAAAGATTGTGTTGTTTTGATTACGGTTGCAAAGTAACTGCTTTTTTCTAATATGGGCAATAGCTGTTTTTATGTTTTGCAACATATATATGAAGCATTGTTATTTGCTATTGGCAATAGCAATATTTTGTTACCTAATTATTTACGTTCAAGTTCTATCACCTCAAGATCCTTAATGTCCGGCCCGTCAATGGTCAGCCGTAGCAAAGTCTGTACGGTGTGAATGCCGTATTTGCCGGCGGCTCCGGGGTTAAGACATAGCACCCCCAGCGTTTTGTCGAACTGTACTTTCAGTATATGCGAGTGCCCGCAGACGAATACCCGCACGGGCTCCGCTGTCAGCCGGCGCAGCGCCATCGGGTTGTAGTGCCCAGGATAACCGCCGATATGGGTAAGCAATACATCCACCTGCTCCACGCGGAAGCGGTAGAATTCGGTGAGCGACCAGCGCACGTCACCGGCATCACAGTTGCCATATACGGCTCGCGTGGGCTTGAACTCGCGCAGTCGCTGCAGCACTTCCATAGTGCCGATGTCGCCCGCGTGCCATATTTCGTCCACGTCTCTGAAATGCTCGAAGATGCGGCTGTCTAACAGGCCGTGCGTATCCGAAAGAATGCCTATTGTTGTCATTTCCGTTTCATGCTTTGCACGGAGAGTAGTACGAAAATCAGACTCTCCGAGAGGAAGAATATTACATCCCTGAGATCGATTACGCCGCGTGAGATGGAAGCGTAGTGACTGTTGAGGCCGCACCATTGCAGAGCGGCTTGCATGTGCCCGGAAAAAATCGAGGCCAGCAGGTCGAAGCCCCAATAGCAGATAAAGCAGCAGGCTGCGCCCGTGATGAAGGCTACTATCTGGCTGCGGCTTAAGGTGCTGGCCCATGTTCCGATAGAGGTGAATACTGCGGATAGAAACAGCAGACCAAGAAATGAACCAAAGAAAGCTCCAGAATCAATGTTTCCCGCAGGTTCTGCCAGCGAATATACTAAAGCGTAGTGCACCAGACAGGGCAACTGTGCCAGTACAACAACAGTCCATGCGGCCAGCATCTTGCTGGTGGTGATACGCAGAAGGCTGACGGGTTTGGTACGCAGCAGCATCCAGGTGCCCGTCTGCCGCTCTTCTGTGAAGAGACGCATTGTGAGAGCAGGGCAGAGTAGCATGAACAGCCAAGGAGACAGGCGGAAGAGACCGTCTGCTTGTGCGTAGCCCGACTGAGGAATGTTCCACTCGCCGGGTATCACCCATAGCAGTAGGCTCACTGCCAACAGATAGAGTCCGATGACAATGTATGCTATCGGTGTCGAAAAATAATATCGGAGTTCTTTGCGGTACATCGTGCCTGCTAATTCTTTTGACGTTGCAAAGATACGCCAAAAAGCCGATATCCGCAAACGTTGGGCGGCGGGTCGGGTGTGGTTGGAGACCCGTTTGAAAAAATCCTAACAAATTGTGATTGCACAGTCCGGCGCATAGAATTACTTTTGCAGCTGTCTGGGAGTGCGGATGTCCTCGTTCTCATCTTCCATAACAATAGGTAATAATATAGCAGAACTGAAATGACAATCGTTATGAAACTACGTTCGTTTCTCTTCGTCCTGCTGTTGACCGTATGTGTTGGTCTGCAGGCGCAAACTTCGGTCTATGACTTTACGGTGCGCGATGGCTACGGACAACTGGTGGAGCTCAGTGCCTACAAAGGCAAAGTGCTGCTGATTGTGAATACGGCCACACGTTGTGGCTTCACACCACAATATGAAGGCATGGAGGCACTCTATCAGAAATACAAGGAACAGGGTTTCGTCATTCTCGATTTCCCCTGCAACCAGTTCATGAAACAGGCGCCGGGTTCCTTCGATGAGATTCATAGTTTCTGTACGGGTAAATACAATATCTCTTTTCCGCAGTTTGACAAGATTGAGGTGAATGGCGACAATGCATCTCCGCTCTATGTTTGGCTGAAGAAGCAGAAAGGCGTACAGCGCATCCGTTGGAATTTCGACAAGTTCCTTGTAGGCCGCAACGGTCAGGTAGCGGCCTATTATGAGATGAAAGTAAAACCCGTCCAACTGGAAAACGAGATAGAAACTTTGCTTGCCGAATAGTTTATGAATACCGACCGCATACTTCCTGTACGCAAAGAGCACCTGCTGCTGATGCAAGTGCTCTGTTGGCTGGCTCCTGGCGTTAATATTATCCGCACGGGCATTCGTAGTTATGTTGGCATTTGCCAGACCCATCCCGAGCGTATCTGGTGGCTGACGCTGATAGCAGTCGCTGTATTGGTTGCGTTCCTGCTGATGTTTCGTGGTTTTGTGCGGCGCTATACGGAGCGCATCCTCTCTTTTTCGGAACCGCGAAAATCACTCTTCGCGTTCTTCGATGTGAAGGGCTATCTGATTATCTTTTTTATGATGGGGCTGGGCATCAGTCTGAAGTTCATTCCTGGCATCCCGTCCGACTTCTTTGCCTGTTTCTATCCCGGTTTGGGTACTGCACTTGCTGTCTCGGGCGTGAAGTTCTTTGTCAGCTGGTGTAAAGCCGTGCTATAGTTTCCTCAAGGTAGTGTTGGGAAAATAGTGAGCCAGTATTTGCTGCCATGTATAGCCTTTGTCGGCCATGACAGCAGCTCCTATCTGACATAGACCTACGCCATGCCCCCAACCTGCACCGGTGAGCGTGAAACGGATTGTGCCGTCAGCATCCGTTGTCTTGTCCACAACGAAGGCCGACGAATAGAGGTGGCTCTTTGATAGCCATTTGCGTATCTCCAGTTCCTTGCCAACGGTGAGGGTGTGCTTTGTGCCGACAACTTTGAGTTGCCAAAGTCGTGCCGAAGGACCGCGACGCACGGGGATGAGTTGCTGGATGGTGCCGAAGTCAATGCCCGACCGTTCGTACACTAATTGGCTCAGTTCTTTTTGCGTATAGTGCACCTGCCAGCGGTAGAAGTCGGTTGTTTCTTGGTCATAGTTGTTGAGCACTTGCTGCAGGATGCGGCGGTCGCGGGTGTTGCAGAAAGCCGATGGGGCGGTGCGTATCCATTGGGCCGCCTGTTGTTCGTCAGTGAGGTCGGGCAAAGACGCCTGTACATCATCACGCACGGCCTCAAGATAGGTATAGTGACGGTCGGCCCAGCAGTTTTCAAAGAGCTCGGTGGCACCACCGCAACTCTTGTAGAACCGTGCATCGCGCACGCTCCCGTCGGTTGTGGAGGTGAGCACAATGCCTCGGGTGGCATCAATGGCGGCTTGCACGTTTGCACTGGTCTGACGCGTGATGCCTTGATAGCGCTGGCAGTGGTCGTCGGCGCATACGTCGAAAAGGCTGTGTGCATCGCGCTCATACCAGCGGATGAGCAGGTCGGAGTCGTTGGTGCAAGACGGCTTCACGGATGTATCCGGTTCCGGATTGAGGAGGGGGTGGAGGAGCCAACTGCGCGAGATGACGGCATGGGCTTTTAGCAGCTCGGGACTGCTTTGGGCGCTCATCTCACTGGATATCACTGACACAAGGTAGTCTTCCACATCAATCCGGTTGATGGCGACAAGACCTTTTTCTGAATGGAGTACGCGGTCATTGCCTGTGAGAATAAGCAGGTCGCCGCGGAATGTTTGATCTTCGCGGCGCTCCCAATGAAAATTCACACCGATGGTGACATCCTTGAGCGTGAAGTTGTCGCCGCCGCTGAAGAGAAGGCTGTCGTAAGTGTTGCCTTCAAAACGGATGCGGCCGTCGCAGAACTCGGCGGTGTGGTAGCCGCTGTAGGGCTTGCTGTTGAGTAGGTAGTTGCCTTGCAGCGTGAAGCGGATAACAGGTGCCGACATGATGCCGACGGAGAGTTGGCGATGAAACATGATGCTGAATGGGCAGAGCCCTGTTTGCTGTTGGTGTGTGGATGTAGGTGGATATTCAAGCGGTCGGGGGATCGGACTTGTCGGGAAAGCCGACGTTTCAATCGCCTGATTCTTTCCCGTTGATAAACTCAGGTCGGAGATAGCCTGCCTCAATGCTGTCTATTTCCCGCAGTGCTTCGTCCGACAGTATGGAGGTGTGGTCACAAAGGCCTTGGTATAGCACCTTTGCCAGTGCCTCCACAGATTCTATATGACATGTCGTATTATTGATAAGTAGCGGCTTGAGGTTGCGTACGCGTTGGCGCACCGATTGGATGCCGTGTTTTGCTAGTTTGCCGGGCGGTGGGGTAATGGCACGCTGCAGTTGCTCGAAATTAACGTCATAAAGCATCGTGCCGTGTACAATGGTGCCCGTCTTGAGCGCATAGCAGGCATTGCCTGACACTTTCTGCCCCTCCACGAGTATATCATTGTGTTCCGATTTGACGGCAGGCAGACCCAACCCGTTGAGCAGGGTCGCCACGTCGTCAAGATATTGTTGAAACACCTGCTCGGCATGTGTGGAAGGCACGATGTAGGAGAGCATGAGGTTGCCGCGGTCGGCATACACACATCCTCCTCCGCTCTTGCGGCGGTAGGTCTGTATGCCGTTCGTCCGGCAGAAGCCGATGTCCACTTCGTCGGCCATCACCTGATGACGTCCGAAGATGACGGTCGGATTCACCGACCACGTGAAGAATACGCCGTCGGGATAGTCACCGGTGTGTCGGCCAATGTATTCCTCCATGGCTAAATACCATACAAGGCGTTTGCCGTCAGGAGCGGGGATGTGTGTCATCTTATTTTCCGGCATTCATCTGCACGCGGGCTTTCAGTTCCCAAGTGCGGATGCGGTCCTTATAGAGGTTGTTGCGGTTCATGCCCTCAATGTCCACATTTGCATCGGAGTTGTCGTCCCAGCGGCGGCAGTTATATACTACGTCGTAGATGCGGCCTATCTGGTATTCGCGGCTTACACGCAGGCCGACGGCATAGTCCTCGCCGTACTTGGTGGTAGGGAAGTTAATCTGTCGGAGCATAGGCGTATAGAAACCGCGCGGCGCACCCAACCCGTTGATGCGTAGGGCGTTGTTACGGCCGTTGTCGGGTGTCCATTCGCGGTGGTCGATAATGCCGGGAGGCAGTGTCTCCATGTGGAAGTTGGTCATACGGTAAGTGCCTACCACCATGGCGCAGTTCTGCTCGTGGAACGCATCGATAAACTTCTGTACGGTGTGTTCGTCGTAATATACATCGTCCGAGTCGAGCTGTATGGCAAAGCGGCCGCATTTGGGATGGTGCAGCGCCACGTTCCAGTTGCCGCCGATGGCGTGCCACGACTTGTCCTGAGCGATATACACCAGCTTCTCATCGCTGAGGAAACTCTTTATCACATCCACCGAACCGTCTTCCGAGTTGTCATCTACTACAATCACGTTGTATTTGTATTTTGGGTCCACCTTCTGCGACAAGGCCGAGCGTATGGCATCACCGATGGTGCGTACGCGGTTCTTGCAGGGGATAACTACGGAGGCCTCATATTCAAAATCACCGCCGGTCATGTCCACATCCTTGAACTTGGGTGCTAAATAGCCGCCAATGTCTTTCAGGTGCTGTGTGCAGGCCTGCTCCATCTCTATCTGTACGCCACGGTTCTTTGGGTCCACGTAGTCGAATAGTTTCTCGCCTGACTTGCGGTTGTCCATTTCCACGTCATAGTACAGATACTCGTTGATGTGCTCTAAAGCGCCGAGCTGGCTTACCTTTAGGCGCAGGTCGTACAGACCGGCATACTGGTAGTCGGTGTCCATGCGGCCGACGGCGTTCAATAGCGCATCTGTGCGGTAGAGTAGCACAGAGCCGAAGTCGAAATCGTCACGTAGTGAACCGAACTGATAGTCTATCACAGGAGCCTGGCTACTTACGTCGCCGGTTTTGTTAAAGTGGTCGCTATACACCATCATGGCCGCCGCGTCTTCCATCAGTGCCGTCATACGCTCCAAGGCGAAGAGCACGAACGAGAGGGTGGTGTACTTGGTGTAAATGAGGGTGTAAGGTGTGGTGGCGTGCTTGGCGATGTAGCGTACGTTCTTGGTGGAACGGATGTCGCCGTCAAGCAGGAACACTTCGTTTACGAGGTCTTGTTCTTTCAGATTCTTCACCGTCTGAGCTACTTGTTCTTCGCTCTGGAACGGTACAAAGCAGTTGATTGTTTTCATGGGTGGTTATTGTGGGTTTTGTTGAATAGGCAACGTTAGAGAGTTTTTTCTGGTGTGTAGGTTCTATATCAGGTATCAGGCCTTTATGGACGCATGATGCGTGTGCTTTGACCTGCGGCCTGCACTATCCATACACCGCGGGGGAGACTGGCTTCATATATGTCATTGGCATCGGTGCGTAGCAGCAGCATGCCTGCCGGGGAAAATACACTTACGGTCTGCCGGCCGCTGAAGATGGCACGGAAGCCGTCGGCCGTGGGCTGGATGCTGACATCGCCCGACAAAGTGGGTTGGGACGATACTGTGCGCTGAAAAGTATAGCGCCAGGCGGCAATGCCGTTGTTCGGGGCCAGCAGGAACACAAGGGCGGTATCCGCCGTGATGGCTGTGGCGAAATCAACGGTATAGGTCTGGTTGGTATTACTGCCAAGGGAAACGGTGGTTTCCATAGGACGGGTGGCCCGATGCATGCCTTCGGTGATGTCATAAGTGTCGAAGGCACCGTATATGTCGGCCGGAAGCAGTAGGTAGGTATGTCCGGCCAGTCCGATGGAGGCAGCACCGGATACGTTTACCGCTGTCGGTTTCACGCTGCTGGTCCAGCTGTCCAACAGCGAACCGTCCTTCAGGCTGTGGCGCGTGGCAGGGTGGCCTGCAGTCGAGGCAAAGAATGATTCCGCATCGGCGGGAATGGCCTTGGCGGAAGTGCCTTTGGGCAGGTCTGCATGCGCTATGACGCGCGATGCACCCGTTGCATTATGCTCAAAGGGAATGTACAGACATTTGTTGTTCACGTTGCTCAAGGCAATCAGGAAACCGCTTTCGCTGAATAGTCCTGCCGGATACAGGTAGTCGGTGCGCCCGAAGTCGCTGTTGTTGAACGAACCGATGGAAACAGTCTTGCCGCTGCCGATAGGGGTGGTCCATAGGTTGACGGAGTTGGCACTGGTGGCACTGTTGCCTAACAGCATCGTGCCGTCTTCGGTGATGCGAAGGTTGTGCCAGGTAAAATACTGCTCGGGCAGGTCCACCGTGCTGACCCAATCGCCGTCTCGGGCGCGGAGAATGTAGTAAGCATAGTCGGTCCCGTCGGCAATGTAGAGGCAGTCGTTATAATAGGCGATGCTCCGGTTGGCCACGCCTTCGCTCAAACACCCGCTCTCTTCACGGCTTTTCTGCCAGAGCAGGGTGCGGTTGAGGGTGCCTTCTGCGGGCGCTTCGCCGCTAATAAGGGCAAATGAGGCGGTGTATGTGGCATTGGCCGTTACGGTTACCTGTCGCGGGTTGCTTTCATCGCCGTCCTGCCATCGGGTGAAGGTATAGCCGTAGCGCGGTATGGCGCTAAGGCTGACGGTGGTGCCCTCCATATACTCGCCCGTGCCGTTTACGCTTCCTTTGTCGGGGTCGTCAGCCGTGACGGTAAGCACATAAAGAGGCTTCTCTTCCACCTCACCCAAGAGGGCGGGTGCATATTCGTTGCCGTAACGGTCAAGCGCGCTGACGGCAAACGTGAGGTTGTCGGGATTGACGGCGCCGGTCAGTGTGAACGTCTTGTCATAGACGAGTCCTTGCAGATATTCCCCAGTAGCCATGGCCTTCCCGCGGTTCATGCCCTTGGGCCATGCATATACGGCAAAGCGGATGGCTTTGTCATGCTTCCAACTGAGAGTGGTGCCGTTTCGTGTGAGGTCGGTAGGGGCAGCCAGCTCCTCTGTCGGTTTCCAATCGGCAGCAGGAGGCAGGGCAGGGTGGGTGAAGTGGGTGTTGGCAAGCGTGGCATAGCTGGCCTCGCCGTCAAGGCTGAGATAGGTGGTTGTGTTGTAGAATACGCTGCCGGGGGCGTTGTACGGAGCATATCGGCGGTTGTCGTCTATCTGCATCCCCAGTTCATCAGCTCCGAAACGGTAGGACGCTTGTGAGATGAAAAGGAGAGTCCGTTTGCCGTCGGTATGCCGGTCGCAGAGGGCCTTTACGCTTTCCCCCCACCACTGGCAGAGAACGTCATAGTCGGTTGTAGTGGTTGTGGTGGCCCAATATATCTGCGGAGCCAAATAGTCCACGTAGCCACCGTTCACCCATGCCAACGGGTCGCAGTAGAGCGATGCCCACGGGTCGCCTCCGCGGATGCCTTGAGGTAGTGTCAGTCCGTAGGCTGCCGCGGCCCTGCTTTCCATGGAGTAGATGCCTCCGGGGCCCATACCTAATTTCACCCAGGGCTTGACAGCCTGTATGGAGTCATATAGTGTCTTTATCACGGTGTTTACATTCTCCCGCCTCCAGTCGCCGGCATCTTTTCCAGCAGGCTTCCATGCTGCCATGCTGGCGGCGTCTTCGGTGGTTGTTCCGCCGTAGGCATAGAAATAGTCATCCATCAGGATGCCGTCAATGTCGTAGTTGTTCACTATCTCCATCAGCACCTTCACAACGTAGGCCCGCGCTTCAGGGTTGCCGGGGTCAAGTATAGTTCCGCTGAAGGTTCCGTTGTTGTAGGTCAGCAGCCAGTCGGGATGCTGGGTGCGTATGGGGTCGGAGTCGGCTGTACCTGTACCGTTGCCGATAGCGGTAGTGCGTTCTCCCGTCTTCACTTCATAGCGGAAAGGGTTCACCCATGCATGCAGCTCCATACCCCGTTTGTGGGCTTCTTGAACAGCGTAGGCCAACGGGTCGTAGCCGGGGTCTTTGCCGCGCACACCGGTCAGGTTGATGCCCCACGGCTCATAGCTGGAACGGTAGTAGGCATCGGCCACGGGGCGTGCCTGAAAGCATACCGCATTCATGTTGCCGCGCTGAAGTTTGTCGAAGATGCCGGTCATCTCCTTCTGCTGTTGGCTCGTGTTGGAGGCGCTGCCGGCTTTCGTGCGGGGCCAGTCGATGGCGTAGTGGGTGGTAAACCATGTGGCGCGGAATTCACGCTTGGGCGTTTCTGCCTGCAAGGGGGCAATTGCCAAAAGCATTGAACTCAGACAAACAAGGAAAAGCTGTCTCATGATAGGAGGTGTGTGTGATTTTGCATCATAGAGGTTTGACATTGCAAAGATACGTCTTTTCCCGCGTATGTGCAACTCTTTGCAGAAATAAAAAACGCACGGCCTTTTCCGGGGCGTGCGTTGTCGGTTGATTGCGGACAGAGGTTATTTGCGGCGTCTGCGCACCTGTGCATTCCGGCGGTTGCGTTTGCTGACAAACTGCATCACTACGAAGGCGATGAGCAGTACCAGCACTACCAGTACAACTATCAGCATCGTGCTCGACAGGTTGTCGCCTTTCACGCGGTTCCACATCTTCACCAACTCTTCGTTCATCTCGCCGGCATCGTGCATGAGGGCGCAGCGGTCTATCACCGACTTGTCGGCATACAGCACGGGGTTGGCATGTACGGACGTAGCCTCTTCGCCGAAGAAGTAGCTCAGGTCAAGCGGTTCTTCCCATTCCTCTTCGTTGTTTACCCAGTCAAGCACTTCGGGAGTGGCAATCACTGACACGTAGCCGATGAAGTCCATGTTCTTGATAGCGTTGGCAGGGATACACATGTAGTTGATAAACCACGATGCGGCTTTTTCGTTCTTGGCATATTTGGGGATGCACCAGCCGTCAAACCATACGTTGCTGCCTTCGTCAGGAACGATGTACTCCAAATTAACCCCTACTTCGGCTGCTTCGTCAATTGCCCATTGGGCATCGCCGCTCCAGCTCAGGTTCATCCATGTCTTGCCTTTGGTCATCTCCTCTTTGCCGAAGTCCACTTCCCAGCCCGCTACGTTGTCCTTGGCGGCTACCAGTACTTCTTCCACGCGCTTGATGCGTTCGGGCGTGATGTTTTCTACCAGCTCGTCGCGGGTTACGGTGCCGGCGGCAATCTCGTCACGGTAGGCATAGAGTACGATGACGGAATATACATCGCGGAAAGCGTCTTTCATGTAAATCTTGCCTTCAAACTTCGGGTCAAGGATGGCACCCCATGAGTGCAAGTCTTCGCGGTTCACGTAGGCGGGATTGTAGATGAAGCCTGTCGTGCCCCACATATAGCCTACCGTGTAGTCGCTTACGTTCTCCGTCTTCGACATCTGCTGGAACTTGTCAACAGCGAAGGGAGCTACGTTGTCAAACTGCCGGAGCGAGTCGGGGATAAGCTCTTTGTCTATTTTCTTGAGCAGACCGGCTTTGAGCATTCTCTCGATGATGTATTCGGAGGGGCAGATGACGTCGTAGTCTTCATGTCCGACCTCAATCTCGGTGAGCATCGATTCGTTGATGTCGAAGGTCTGGTAGATTACGTCCACGTCCTCGCCGGTCATCTGCTTGTACCATGCAGGGAACTGCTTGAGCACGTCTTCGTCAATGTAGTCGGCCCAGTTATAGACTTTCAGTGTGTGATCGCGGTCTAACGCGAAACTGCTTGCTGCCAATACTGCCACAAACAGAAAAGAAAAGAAACGTTTCATTTGTCTGGTTGATTGTTGTTATGTTGTTGTGTTATTTCTTCTTGGCCGATTGTTTGGCCTGTCTTGCGGCCCGCCAGTTGATGATGACGAGTAGCATGAGCATGGTGAGGAAAATCAGTGAGAACAGCGGTCTTAGTTCCGGCGTAAGGCCTCCCTTTCGGGCATCGGCATAGATGAATGTGCTGAGGGTGTCCAGTCCGCCGCTTCCTTTCGTGAAGAAGGTCACGCCGAAGTCATCAATACTGAGGGTGATGGAGAGTATGAATCCGCTCAGCATGCCGGGCCATAGCTCGGGCATCATTACCTTGCGCAATGCCTGGAAAGGCGTGGCGCCGAGGTCGAGTGCCGCTTCATAGATGTTGGGGTTCATCTTCGTGAGCCTTGGCATCACGGAAAGCACCACGTAGGGAGTGCAGAACACGACGTGGGCAATGATGACAGTGGTCAGTCCGCGGCTGATGCCGAGGAATACAAACAGCAGGAACAACGATATACCCGTCAGAATATCGGGGTTAATCATCGGGATGCTGTTCATGAACTGTATCGCCTTCCGCTGTTTCTGCTTCATGTTGTATATGCCGATAGCCGCCAGTGTGCCGAGCAGCGTGGCAAAGGTGGCTGCCACGATGGCGATGAGCAGCGTATAGAAGAGCGAATGATAGAGGTTGGGGTCCACATGCACGTGTGCCACGCGGTCGTAGCCGGTGAACAGATTCTCGTAGAGCTGTATGGTGAATCCGGTCCAGTTTCCGAACACCTTGCTCTTGGTGAAAGAGAACACGATGATGAGGATTATCGGAGCATACAGCAAGAGCAGCAGCAGCCATAGGTATGACTGCGCGAATATGCGCTTTACGGTCAGATTGCGTTCTCTGCGCCGAGCCTCCTGCAGGGCAGGCGTGAGCTGTTTTTCGTTATAGCGGCTCATAGCAGACCTCCTTTCTGGTCAGCCGCCTCGTCGTTGTTGCCGAAGAAGCTTGTCAGACCGATGATTACAAGCATGATAAGCGACAAGGCCGCTCCGTAGTTCCACATCTGGAGCCCGCCTTCGCCGAATGCCCGCTGGATAAGCGATCCGAAGAGTGTAATCTTGTTGCGCGTAAGCAGTTCTGCGATGGCAAACGTGCTGACAGTAGGCATGAATACCATGATGATACCGCTATAGATACCGGGCATGGAGAGAGGTAATATCACTTTCTGGAAAACTTCTCTTCCGTTGGCTCCGAGATCATGCGCTGCTTCAATGAGCGAGCGGTCCATCTTCTGAAGAGTGTTATAGACGGGGTAGATCATAAACGGCAGAAAGTCATAACACATGCCGTATAGAAGGGCTCCTTCGCCAAGCGGAATGCTGAACATGTTGAAGAGTTCAACGGTGGCAATGGTTCTGAGCAGGAAGTTGATCCACATGGGCAGGATGAACAGCATCGCCATCACAGCAGGGGTCTTGAGCTCGGCCGTTGCCATAATGTATGCAGCCGGATAGCCGAGCAGCAGGCAGATGATGGTGGTCAGCAGCGCTATTGCAAGCGAATAGATGAAAGTGTTCACCGCCTCGCTTGTCTGAAAGAACTGCAGGAAATTCTTCAGTGTGAAGTGTCCCTGCGGATCGGTAAAGGCGTATATTACGATGAGGAGTAGCGGCAAAACAACAAAGAGCACGAGGAACAGCACATACGGCCATGCCCAGGTGCGCCTGCTACCGATGATTGCAGTCAGTTTGTTCATGGCTTATTCCCCTTTCACTAAACGGATGGATTCAGGTGCTATCTGTATGCCTACGCGGTCGCCTTTGTCCCAAACGTCTTCGGTATAGACATACAGGTCATGTCCTTCGTCGGTCCGTATGGTAAGATGGTAGTGGTTGCCTTTGTAAAGGATGAAATGCACTTCGCCGGAGATGGCTCCTTCTTCTTCGTGGTCCTGAAGGTCCACTTCATGAAACGGCACCTGTACCTCTACGCGGTCGCCTGCCGCAAACGGTGCCAACTGTTCTTCTTTCACCTCCCATTCGGCATCAAGGAAGCGCACCTTGCCGTTTTTGAGTACTTCGCCTTCAAACAGGTTGTATATATGGTGCTCTTTGTGCATCACCTGAATGTCTTCGGGCTTGACAAGCATGCCTACCGTGGTTCCGGGCGTGAATTCGTGGTAGTCCTGCACCATGAATTCGTAGCCGTTGTCGGTGAGTATCGTCATTTCATAATGCACTCCTTTGAAGATGCTGCTCTGCACTGTGCCGTACCACTTGGTGAACTTGCCTTTCGGAATGCGGTCATCGGGGTCGTAGTCTTCTTGTTGCGCTTCGATTGAGGCCTGTGAGTCGCGTTTCGACTTGGACTCCCAGATGTATATATCCTCAGGACGGATTACTACATCTACGGGGGTGTTCTCTCCGAAGCCTTCGTCAATACAATCAAATTCTTTGTCGCAGAATGCTACACGACGGTCACGTATCATGGTGCCGCTCAGGATGTTGCTTTCACCTATAAAGTCGGCCACAAAGCAGTTTACGGGTTCGTTGTATATGTCGGTAGGAGTGCCTATCTGCTGGATTTTTCCTTCGTTCATAACCACCACGCGGTCACTCAGCGTGAGTGCTTCTTCCTGGTCGTGGGTTACATAAATGAAGGTGATACCTAACTTCTTGTGCATCTCTTTGAGCTCAAGCTGCATGTCTTTTCTCATCTTGAGGTCAAGGGCTGCAAGCGGCTCGTCAAGGAGCAGTACTTCCGGTTGGTTGACGATAGCCCGCGCGATAGCCACGCGCTGCTGCTGGCCGCCGGACAATGAATCGACGTCGCGGTACTCATAGTCGGTCATGCCGACCGTCTTCAGAGCCTGCTTTACGCGCTTGACGATGGTGTCCTTGTCTATTTTTTTCAGCTTCAGACCGAAGGCCACATTGTCGAATACGTTCAGATGGGGAAACAGCGCGTATTTCTGGAACACGGTGTTCACAGGGCGCTTGTGCGGGGGAGTCTGCGTAATGTCTTCCCCTTTCAAAAGAATATCCCCCGAAGTGGCTACCTGAAAGCCTGCAATACATCGCAGGAGTGTCGTCTTGCCACATCCGGAAGGACCCAGGATGGTTACAAACTCGCCTTTCTCTACCGAAAGACTTACATTGTCAAGGGCGAACTTCCCGTCTTCAAACTGCTTGGACACGTTGTTCACCTCAATAATGTAATTGTTCTTTTGCATTACTGATAAGTGGTTTTTATTTCTATGGAACAGTAGGTTTGAACCGCATAAAATATTTGGTTGGTTATCGGGTGCAAAAGTAGTGCAAATTTTTGGAACGGACAAACGCCTTTTGCTTTTTTTACACCGGAATCTTGCGAGCCGGACATGAGCAGGCTTCTCGTGCTCCTGCATGCCGGCTTCGTTTTCATCCCAAGGTGTGATAATATATATGCAAGTTATGTGAAAATGCGAAAATGGGAAAATTCGGGTAGGGCAAGGGTAGGGCAAGGCTTCGGAGGAGACATTTTCTCATTTTCTCATTTTCTCATAGAAGAAAGATGCGGATGGGCGGCAAAGTGGGGAGTGAATATACAAAAAACAAGCATGGGCATGCCCGTGCGGCTGCCCATGCTGTTGTTTCCGTGCTGACACGTGTTGAAACAGGTGAGACTCTTGCTACAGTTCTTTCTCAATAAGGTAGTTGTTTCGCTCCTGCGAATTGCGGATGATGAGTTCACCGAGGAATCCGGCGAGGAAGAGCATGCAGCCTAATACCATCGCCAATATGGACAAGTGAAACCACGGGTTGTTGGCAACGAGCATGGCACGCACACCGGTGTGCAGTGCATGCAGTTTCATGCTTCCCACAACAATGATGGCAATAAAGCCCAGCATGAACATCAGGCTGCCAATCAGGCCGAAGAAGTGCATGGGTTGCTTGCCGAATTTGGAGAGAAACCAGAGGGTCATCAGGTCTAAATAGCCGTTTACGAAGCGGTTAAGGCCGAACTTGCTGACGCCGAACTCGCGCTTGCGGTGTTGCACCACCTTCTCGCCGATACGGGTGAATCCGGCATTCTTGGCCAGATAGGGGATGTAGCGGTGCATCTCACCGAACACTTCAATGTTCTTTACCACCTCCTTGCGGTAGGCTTTCAGCCCGCAGTTCATGTCATGCAGCTTCAGGCCGGTGACACGTCGTGCCGTAGCGTTGAAGAGTTTGCTGGGCAGGTTTTTGGTCAGTTTGTTGTCGTATCGTTTCTGCTTCCAGCCGCTTACGAGGTCGTATTTCTCTTCCGTAATCATGCGGTATAGCTCAGGCACTTCGTCGGGCGAATCCTGCAGGTCGGCATCCATTGTGATGACCACATCGCCTTGTGCGGCTTTGAAGCCGCAGTAGAGGGCGGCCGACTTGCCGTAGTTGTGGCGGAAGCAGATGCCGCGCACCTGCTCTGACTGCTTGTGCAGGTCTTCTATCACCTGCCACGATTCATCGGTGGAGCCGTCATTGACGAATATGACTTCGTAACTGAATCCGTTTTCGTGCATCACGCGCTCTATCCATTCATAGAGTTTGGGCAGCGACTCGGCCTCGTTATACAGAGGCACTACTATCGAGATGTTCATTATGGTCGTTTTTTTCGGTTTTACGAAGGAATGGGGCATACAGCAATCCTAACAGGGCACCGAGCAAAGTGTCGGCCATGAAGCTCTGCATGGTGAATTGCACGGGAGTCATCAGTTGTCTCAACTGGCCGGCAGAGTCTTCAGGCAGGTCTATTTTGAGCTGCTGCAGCACTTGCAGCGTCTGCTCCATAAGGCCGTCAAGGTAGCCGGGGTTGACGTATTGCGTGTACAGCAGTTTCACGAGGGCGCCAATCAGACCGGCAAAGAAGTAGAGGATAAAAATGTAGGAGAAGGCGCGGTAGAAACTCAAGGAACCTCCGGCCTCGGTGTCGCGGTAGTTCTTGCCGATACGCCATGTAGCCACCAGAATGAAGGCTTCTATCAGCCAGCTTATAGCTGCCGTCACGGTGCTCGTCGAGGTGGATAGCAGGAAATTGAGGCCAAAGCAGGCGCCGATGAGCAGGCCCCATCGCATGGCGTGCGGAAACGGATTGGATATGCGGTTGTCGTTTTCCATCAGGTGCGCTTTTTCTGCCCGCAAAGTTACGGTTTTCTTTTTACATAGACAAGCAGGGCGCTCTTTATCGGCTCCTGCGTCGGAATTCGGCCAGCGTAACGGCTGTGGCAACGGCGACGTTGAGCGATTCCGAAGTGTCTTCGCCCGTTGGGTAAGAGGGGATTCGCAAAGGGCAGCCAATCAGATTGCGTATATTCCGGCTGATGCCGTTGCCCTCATTGCCCATCACTACGATGCCGCCTGCCGTGAGTGTTTCGCTATAGAGGTCGCGGCCGTCAAGCAGCGTGCCGTAGATGCTGATGCCTGCTGCAGCGGCTTCTGCCAGTGTGGTCTCAAGGCCGGTGTAGTGCAGTTGCACGCGTGCCAACGCTCCCATCGTGGCTTGTACTACCTTCGGGTTGTAGCAGTCGGCCGTGTCGCGGCTGCACACGATGTGGCGCACGCCAAACCAGTCTGCCGTGCGGATGATGGTGCCCAAGTTGCCCGGGTCTTGTATGCCGTCAAGAGCCAGCACCAGCTCGTCTTTTGACGGATGGAAGGCATCGCTGTCAGGGCGCTGGCGGAATACGCCTATCACTCCCTGCGGAGTGCGCATCGCTGACATCTGCTCTATCTCGACAGGCGTAGCGTCGGCTTCGGTCACAAGCAGTTCAAGGGAAAACGCTTTGCGCAGTTCTTCCACCGTTTTGCGCCCTTCGGCCACGAAGAGACCGGTCAAATCGCGCTGCTTCTTTTGCTGCAGCGAACGGATGAGTTTTATTTGGCTTTTGCTGACAGACATAACAGAGGAGTTAGAGTAGTGATAAAACTGCCGACACTGCCATGGCTATTATGCAGACCACGAAGAGGACGGCGATGAGGCCAATCATGCCTATGAGTGATACGGCCGCTGTTTTCAGGGCGGTGCGCCACAGACTGAAACCGAAAAACTGCTTGTAGTCATATACCAACAGAATAAAGGCTAACAGCGACGGCAGTTGGTAAGGATACCACTCGCTGATATAGACTTGCTGTGTGACCAACAGAAACAGTATGGCTATCAGCGACATCTGGCAGGCAATGTATATCTGCAGGAAAAAGGCCTCGCCGGCATGAATGGTGCCGCGTGAAGGCGACCGTCTGAACAGGGGGCCTATCAGGAAGATGAGCAGTAGTGTTTGTACGATGATGAGGTACGGAGTGTGGTCCTGCAACCAGTCTTTTACTTTAAAAATGAAGATAGCACCTTGCAGGACGGCTTTACCTTTTGGGGTATCTAACTTCTGAACATCCTCTTTTGTCATTGTATCTCTCATCTCCTCAAAACTCAGCATCAACTCCTCGGCAGCGCGCGAAGGTTGTATGGGAGCGTCTGTCAGGTAGGCGGTGGCTCCGTAGATGATGCTCAGTATCACCAGCATCTTCACCGGCGGGAAATAGGCAGCCGCCCGACCGTCAAGCCAGTCCTGTATCATGTAGCCCGGCCGCCACAGCAGGTCTTTAATGGCCCGGAACATGCTTTTCGAACCCATCCCCCAGATGTCCATAAAGGCCGCCAGCATCGACTTGGCAGAGGCCTTCTTTATCTCGCAGCTCTGGCCGCACTGGGGGCAGAAGTTGCCTTTATAGACCTCGCCGCAGTAGGCGCACTCATGCTCCTTGTAGCTCCGCTCCGCCTTTACGCGGTCGTTCTTCTGCTTCTCGTCAAGCCGCTGCAGAAAGGCTTTTATCCGATTCCACCATTTCATACTGGCTGCAAAGGTACAAATAAATCCTGACAGGGGAAAGCGTTTGCGTATTTTCGGGAAAAGCCTTACCTTTGTAGCCGTATTTTGCCCGATGCGCAGACTCCGTGGTTTCATATTGCTTTTGCTTGCTGTGGCGTTTAACAGCTGCTACTATACCAAATTCGTTCCGCAGGACAAGTATCTGCTCAATAAGGCGCGCGTGCGTGTGGAAGACACCAAGGATGTGCAAAGCGACGAATTGAAAACCTATCTTCGCCAGAAGCAGAACTCCGAAGTGCTGGGTTTCTGGAAGTTGCAACTCAATATCTGGAACTGGCAGGGGCCCGATTCCGCCAAATGGATTAACCGCCAGTTGCGCAAAGTGGGTGAAGCCCCCGAGGTCTTCAGCCCTGAATTGGCCGCCCAGAGCCGCACACAGCTCAAGCGGGCGATGGATAACAAAGGCTATTTTCTCAGCACGGTGGATACCACAATGCGTTTCCGCAAACGGAAGGTCAACGTCACCTATCATATCCATGCGGGCACGCCCTATCGGCTGCGCAACTACAAGGTGGACCTTTCGCAGCCTGACCTCTACCGCTATGCCACGCGCCGCTCCACGCTTTCATCGGGCATTCTCTTCGATGCCGACGTGCTGGATGCCGAGCGCCAGCGCATCACCGACCTCATGCGATACACCGGTTACTATTATTTTGAAAAGGACTTTTTGCATTATGAGGCCGACAGCTCTTTCAGCGACCATGTCGTGGATCTCCGCCTCGCTATGCAGGAGTATATACCCGAGTTGCCCGATTCGGTGCAGAATCGCCTCTTCCGGCAATACAAAGTGCGGCATGTCGTTTTCCATAGCAGCAGTCTGTCCGAAGCCGACTCCTCCGTTGCACCGGTGCTGACGCAGCGCGACGACTATCTGTTCAGCGTGCAGGGAAAGCGTCTGTTGCGCGAAAAGACCCTCATCCGGCAGTGCTATGTCAAACCCGGCGAACTCTTCAACCAGCGACGGGTGGACCGCACCTACACCTCGCTCAATGCTCTCGGCCCCGTCAAATACGTGGATATCCGTTTTGAGCAGGTTACCGACGATGAGCTCGATTGCCATATCACCCTTTCCAAGGCCAAAGTGCACGGTGTCACCGCTGAGTTGGAAGGCACTTTCTCGGCCGGCGACTGGGGCGTGGCGGCAGGTGCGGGCTATGTCAACCGCAATATCTTCCGTGGTGCAGAAGAACTTTCTGTCAACGGGCGGGTGTCCTACGAGTGGCGTCAGAACGGAAGCAATGCCCTCGAAGCCAAGGGGGAAGCCGCCCTGCGTTTTCCGAGCAGGGTGAATGTCAAGGCAAGTTACAGCTATCAGCAGCGCCCTGAAGAGTTTACACGCACCATCGCCAATGTGGGGGTCAGCTATTATGTCATGTCCAATCGGAATCGTTGGCGCCATACCTTCGACCTGCTGGATATCAGCTATGTCTATCTGCCCGAGATTTCCGACCGCTTCCGCGAAGAGTTTCTCAAACCGACGAATATCCTCAAGTATTCCTACGAAGACCATTTCATCGTTGATTGGTCCTATTCCGGCTCTTTCTCCTCGCAGAGCAAGCGCAATCCCCTCCTCAGCTACAGCACGGTGCAGTATTCCGTAGAAACGGCGGGCAACCTGCTTTACGGCCTGAGCCATCTCTTCGGGCAGGAAAAGAATGCCGACGGGCACTACGAGATTTTCAAGATTCCCTATGCGCAATATGTTAAGGGAGACATCAGTTGGACCTACAACCATATCTTCGACAAACATAACCGGCTGGTCTGGCATGCCGCCTTAGGCGTGGCAGTCCCCTTCGGCAATGCTTCCTCTATTCCTTTTGAGAAACGTTATTTTGCCGGTGGAGCTAACTCGGTGCGCGGCTGGACGATGCGTAGTCTCGGACCGGGCGGCTACAGCGGCTCGGGCGAGCGTATCGACTTCAACAACCAGTCGGGCGATATCAAGCTCGATCTCAATATGGAGTATCGTGTGCGCCTCGTCTGGGCGCTCGAACTGGCGGCATTCACCGATGCAGGCAATATTTGGACCATCCGGGAGTACGACAGCCAGCCCTATGGCGTCTTTCGTTTCAGTGAGTTCTATCGGCAGATTGCCTGGAGCTATGGGGTGGGAGTGCGTCTCAATTTCGATTTTCTTGTACTGCGGGTGGACTTTGGCGTGAAGCTCTACGACCCCTCGCGTATCAATTACAACAACCGTTTCTCCTCTTCCTATGGCGGCCCTTGGCGCACGGTGGCCAACGGCCTTTGCTGGAAAGACGATATGGCCTTCCATTTCGCTATCGGTTATCCTTTCTGATATTGTTTCTCCCGATGCTCCTCTCTTGTATGTACAGTGGTATTCCTGAGGCCGGTTGCGATGAGGCCGGTCGTGGTCCGCTGGCCGGCTCTGTCTTCGCGGCGGCTGTTGTTTTGCCCGATGGATTCGCCGACGAGAGGCTCAACGACTCCAAGCAGCTTACGGAGCATGAGCGTAATATTCTGCGGCCCGTAATCGAACAGCAGGCCCTTGCATGGGCGGTGGCCGAGGTGACAGCCGAAGAAATCGACCGTATCAATATTCTCAATGCCTCCATTCTGGCAATGCACAGGGCACTCGACCGCTTGCCGGTGCGCCCGCAGCATATTCTGGTGGATGGCAACCGTTTCCGCCCCTATATGCCCGATGGCTCTTTGGCCATCCCTCACCATACTGTGGTCAAGGGCGATGGCAAGTATATGTCCATCGCTGCGGCCAGTATTCTCGCCAAGACATGGCGCGACGAGTATATGCGCCGCCTCGCACGGCAGTATCCCCTGTATGGCTGGGATCACAACATGGGCTATCCCACGGCCGAACACAGGAGGGCCATACTTCGCTACGGCTTGACGCCCTTCCACCGAAAAACATTCACTTTCAAGACTGACGACTTATGAGAGACTTCTCCCTGCTTCAGTATCGATCGCTTCTGCTGGACCTGCAGCAGGCCGGCTACCGTTTCTTTACGGTGGCGCAATATGCCCGCTCCGTGGATGATGCTCCGAATGTGAGTTCCTGCTTGCCTGCCGCTCCAGATGCCTGCCGGACAGCCATTCTTCGTCATGATGTGGACCTGCTGCCCGAAAATTCCGTGCGCACGGCACAGATAGAGCACGACTTGGGCATCCGTGCCACCTACTATTTCCGTATCGTCCCCGAAAGCAACCGCCCGGAATGCATCCGGCGGATTGCCGCTATGGGGCATGAGATAGGTTATCATTACGAGGACCTCTCCACGGCTCGGGGCAACCTCTCTGAGGCATGGCGCTTTTTTTCCGATAACCTGGCTTGGTTCCGCACTTTCTATCCTGTTGAGACCGTCTGCATGCACGGGGCGCCCCGCTCCGGTTTCGACAGCCGTGACCTATGGAAGCATTACGATTACCGGTCGTTGGGTATCATTGCCGAGCCTTATCTTGATTTCGACTATAGCCGGTTGTTTTACCTTACCGATACCGGTCGCCGCTGGGATGGATACAAGGTGTCGGTACGCGACAAGATTCCCGTTTGGCAGGATCGTTGGAACGAGGCGGCTCTTACGTGGCACACCACTTCGCAGCTTGCCGCTGCTGTACGCTCAGGCCGTTTGCCTGCACAGGTGCTCGTCACTACGCATCCGCAGCGCTGGACCGACAGTTTCGTCCCGTGGATGCGCGAGCTGCTCCTGCAAAACGCAAAGAATATCGTCAAACGCTTGCTCGTCTGAATATTTCTTTGTACTTTTGCCCCCGCAATAGGCATTGTCTAATAACCAAACAACCCTTATATTATGCAAGAATTTCTCAAGTACACCCTTGCCACATTGTGCGGCTTGGTTCTGTTTCTGATGCTGACCTTCGTTCTCTCCTTGTGCTCGCTCGTCTCTATGGCGATCATGTCGGACACGGAGACCAAGGTGGAGAAGCATTCTGTTTACCGTCTTGATCTCGACGGAGTTCTGTACGAACAAGTGGACGACGACCCTTATTCGGCTATTTTTGCCGAAGCCACCGGCCGGAAGAAGGAAACACGCTATGGTCTTGACGACATCCTCGCCAATATCCGCGAGGCGAAAGAAAACAAACACATCGAAGGCATCTACCTCCGTGGCGGTGCTATGTCGGCAGGTTTCGCTTCTATGCAGGAAATCCGTCGCGCCTTGCTCGATTTCAAGCAGAGCGGCAAGTTTGTTGTTGCTTATGCCGATGACTACGGACAGGGCAACTACTGGCTCGCTACTGTGGCCGACCGTATCTGTCTCAATCCTACCGGCTCGGTCAATTGGAGCGGTCTCAGTTCTTCCGTCATGTTCTACACCCGTGCCCTCGAAAAACTGGGAGTGGAGATGCAGGTCCTCAAAGTCGGCACCTTCAAGTCGGCAGTAGAACCTTATATGCTTACCGAGATGAGTGAGGCCAACCGCCTGCAGATGAATACGCTGTTAGACGACATCTGGACTGTTGTTGCCGCCGATGTGGCGGAAAGCCGCAATCTTACCGTCGTACAACTCAACGAGGCCGCCGACCTGAATATGCAGTTCCGGCCTCAGCAGTGGCTTATTGAACGGGGGCTTGTCGATACCCTCGTCTTCAACCAGTCGATGGATACTATTCTCACCGGTTTCATCGGTACGGACGACTATCATATCCTCACCCATTCCGATATGCTCGGCATCCCTGACAACAGCAAGTCGCATAAGGATAAGATTGCCATTCTCTATGCGGAAGGCGAGATCACTGACGATTCGGGCGATGGAATCGTGGGTACTAAGATGGTGCGCCTCATCAACAAACTGGCGAAAGACGACGATGTGAAAGCCGTGGTTATGCGTGTCAATTCGCCCGGCGGCTCTGCCGATGCCAGCGAGCAGATTCATCATGCCCTATCCCTGTTGCGTGAGAAGAAACCCCTTGTTGTTTCCATGGGCGACTATGCGGCCAGCGGCGGCTACTACATCTCTTGTCAGGCCGACTCCATCTTTGCCGAGCCTGCTACACTCACCGGATCCATCGGTATCTTCGGGCTGATTCCCAACTTCTCCGGTCTGGCCGACAAGGTGGGCATTGACATCGACGGCATTGGCACCAATCGTCTCAGTCAGATGGAGAGTAATCTCACGATGAAGGGTATGAATCCCGAAGAGAAAGAAATTATGCAGGCCTATATCCGTCGCGGCTACGAGCTATTCACGCTCCGTTGTGCCGAAGGTCGGGGCGTTTCGCAGGATAGTATCAAGCAGATTGCCGAGGGCCGCGTCTGGAGTGGAACGCGCGCGCTGCAGATAGGATTGGTTGATCGCCTCGGCAATACCGATGATGCACTCAAAGCAGCTGCCGCATTAGCAGACCTTGACAAGTATGAAACCGTCATTTGGCCCGAGCCGGAATCGTCGGTGGACCAGATTGTCAAGAAAATACTGGGCGAAGATGACGACGAACTGCTGCTCTTGCGCGAGTATGCCCGTATCCGCCGTTTGGCCGGGCATCCCTCAATTCAAGCCCGCATTCCTTACGATATTAAAATCAAGTAATTACTATGCGGTTAGCGGGTGATTAGCGGGTGGTTAGTATGTGATTAGTATGTGATTAGTATGTGATTCCCCTGCCTTGGCTGTGCTAATCCCGTAAAACACACTGGATATGTACCTGTTGCGTCTGATAGCCTCTTGGGTTTACGGTCTGGTCTCCTTTGTCCGTAACATGCTCTACGACGAGCATCTCCTGCATTCCTTCTCCGTCAGCGTGCCTACGGTCTGCGTAGGCAATCTGGCGGTAGGCGGGACGGGCAAGACGCCGCATACCGAGTTCATCGCACGAGTTCTGTGCCGCGACTTCAGGGTGGCCGTGCTCTCGCGGGGCTATAAGCGCCGCACACGCGGTTTCCGTCTGGTTGATGATGCTGCCACCGCTTTCACGGTCGGCGATGAGCCTATGCAGATGCACCTTAATCTGCCGGATGTGCCGGTGGCTGTATGCGAGAATCGCCTGCGCGGCATACGGCATCTGATGCAGCTCTATCCCGACCTTCAGGTTGTCTTGCTGGACGATGCCTACCAGCATAGGCGTCTCCTTTGTGGTTACAATGTGCTTCTTACTCCGCAGTCGCGGCTCTATATCCACGACCGTCTTCTGCCTTTGGGGCGTCTCCGCGAGAGTCGTTATGGCGCATTGCGTGCTCATGCCGTGGTCGTCACCAAATGCTCGGAGCAGATGCTGCCTATCGACCGCCGTGTCATTGAGACATCTCTCCACCTGGCCGCTTGGCAGCAACTGTGTTTCTCCTGGCTGGAGTATGGCAGGTTACAACCTCTTTTTCCTGAATTTTCTGTAGGAATTGTACAGCCTGACTGCAAGCGCCCGATTTTGCTCACGGCTATCGCTGATGCCGCTCCTTTGGCAGATTGGCTCAAACAGCGCTGGCCGGACCTGGTGGAACTGCCTTTCCCCGACCACCATGCCTATTCCCGAAAGGATATGCGGCTGTTAACCGATACATTCCGCCGTTGCGGCTGTGATGCTGTGATAACGACACAGAAGGACGCTGTCCGTCTCATGGCGGCTAACGTATTCCCGGATGAATTGAAGCCTGTGAGCTGGTGGCAACCTGTCGCCGTCAGTATGCGCGGTCAGGAAGATGCTTTCCTGGGCAGTATCCGCCGCTATGTAGCCGAGGCTGACCGCCGTATGAAGGGCTCTGCAGAGTCTCATCCTTTGTGACCTGTGTACGCGCGGCCTTTTCAAAAAAACATTTGCACGTTTCCTTTTTTTGCTGTACCTTTGCACCCGCAATTCCATAAGGGGCATTAGCTCATCTGGTAGAGCGCAACATTCGCATTGTTGAGGTAGGCGGTTCGAGTCCGCTATGCTCCACTTACAGGACAACATAGGATAAAGCAAAACGGCAGACCATAAAGTCTGCCGTTTGTGATTGTATAACGATGGATGTTATTTGTAGAGGAAGCGCCGGATGCTGCGTTTGGGCGTCTTCTCAAACTCTTTGTCCACTAACTCAATTTCGCTCAGTTGCGAGTAGTGGGGGAATACGCTGTTTAGCTTCTTGCGGTTTTCTTCCATCAGTTGTTGCATGGTCTTGCCCTGCAACGGATATTTCTCATCGGCATATACCAATGCCACCAGTTTGCCTTCGCGGCTTACAACAACCGATTCCGTCACACCCGGCATATTGTTGATTTTGTCTTCCAGTTCTTCCGGATAGATGTTTTGTCCGTTGCTTGACAATATCATCGCTTTTGAGCGGCCGCGTATGAAGAGGTGTCCTTCCTTGTCAATCGTACCGAGGTCGCCGGTGTGCAGCCAGCCGTCTTTGTCGATGGCAGCTTGGGTGGCCTCTTCGTTCTTATAATAACCCATCATCACATGTTCGCCGCGGAACAATATCTCGCCGACAATATGTTCGGGATCGGGCGAGTCTATCTTCAGCTCGTTGCGTGTTACGCACTTGCCGCAGCAGCCTTGCACTTCATCCCACCATTCGTCATAGCAGATCAGAGGTCCTGCCTCCGTCATGCCGTAGCCTACTACAAACGGGAATTTGATGCGGCGGAATACGCGCTCCACCTCTGCATTGATGGCAGCGCCGCCTGTAATAAGCCATTTCAGGTTGCCGCCAAAGGCATTCATCAACTGGCTGTAGATTTTCTTCTCTACAATCTTGCACAGCAAGGGGGTGTTCCATAGCAGTTTCACTACCGGCTTCTCCAAGGCAGGGAATATTTTCGCTTTGAATATCTTCTCCAGCACAAGGGGCACGGTAAGAATCATATACGGGTGCGTCTCTGCATAGGCGCGCATCAGCACGGTAGGGGAGGGTGTCTTGCTAAGGAAATATACGTGGCATCCGCCGGCCACCTGATACAGGAATTCGATGCTCATGCCGAACATGTGGGCCAGCGGTAGCATGCACACTTCGCTCCATCCGGCATGATTCGGTATCGTTTCCTGTGAGTAATGTACATTGGCCGAGATGTTGCGGTAACTCAGCATTGCTCCCTTGGGTTCACTGGTCGTCCCCGAGGTGTAATTGATAATCATCAGCTCGTCCAGATTGTCGGTCGGGAAGCAGACGTCTTTTTTGCTGTAGCCTTGCGGGTAGCGTTCTGCAAACAATTGGTCAGCCTGTTTATAGGCCTCTTCCTGCTGCTTGTCTTTGGCATATAGTAGCTCGAAGTCGTTGGTGGAGAGTACCAACTGCACGGCAGGCATGGTGCTGATATCAATCCGTTTCCATACGCTCTCGCCGGCAAACACAGCCTTTGCATCCGAGTGGTTGACCAGTTTTTCTATGTCGTGACCTATGAAGGCGTCCATTATCGAGACAATCACGCCGCGATTGGCAGCGATGCTCAGGAAGGAGACTGCCCAGTTAGCGCAGTTTTTAGAGCAGATAGCCACTTTGTCACCTTTCTTGATGCCTGCGGCATCCAGCAGCAGTTGCAGTTTCGCCATCTTGGCGGCCATCTCGCCAAAAGTATAGCTCTTGTCACCATCGTAGTCGGTGAGCGCCGGTTCGTTCCAATTCTGCGGAATGCGCTCGTTGAAATAGTCGAAGAAATGTCTTGTTGGTGTTGCCATTTTTCTATATTGTTTTTTGTTGTTATGAATATTCGTTGTCGGTTTCTCCATCAACTTCATCCTGCAAATTTTGTGCAAAAATACTAAAAAAACATTTGTCTTTCTCTGATTAAGGTCTTGCTGTCTGTTTCGTGTCTAAAATTGCTCAATATAGGGGCAAAATCCTTTATTTTGGGGTAAAATTATTTGGTGAAAGTTTTGGAGTCAGACTTTCGACCTTCTGCTCCGTGGCCGACTTCGCCGCATTCAACGTTAAATGAAGGTGAAAGTTGCTCATGTGCGGAATTTGTAGTATCTTTGTACGCTATTTGCATTGCAATGACAATTTTGCAGAGGCAAACAGGGAATGATAACATGATAACAACCGAGTAAATCAATACATACTATGTTTGATAATCTATCTGAAAGACTGGAACGTTCGTTCAAGATTCTGAAGGGCGAAGGCCGCATTACCGAAATCAATGTGGCAGAGACAATGAAGGATATCCGCAAGGCCTTGCTGGAAGCGGATGTCAACTATAAAACGGCAAAGTCGTTTACCGATTCCGTCAAAGAAAAAGCAATCGGTCAGAATGTGCTGGGAGCCATTCGTCCCGGCCAGTTGCTGGTCAAGATAACTCACGATGAGTTGGCCGCTTTGATGGGGGGAGAGGCCGAAGACATCAATCTCAAAGGCAATCCGGCAGTCGTACTGCTGGCTGGTTTGCAAGGCTCCGGTAAGACTACATTTGCTGGCAAACTGGCCAATCGTCTCAAGACCAAAACAGGTAAAAAGGTGATGCTGGTTGCTTGTGATGTGTACCGCCCTGCTGCTATCGAGCAGATACGCGTATTGGGTGAGCAAATCGGAGTGGAGGTTTTTACCGATGAAACCGAGCAGAATCCGGTGCGCAAGGCACAAAAGGCAATAGAGCGCGCCAAAATGTACGGATACGATGTGGTTATCATTGATACGGCCGGCCGCTTGGCTGTGGACGAAGCAATGATGGACGAAATAGAGGCCGTGAAAGATGCGGTCCAACCGCAGGAGACGCTCTTTGTGGTGGATGCCATGACAGGTCAGGATGCTGTCAATACAGCTAAGGAGTTTAACGACCGCATTGACTTCGACGGCGTGGTGCTCACCAAACTTGACGGTGATGCCCGCGGCGGTGCGGCGCTTTCTATTCGCAGTGTCGTACAGAAGCCGATCAAGTTTATCTCTACCGGTGAGAAGATGGATGCGCTTGACGTGTTCCATCCTGCCCGTATGGCCGACCGTATTCTGGGTATGGGTGATGTGGTCAGTCTGGTGGAGCGTGCCCAAGAACAATACGATGAGCAGGAAGCCCGCCGCATCAGCAAGAAGATAGCGCACAATCAGTTTGATTTCAACGATTTCCTGTCGCAGTTGCAGCAGATAAAGAAGATGGGTAATGTCAAGGATTTGATGGGGATGATTCCCGGTATGGACAAGGTCCTCAAAGGTGTTGAAATCAGCGATGATGCCTTCAAACCTATTGAGGCTATCATCAATTCCATGACACCTGCCGAGCGTGCCAATCCGTCCTTGCTCAACGGATCGCGCAAGCAACGTATAGCTAAAGGATCGGGCCGCAGTATTGTCGAACTGAACCGCTTCCTCAAACAGTTTGAGCAGACGGGCAAGATGATGCGTATGGTACAAAAGCGCAAGTTTAAATGATGATTCCTAAGGGCAGGTTCTGTGGCCAGCCCATTCCAGTTAGTGTATATGACTCTGATTGACGGCAAGCAGACAGCGGCTGATATCCGTTTGGAACTGAAGCGTGAGGTGGACTCCATGCTTCGCCAAGGCATGCGCCCTCCCCATCTGGCAGTAGTAATTGTCGGACATAATCCTGCCTCGGAGACCTATGTGGAGAACAAACTCAAGGCGTGCCGTGAAGTAGGCTTCCTTGCCGACAAGGTGGCGCTTGAAGCCGACATAACTGAGCAGCAGTTGTTACAAACGGTGGAGCGCCTCAATCGGGATGATGAAATCGACGGTTTTATCGTGCAATTGCCTTTGCCGGACCATATCTCTGAAAGCCGCATCACCCAGGCTATCGACTGGCATAAGGATGTTGATGGCTTGCATCCTCACAACGTAGGACTTACTGCTCTCGGACAGCCGTCGCTTGTCAGCGCTACACCCAAAGGTATTCGCGAACTGCTGTCGCGTTATCATATTCCTACGGAAGGCCGTCATGTAGTGGTGGTCGGGCGCAGTAATATCGTTGGCAAACCGATGGCTATGCTTCTTATGCAGAAACCCTATCTTTCGCTTCCAAAGATGAGTGCTGCTGCTTTGGGCGATGCCACGGTCACTCTTTGCCATAGCAAGACCCGCAACCTGAAAGATATTTGTCTGACGGCTGATATACTTATCGTGGCCGTAGGACAGCCTGCTTTGATTACGGCCGATATGGTGCGCGAGGGAACCGTGGTGATTGATGTGGGAATCAACCGTATAGAGGATGCAGTTGCCCCGCGGGGATATCGTCTTGTCGGAGATGTCGATTTCAAAGAAGTTGCTCCCAAATGTTCCTATATCACGCCGGTGCCCGGCGGAGTGGGACCGATGACTATTGTTTCGCTTCTGCAAAACACTCTACAGGCACGTCTGAATAAATAAATCCTGAATACAATAACTCTCTCATCCATACAACCATGAATCTTCTGCTTATTATTCTTTCTGTCTTTACGACCTACCAGCATTCTACCTATCATAGTGAATGTGAGGAGTCTGTCAATGCCTCTCGTAAGGCGGTTTATCAGGTGGTGGACGATTTTATCTATGACATGCAGACCGATATCAATCGTCTAGGTACGTGGGCTTTTCTCGGTACGGAAGACAAAGGTGATGCTGAGAAAGATGCTATAGCTATTGTCTATAAGGATACCTACTATGACCCGGCCCTTCATTACGGATATATCATTGTGGATGTAAAAGTTCCAGGATTGCGCACTTTCAAGAATATCAAGATTTCCAGCCTGCTGACGGATACAGTGACGGATGGTGTGCGTCATGCACGGGTGGATATCGACTATTCGGGCAGTTTGCTCAAGATGGCCAATGCCACCTTCCACGTCAAGCCGTTGGATGAGAATCTGCATGTCCTCACACTTGACCTCAATGTGCGTTTCGGTTGGTTCTTTAATATCTTTGTTTCCCGTAAGGTTTATCGTGACGTGTTGGAATGGCGGTTACAACAAATTGTCAACAATCTCTGTGAGAAAGCTGAAACAGGTATAGTAACAGGACATTACAAAGAACTCCAACCATGAGCATATTGGACAGGATAGACGGCTTGGAGGCCAAATTCCATGAGGTGGGATTACTCATAACCGACCCTGCTGTCATCGCAGACCAGCAGCGTTACGTGCGTCTCAATCGCGAATATCACGATTTGGAGCGTGTGTTACATGCTGCCGGAGCTTATAAGACGGCTCTTTCGCATCTTGAGGAGGCCCGCCAACTTTATTTCAACGAACAAGATCCGGAACTCCGTGAGATGGCCAAGGCGGAGATAGACGAACTGGAACCGCAGATTCCTTCCTTGGAGGAAGACCTGAAACTGATGCTTCTGCCGGCTGATCCGGAAGACGGCAAGAATGTCGTGATGGAAATCAGAAGTGGCACTGGAGGAGACGAGGCTGCTCTCTTTGCAGGGGATCTCTATCGGATGTACAGCAAGTATATCGAACTCAAGGGTTGGCAACAGACCGTCTCGTCCTTCACCGAGGGAGCCGCCGGCGGCTATAAAGAGATTATTTTCAACGTTACGGGGCAGAATGTATATGGCACTCTCAAGTATGAGAGTGGAGTTCATCGTGTACAACGTGTGCCGGTCACGGAGACGCAGGGGCGTATCCATACCAGTGCTGCCACCGTGGCGGTACTGCCGGAAGCCGATGAATTCGAGGTGCAAATCAATGAAGGGGAAATTCGTTGGGAGACTTTCCGTTCCGGCGGAGCCGGCGGTCAGAATGTCAACAAGGTGGAGTCCGGCGTTCGTTTGCGTTATCTTTGGCGTAATCCTAATACGGGTGTTACCGAAGAAATTCTTATTGAGTGTACCGAGACGCGCGACCAACCCAAAAACAAGGAGCGTGCCCTTTCGCGCCTGCGGACACAGATATATGACAAGGAGCACCAGAAATATATCGATGATATCGCGGCACGACGCAAAACAATGGTCTCTACCGGTGACCGATCGGCTAAGATTCGTACATACAACTATCCTCAGGGGCGTATCACTGACCACCGTATAGGCTATACGGTTTACAATTTGGCCGCCTTCATGGATGGCGATATACAAGGCGTTATTGATGCTCTGCAGGTCGCCGAAAATGCAGAGCGTCTCAAAGAACAGGAAATGTAGTCAATAACCCTCAGAACGTCTCTTCCCCTCTTCCCCATGTATCTTTTCTATACTCCCGATATCGCCGTATCCTGTTGCCTCTCCGAGGAGGAGTCGGCGCATTGTGTGCGTGTACTCCGCTATACCCGTGGAGACGAAATTCTGCTTACCGACGGGTGCGGCTTCACCTACACAGCCCGCATCACCAATCCGCATCCGAAGCATTGCGAGTTTGAAGTGCTCTCCCGCGAACTGCAGCATCCGTCTCACAAATTCCGTCTGCATATTGCTATCGCGCCAACCAAGAATATTGAGCGCATGGAGTGGATGGTGGAGAAGTGCACCGAAATAGGTGTTGATGAAATCACTCCGCTTCTCTGCAGGTTCTCCGAGCGCAAGCAGATTCGCGAAGACCGTTTGCAGAAGATAGTCCTCAGTGCGGCCAAGCAGAGCCTCACACCCTATCTGCCTCGGCTGAATCCGCTGACTGACTACGATAGTTTCATCCGCAATGCGCACGAAGAGACTCGTTTCATCGCACATTGCTACAAGGAAGACAAGCATGAGTTGAAAGACGAAATCAGGAAGGGCCGTTCTTGCCTGATACTGATTGGCCCGGAAGGCGATTTCTCCCAGCAGGAGGTGGATGATGCTCTGGCCTTGGGTTTTGTGCCCGTCTCGCTTGGCAATTCGCGTCTCCGTACTGAGACGGCAGGGGTCGTAGCTTGCCACACCGCCATTCTGATGAATACGTAATCACTCCTGCGTAACTGGGATGTGCCGTTCATGCGGAAATAGGGGCATGCGGGTATGAAATCAATGGGTCATTGCAAGCGTTTGAAGCCGATAAGGCGGTCGGCGCGTGCTCCGAAAGGCCGGTAATAGACCATTATGGTATATTCATTCTGCGTCTGCCAGTGAGAGCCCTCTGTGCGTAGCAGGGTGGCTTGTCGGCTGCCTTTCCCGAGGAAGAAATACTGGTAATCATAAGCTCCTTGTTTGAGATAGAGTGAGCCATAGTAGGCTTGGTGCTCGTTGTCGTAACTCATGCGGTTGCCGTTGGTAAAGGCATTGTCGCTCAAGTCTCCTCCAATGAAAATGCTACCGTCAAACCATGGTGATTTTCGGGGAAGGAGAAAATGCACCCACATATAATCTGCCTCGTAATCGCTGTCGTTGGTGCGCTCTGCATGCACGGCATATTGGCCGTTTTTGTCAAAAGCCGAGAGATAGGGGGCGGAAGCATCGGTTTCATCGGGATAAAGGAAGGCGTGGAAGACGTTGCGGTCGTATTCGATATGGTCCACGTTTTGACCGTATATATATACGGAAGCGAGGTCGAAGTGGCGATACTCATTGCCTCCTTCAAAAATAAGGTTGCGGCAGTTGAGCCAACGTAGCCGGCCGGATTCCACATAAGTGGGGCGGGGGGCATACACTAGGTTGTCAAACCGCCCGTTTTGCTGCACTATTAGTTTTAGTTCGTCAGCAGGATTGGTGACGTTGAGCGAGACAGTGCTGACATCAATATCCAATTGTTGGTAGCGCCCCGCCAGCTCGATGTCGGTATTGGTACGCAGGCGCACATCTATGTCAGCCATCGGCTCTACAACGCAGAAACATACGTAGGCAACGGCTTTGTCTGGGTCGCCGTCTTCATAAATCTTCAGGGCGTAGTTGCCGCTGACGGCTGGCTGCATATCGTCGTTTGGGAAAAAGAACCGATAGTGGGTGTAGAGTTGGTGGGTGTTGAATGAATAGTCGTAGTCGGTGATATCCTGTGTGGTGAATCCGCTGATGTATTCGCTTCCTGTGAGTGCCGACTGCGT
>JAFUEI010000004.1 GCA_017464025.1 Paludibacteraceae bacterium | reverse complement strand
TTACCAATAGGAAATTAAAAATGAAAAAAAGCGGGAGGGGCGGAGGGAGGAGCGGTGGGAGGGGCGGAGGGAGGAGCGGTGGGTGGGGCGGAGGGAGGAACGGTGGGTGGGGCGGAGGGAGGAGCGGAGGGAGGAACGGTGGGTGGGGCGGAGGGAGGAACGGTGGGTGGGGCGGTGGGAGGCATGGAGGGGGTGGAGGGACGGAGACAAAATGCAGCCCCTCTGCGGAGGCAGGGGGGCTGCGGGGAGGCCGAGGGTCACTTCAGAATGAGAGGACCAACCGGCGCCGGATTGCTTCAGCGGGATTGCTTCAGCGGGATTGCTTCAGCGGATTGCTTCAGCGGGGTTGCTTCAGCGGGGTGCTTCAGCGGGGTGCTTCAGCGGGGTTGCTTCAGCGGGGTTACTTCACGATGAAGCGTGCGGTGCGGCGGGTGCCGTCGGTAAGGATGATGCGGAGCATATACATACCGGTGGCGGCAGGGGCCGTGATGTCAGCCGTAGTGGCGGCAGGGGCCGTGATGCCAGCCGTAGTGGCGGCAGCGGAGATGTCGCTGATGCGTCCGACGAGTTTGCCGGTGGCATCATAGACAGCGGCTTCGCGCACGGCGGCACCGACGGTGAGCTGCATGGTCTGACCCGGACGCACGGGGTTGGGCGTGAGCGTAAGACCGAGGTCAGCGGACTCATCGAGCGCAGTGGGGCTGCAGCCCGGGGCGAGGGAGAGCTTGAGCGTTACCTCGCGTGCGCAGCCGTCGGCCGACGTTTCCTGGATGAGGAACTCGCTTCCCTGGGCAAGCATATCGGCGGTGATGACGGTCTCGTTTTCACTGACGGCATCGACGTAGGTGTAGGAAGAACCGCAGTACTCACGCTCGACGGTCTCTTTCTCGACAGCCTTGCGGCTGAGGGTGATGGCATAGTCGATATCGCAAGAAGCGTCATTCATGTCGAAGCGTGTGAGCAGAGAGTCTTTGCCGGGCTCAATCATATCGGCGGTGATGACAAATCCGTATTCGTTGTCCCAAGCGGCATTTTCGCAAACGAGCGCCTTCTGCTCGACGGTCTGTACACAGTTGATATGCACGTTGTCGATACGGAGGGTGGTAGCGGTAGCGTTCGTGGCAGCGTGTACGAATGCGATGCGGACATTCTGTCCGGCATAGGCATCGAGAGAAGCCGAGAAGGAGTTCCACTCACCGTTGCCAACGAGTTTGGGGAGCACGGGGGAACCGAGTGCCTTCCAAGTAGCCCCGTCATCGGTGCTGACAGCGAGGTTGAATGTGCCCTGCATGGTCTGCGGCGAGGTGGTGTTGGTACGGTAGAGATAGAGCTGGTAGGTGAGTCGTGCGTTGGCAGGAACGGCTATCTGCGGCGAGATGAGCCAAGCCTGATGCTCGTTCTCGTTGATGTAGGCGAAGCGGTTGTCGGCGGTTCCGGCGCTGATACGCCAGGTGTAGATATCGTTGCCTGCTCCCACGAGTGGAGCCGTGAGTGCGGCTTCGCCAGCCGTTACCTGTGCGAAGGTGCCTTCGGAGCGTTTGAGATCCCAGCAGCGGGCATCCATACGCATACCGGCGGAAGCGGAATCGAAGGTCTCGTTGAAGGGCGTAGGCAGCACGTCGCAGCGTGTGAGGAAGGCGACGGGGTCGGTCCAGATGGATGCGGTATCGCCATAGACGGCCTGTACCTGCACGGTGTAGTCCTCACCCGGGGTGAGCCCAGTGATGGTGTAGGGATTGTCGGTAACACGGACAGGATCGGCGTCGTTGAGGCGGACGTTCCAAGCGTTTTCGGTTCCCGCAGACAGCCAGGTGAGCAGTGCCGTGGTCTTGGTGACATTGCTTACGGTGACGTTCTCAGGCTCCATATAGGTGCTGAGTTCGGAGAGCTCGATGTAGTCGATGAGGAGTGCCCAGCCCGAGTTGGCAGTCTTGATGGCAAGCACCTTGCCGTCGCCTGTATAGGTATTGAGGCGGAGGTTGACATCGACATAGGCAATGGGCGAGTTGGAGTTATCCTTCGCCTTGACGGTGATGGTCTGCAACTGCTCGAAGGAGTCGGGATTGTTGGCATCGGCCATCACTCCGATAACAGCCGTAGCGGTGGTGGAACCGGAGATACCGCTACCGAGGGTGAAGCGTGCGCGGAGACGGAGCTTGCTGACAGCAGCCTCCACAGGCGGGAAGACGAGCAGTTCGTTCTTGGCCACGGAGAGGGCAGTAACTGTGACGTCGTTGTCGGTGAAGTTGACGGGATGCGTCCACTCGGTGCTCAGGGACGTTTCGGCCGTCTTCCGGGCTGTCCAGCAAGTGTTCGAGAAGCTGAAGCTTTCGTCGAACTCCTCACGGAGTGGCAGTTCGGCCGGCGCGCAAGGCGTAGTGAAGGGCAGTTCTACAAATTCGGTAGGCTCACCGTCCTCGCAGATGCCGCGGACATAGAATGAATAGTCCTTGTTGGGCACGAGCTTGGTACTCTTCCACGTGGTGACACCGACGGCGAGGCTGTCGCGTTCGGCCAGTTCGGGAGCATCGGCAGCGAGTGCGAAGGGGTTGCTGAGGCCGCGTGCGGCGACGATAACCTGATGGCTGCTCTTCTTGCCGCCCTGCCACGAGAATGAGGCAGCAGCAGGCTCGGTGGCGTTGAGCGTGACGGCCTGCGGCGTGAGGCAGAGATAGGGTTCAAATCCGATGCTGCGGAGCGGAGCGGGCTTCTGCACGGGAATGACTTGTCCGGTGGTGTTGTAATAGTAGAGCACATAGATGCGGTAGAGTCCGGCAGCGGGCAGGGTTACCTTGGCAGCAACCGTGTCGTAGCCTCCGGCATTGCTTGCATTGAGGAGCGTGGTGCAGCCGAGCGACTTGTCGTTGCTGTCGAAGCTGATAATAGAGACGTTGTTGGCAAACAATCCGTTGGGCCGGTGCAGACAGTTCTGGTTGTAGATGGAATAGTCAGCCGGAGCTATCGCCGCACGGAGGAAGAAGAGGTTGTCGGGCTGGTCGGCCACAACGGTAGCCATATAGGTGGCGGGGTCGGTGACCTCAACGGTGCGGTACATCCAGAGGTAGCGCTCGTAGCCGGCGAACTGGATGAAGTTCCACTCGTCGTCCACCTTGGCGAATGTGTCGGTGCCATAGTCAGCGATGTTGACAACAGGTTTCTCGGTGGTGAAGGTGACGGGCCGGCTCCAAACGACAGTTCCGGCATTGGGACGTACATAGACATCGTAAGCCGTGTTGGGCGTGAGGCCCTTGAGGGTGTCGGTGAGCGCTGTGATCTGCTTCTGCGTACCGGTGCCGAGAGAGAATCCCTTGGCACCATACTCGACGGTCCAGCCCTGCTGTGCAGGATTGAGCTCCATGAAGCTGATGACGGCCCATGTGTCGGAAACGGGTGCCGCGGCGAGTTCCTGAACGGGATAGGTAGCGGTGGTGTTGCCAATCAGGAGATTGTCGATAAACGTATTATAGGTGGACTCGATACCGATACGGTTATATGTGCCGGTGTAGGAACTGAGGTCGGCATAGACAGGTACATAGACATTGTAGCCACGGAAGCCCTTCTCGACAGTCTTGACGAGTTGCTTGTCGCTACCATCGGCCGAGACGGCGTAGATATTGATATTGTGGACATTGTAGTCGTTGACGGAGATGGCGTAGAAGGCGACGAAGAGTCCGTTCCAGTTGGTGAGGTCGAGTTCGGGTGTGATGACCATATCGCCGGAAGGAATGTTCATCTTGCAGGTGCCCTCATAGACGGATCCGCTGTTGACACCTCCGTAGGACGAGGTGGTAGCGCGTACGATGTCCCAGTTCTCGGGCAGCACCTTGGTGTTGCTTCCGGCTCCGGTGATTTCCTCGAAGTTCTCGAAGTAGGGCAGCGGCTGTGGCTTGAGCGAATGTGTGCGGAAGCTGAGGAGGTTGCTCCACGAGGTGACGCCCTCGGCACCGCAGTTCATACGAACGGCAGCATAGTAGGGCGTATTAGGTTCGAGGCCTTTGACAACGAGTTCGGTGAGTTTGCTTACCTGGAATTCTTTCAGGTAGGGCGTAGCATTGATGTCGTCGTCGGAGAGTCCGGCCGTGGAATTGGAAGCTACGGGTTTCTGCGTGAAGAGGCGTACCTCGAAGTCAGATTCGGGGAAGAGGTCGGTCCACGAGAGGGCCACGGTGTCGGTGGAAATAGCAGGCACATCGCCGGTCTGCTGCACGGCAAGGTCGGTAGGCGTGATGCAGGTGGTGAAGCGCGAGAGGGTGATGTTGGTCAGATAGAGACGGCTGGTAATCCAAGAGCCTGCTGTATTGACCGCCCCCTTGTAGTGGATGGCGAGGTAAGCGCCCTTGTTGCCGAAGTCGTCGCCCTTGTAGTCTTCAAAGGTATAGATACACTTCTTCCATTCGGAGGTAGTAGCAGCCGTCGTAGCCTGGAAGCCTGTCACTGTATCCTGACGGACGGGGGCGAAGGTAGCCATATTGTTGGGGTCGGTAACGACACCCACCTCAAAGTAGTGCGTGGCAGTACGGCTATAGGTGGTGAGGTCGAAGCTGAGCTGGAGCTTGGTGGCGTTCTTCTCGACGGTGAGCGGCAGGATGAAGTAGTTGTCGGCCGTTTGCTGAGACTGGGCAATCATCATGTGGCGGATAGAGGTGCTGTTCCAATAGGCATATTTATAGATTCCGACACCTGCATTGGAGCCCACCTCCTCGCCGGCGCGGAAGGTATAGTCAGGCAGCAATCCGTTGGTACCCGACTGCGGGATATCGAGGGTGTAGGGCAAACCGACCGCGCTGTAGGTAGTGCTGAAGGCAAGAGGCTGACTCCACTCGCCACCGCAGGCGGCCTGCACACAGGCATAGTATTCCGTGCCCGGGGTGAGTCCCGTCAGTTTGCAGAACTTGTCGGTGAGGTTGGTCTTCTCGAAGACGGCAGTGGCCGTAGCCACATCTTCGGGTTCGGTGGTGAAGACCTTGATGTTCCAAGCCGTTTCGTTGGCGGCAGCGGCCCAGTTGATGGTAGCGCTGACGGTGTCGATATCGGAAGGATAGACGGAGATGATGCGGCGGCAAGTCGGAATCTTGGTGACAGAGATGTCGTCGATATACATGAGGCTGGTCTTGCCGGTGCCGCGGTAGCCACGTGCGGTGAAGACCTCGTTGTCGGTGAAGATAGCGATGCGCTTGCCGGATCCGGTGTAGCTCTCGAAGGGCACGGTGAACTCTTGCCAAGTCTGCGCTTTGGCACACATTACTTCGGTGACTTCTTCCAGTTTGCCGGTAGCCTCGTCATAGACGCCAACCATTGCCCAGCCGTAGGTGCCGGAGCTGGCGAGCCATGAAGCGCCAGCCTTGCCGTAGAAGCGGATCTGGAGGGTGTTGAGAGGTTCGGAGAACTCAGGCAGGATGACGGCATGGTGCTGATAGTAGGTTGTGGAAGCTCCGAGTGCGAGCATCCGGCCTTCGGCGACGCGTCCCAAGGTATGGTCGTCCACCCATGTGGAGGAGACGCCATTGCCGGTGACGATATTGGGCCAATAGGTCTTGTTGCTGTATTCGGAGGACATGAAGTCGTAGCACGAAGAGAGGACAGGCTTTTCGGTGTAAACATTCGCATCGTATGCGTTGAGGTTGTCGAACCAGCCGTCGCCAATGGACTTGGGTCCAGCGCAAGCCGTGATGAAGCGTGTCATCAGCGACCACTCGCCGGACTGTCCGGTCTGCTCGGAGCGAACGAAGAGGCTGTAGAGCTGGTCGCTCTTGAGTCCTGTAAGGGCGAAGCCGGTCTTGACGGTGGCGTTGATATCGGTATAGCCTTCGGTAGCGGGGTCGGTGACGAGTCCCTCATAGATACGCACCGTCCAGGAAGAAGCGCGTCCATTCTCAAGCCAGCTGAGGGAAGCGCCGGTGGAGGTGATGTCAGCGACCTCTACATTAGTGACTTGCTGGGCATCGGTGTTGGCCGTGACGCGGATGTTGTCGAGCACAAAGATGTTGTTGCCCACGGTGTCAGCATAGAAGACGATGAACTTGCCCTTGCCCTCATACTGCGTGAAGGGAACAACGAAGCGCTGTGGCGTAGAAGCCGTGAGGCAGCGCACCTGCTGTACTTCGGTGATTTGGTCGAGCGAAGTGATGAAAGGCGTCTCGCTCACACCGACCTTAAGGAAGCCGGACTTGAGGGTAGTGATATTGGTGGTACCCGTCATCATGGCGGAAGTAACGAAATAGCCATAGAAAGATACGGCCAGGTCGGCGACCGACATACCGCTGACAGCCATTTCGGGCAGCGCCGCCCAAGCGCCGGTGTTGGTAGAGCCGGTCACCTTGAATACAAGAGAGTTGGGGGTGACACCCTCCGGTGCATTGTCCCAAGCGTTGTTGGCGAGATAGGGGGTGAGATAAGGGATGTTGGCAGCGGAGGACGTCTTGACGATGCCAGTGGTAAGGTCGTAGGGCTGGTGGTCCAACGCGGTAGGACGGCCTGTGAGACTCATAGCGATGTCAGGGTCGTACTTGGAGAAATCGTTCTCATAGGGGAGAGCGGTATAGGCATAGACGGTGGTGGCGGAAGTCTCCTGCCAATCGACGTCGCAGCCCTTGGGGCGTACATAGCAATAAACGGTTTGTCCGGGTTGCAGGTCGGTGAGGGTAAGGCTCTTCTCAGTAAGTACAGGAACGTCACCTGCAACGAGGTCGCCCGGCGTGGCGGGGTCGGTGAGTTTGGAGGTGCTGACATTGACTTCCCAAGAGGTGCTTGCGCCCTGCTCGTCCCACGAGAAGCGGAGGCTATTGGAGGAGAGGGTTTCGCCGGCAAGGTCAACGACGGGCCAGCAGACGGGTGACTCCTCGACGGTGATGTCGTCGATATAGACGGCATTGGAAGCCAGAGCGGCCGTCATGATGGTGATGAACCTGCCGTTGCCTGTGTATCGGCCAAGCGGCATCTGTACTTTCTCCCACGTCTTGGCGGTCTGCACGAGGTATTCGCCGACCTTCTGGTACTTGCCTCCTTCCTTCATCATCTGTCCGGTAGGGATGTTGTTGTTCATCTCTTCCGTGACGCCAATCTCGACGCCTTTACCGGCGGTGGCGCTATAGACGTAGAAGGTAATCATGAGGTTTTTGACATCATACTTGTCGGGCATAGCGGGCAGGATGATGTAAGGCCGAAGGGTAGCGGAACCGGCCTTGAGGTAGAGCGAGTTCGTGTAGAGAGCGCCTTCGCTGTGGTCCTGCGCATTGCTCAAGAGGGGCGAAACATAGGTATTGGAAGTAGATGTTCCTGCCTTGCCTGCATTGGTGCCAGAGGTGACGAAGACAGCGGCATCGGTGGAGCTATTGCGCACGCCGAGCACATACTGCTCCTGAGGCTGGGTATAGGTATTCTCGGCGAAACTGCCTTCTTCGTTGCCGAAGTCCTGGGTATAGGGGAGTGCGTCGATACGTATGGCCGTCTTGAAGGTTGCTCCCTGCACCCAAGTGGAAGTGCCGCTGCAGCCTGTCTGGACATACCAATAATAGGTAGTGGCGGGGGTGAGTCCGGTGACGGTGAAGGGATTGGAGTTGGCTGCTCCTGCAAAGACAACGCCATCGGTAGCGGTCGTGACAGTGGCGAGAGCCGTCTCGTCGAGCGTCTTCGTAGAAACGACTACGTTCCATGCTGCGTCAGCCACAGATCCGCTGATCCAAGCGAGGGAAGCTGAGGTGGCATCTTTGCCGCTAACGACGGGGAAGAAGGGTGCGGCACAGTCGGGTGCGGCATCGACCTTGACATCGTCCACAAAGAGTTGGGATGTAGAGGGTGCATCGGCGACATAGATGACGATGTACTTGCCCTGGCCGGAATAGCCTTTGAAGGAAACTGCCAGGTCGTACCACTGCTTGTGCTCGGGCAGGGTGAGCGTCACGACAGAGGATCCGTCGATGGAAGCGGGTGCCTGCGAGGAAGCGAGAGCGATATGGATGGTCCGGTTGTAGGAAGCCGTTGAAGCATTGGAATAGACAGAGAAGGAAATCTGCTTGCTGCTGATATCACCGACGAGGGGCAGGAAGGCGTAGCTGTTGGCATAGGTAGCCGTATTGTAGAAATAGAGGGCATGCGTGCCGCTCTTCTTGGCCGTTGTGGAGGGCTTTACCTGATAGGTGGTAGTGGTGGTGGGAGAGCCGTTGGCCTGGATGTTGTAGGTAGTCCAGCAGTCGGGCATGGTGGTGACGCCGTGGTCGAAGTCCTCTTCGAGCGAAGCGAGGGTGGCGCAGGGCGTAGTAAAGGACGTCTCGACCCATTCGGAGACATCGCCGTCGCCGCAGTTGCCGCGGACATAGACATAATAGGTAGTGCTGGGGACGAGTGCGGCAGCGTTGTCGCCGTCAGCACCGAGTTCGAGGTCGCTGTAGGTATAGGCGGCTTCATCGAAGACATCGGCCTTCAGGGAGAAATCGGTGATGGCCGTAGTGGAGACCTTGACATCCACAGCGGCGGAGGTAACGTTCCATGAGATGAAAGCCGATACGCCGGTGAGCGACTCAGGCTCGACCGTGAGGGCAGTAGGCGCAGCGGTGCAGCGCGAGATGCCGCGTATGACGAGGCTGTTGAGATAGATACCGCCAGCGGAGTTGTTGTCGCCCTGGATGGCCAGCTGCAGTTTGCCAGCCGTCTTCACGGCCTCGGGGCAGGTGTAGGAATAGGTCACTTCGGACCCACCGCGGGGCAGTTTCCAAGAGACGGCTTCGGTCCATTCGGCAGTCGCATCGGTGCGGTAATAGAGGGTCAGATAGTCCACCGTGTTGTTGCGTACGGTCTGACGTGCGGTGATAGCCACGATGGGTGCGGAAGAGAGCGAGGAGACGTCGGTAAGTGGCGTCAGCAGTCGGTCGGAGGCACCGGCAGTGAACGTGCTGAACACGGCGTAGCCGTCGGCCACTTTCCATACGGAACCTGTCTGCGTCCAGCCCGCCGGCAAGGACGAGCCTGCAAACTCTTCACTCAGCGCAGTCTTCTGCGCATAGCCCGCCAGCGAGGTGACGAAGAGCGCCACGGCGAGCAGTGTTCGGGTAAAAGTCTGTTTCATAATGAAAAATATTTGGGTTGATAGTTAGTACGAAGGGATGTGTAGTTATTCCGATTGCCCGAGGGCACATCAAAATCGGGGCAAAGTTACAAAAAGTGCTACAAATACACAAATTTGCAAACACGATTTAACAAGACTGGGAGATGAGATGACAAAATGAATGGAGAAAGGAGGGGGGGGAGGCTAATTAAAAATTGAAAATTAAAAATTAAAAAAGCGGGGGGGGAGGAGGAAGGGACGGTATTTTCAAACGCCTTTGGGGTATTGTTTCCTACTGCTTACAGGTAGGTTAATGGTTCAAAACAACTTTAGAGGTGTAGTTCTAAAGTTGTCTTGAACCTAAAATTATGACTCAAAACTCTCTAAAAAGATAGCAAACCCTTGCATATGTCGGAAAAAAGTGGTAACTTTGCAGCACTTTTAATCAAGTGCTGTCAGGCACAAGAAAAACGGCTATATTAGCCAAAAGTAGCAAAGTTTATGGGGAAACTTGCTTTTATACTAAACTTTATTTTGGCTGTCTTTCCTTCTGATGCCACAGAAAATCGCCGGCATGTACATGTTATTCACAAAGGCAAGAAACGTAGCAAAACGCACAGAGGGAGCACGGTCGCCAAGGTTTGGATTGAGCGCAACGGAGAAAAATGCATTGAGATTGACTGGTCTAACCTTTCTGCACAAGAGGAAGCCGATATTATTAAAGCCATAGACAAGAATTGGGAGACCATCAATAAACAAATTGATAAAGTTTTTGCAGGTAATAAAGTGACAATACTAACATTAAACAAGTAAAACTATGTGCAAGTTAAAAGACACTAATTTGGGAATTCGCAAACTCGCTTTTGGTGAGAAACGTGGTAAGATGGCTGTGTATTTGACGGATGGGCGCGAGGTACTTGTGCCGATTAGTTTGTTTCCTGACATTAAACGTTTAAGTAGTGCGCAGCGCGAGGACTGGATGGTCTTGGACGACCAGTTCTTCACCTTTGACGCTATAAGCAGAATTTATTCTGTGAAAGATGTTCTACATGTGTAATAACTGTAAGGCTTAAAATAATCGTTCGAACGAAGTGAGATAAGAAGATTCTCGCCTTCTCAAAAAAAGAATTAGGAGCGTCCTATTGGATGCCCCTAATCTTTTTAAGCGGAAAGTGAGGGATTGGACCCCCTCAGTTTGCTAATTAAAAATTAAAAAAAGAAAAATTAAAAAAGC
>JAFUEI010000027.1 GCA_017464025.1 Paludibacteraceae bacterium | reverse complement strand
CATGTGTATCACCTATTCCAAGGTGCACACCGCCGAGTATTATATCAATCTCGCCGAGCAGCTCATCGAGGGCGGTGCACAGGAGATTTGTCTGAAGGATATGGCGGGTATAGGTCGTCCTGCCATGCTGGGCACCATCGTGGCGGCCATCAAGGAGAAGCATCCCGACATCATCATCCAGTATCACGGGCATACGGGCCCGGGCTTCTCCGTTGCATCTATGCTCGAGGTGGCGAAGGCGGGCGGCGATGTGCTTGACGTGGCCATGGAGCCTCTCAGCTGGGGCAAGGTTCATCCCGATGTTATCACCATCCAGGCCATGCTGCGCGATGCAGGCTTCCTTGTCAAGGATATCAACATGAAAGCCTACATGGAGGCACGCTCTCTCACGCAGTCTTTCATCGACGACTTCCTTGGCTACTGGATTGACCCCAAGAACGCACTCATGTCTTCGCTGCTCGTCGGCTGCGGACTGCCGGGCGGCATGATGGGCTCGCTCATGGCCGACCTCAAGGGGATGCACGCTGCCATCAATGCCAACCTGCGCAAGAAGGGCGAGAAGGAACTCAACGAAGACGAACTCCTCGTCGAGCTCTTCAACGAAGTACAGCGCATCTGGCCCATGCTCGGCACGCCGTGCCTCGTCACTCCTTTCTCGCAGTATGTCAAGAATGCCGCCCTCATGAACCTCTTCAGCCGCTCCATGGGCGAGAAAGACTTCACGCGTATGGACCCTGCCATGTGGGGTATGATTCTCGGCAAGTCCGGCAAACTGCCCGGCACGCTTGCGCCTGAAATCATCGAGCTCGCCAAGGAAAAAGGCTATGAGTTCTATACCGACGACCCGCAGAAGCTCTATCCCGATGTACTGCCCAAGTATATCAAGGAGATGGAAGAACTCGGCTGGGATCGCGGGCAGGACGACGAAGAGCTCTTCGAGTTTGCTATGCACGACAAGCAGTATCGCGAGTACAAGTCAGGTCTGGCCAAAGAGCAGTTCAACAAAGACCTGCTTGAGCGAATGGAGAAAGCGGCCGCCGGAGGCAAGCAGATTACCTTCCTCTCGGCCGCCGACAAGCGCGCTATCCTGCACCCCAATGCCGAACCCCTTGAGGCTCCCGTGAGCGGACGACTGCTCTGGGAAATCAATACCGACGAGGGCTCGGCCAAGCCCGTACACGGCAAGCTCTTCCTCAAAGGCGAACAAGTCTGCATGCTTCAGACGCAGCATGGCATGGAGGTCCTCACGGCTTTCGAAAACAGCCGTATCGTTGCTGTCGAGAAAGAGCAGGGCGAGATGGTCGCCAAGGGGCAGACCGTCTGCTGGATGGAAAAGGTGGATATGGTTGAGGAGGCTAAGATTGCAGCCAATGCGGCTCTTGATGCCGCCAAGCAGACGGTCAAAGACGTCGCCAGAGCCGCCAAGGAGGCTCTCGCCGACAAAGCGAAGCAGATTGAGCCCAAGGGCAGCAAATGGAAAGACGCCATGAACGCCAAGCTCACCAAGAAATAAATTCTTCCCCGCACCCAATGGCACGTTCTCGGCTGAGAGGCGTGCCATTGGTGCATTTTGGGGTAGGAGACGTGCCGCCGACGCGTCTTTCCCCCGTGGGGTGCTTTGATATATTTGCCTGAAAAAAACGGCGGATACTTGTGCATCTCCGAATAAATCCGTATCTTTGCCGCAAGATTACAAAACAACTAATCTTAATTCATAAACTCATGAAAAAGTACAATTTCAATGCAGGACCCAGCATCCTGCCGCAGGAAGTCATCCGTCAGACGGCGGATGCAGTTCTCGATTTCCAGGGCGAGGGACTATCCATCCTTGAGATCTCCCACCGTGCCAAGTATTTCCAGCCTGTTGTGGACGAGGCCGAAGCCCTCATGAAAGAGCTTCTCGGCATTCCCGAAGGCTACCGTGTCATCTTCCTCGGCGGCGGCGCAAGCCTCCAGTTCTGCATGGTCCCCTACAACCTCATGGGCAAAAAGGCCGCATATCTGAACACGGGCGTTTGGTCCAAGAAAGCCCTCAAGGAAGCCAAAGGGCTGGCCGGCGTCTTCGGTGCTGAGGCTGTCGAACTTGCGGCTTCCACCAACTCCATCCCTATGGACTTCGATGTCCCGCAGGATGCCGACTACATGCATATCACCACCAACAACACCATCTACGGCACCGAGATATCCAACCGCAAGTTGGAGCAGATCTACAGCAAGAAGGGTAGCGTTCGCCTCGTGGCCGATATGTCTTCCGATATCCTGAGCCGGCCTGTTGACGTCAGCCAATACGACATCATCTACGGCGGCGCACAGAAGAATATCGCTCCCGCAGGCGTTACCTTCGTCATCATCAAAGAAGAATGCCTCGGCCATGTGGACCGCTACATCCCCACCATGCTCAACTATCAGACCCATATCGACGGCGGCTCCATGTTCAACACGCCTCCCGTTCTGCCTATCTACACCGCGCTGCTCAACATGCGCTGGCTCAAAGAGCACGGCGGACTCCGCTGGATGGACGAGCGCAACCAGCAGAAGGCCGACCTCCTCTACAGCTGCCTCGACAACAGCAAGATCTTTACGCCCACCATCATGGAGAAAGAAGACCGCAGCCGCATGAACATCTGCTTCGTCCTCAAACCCGGCTACGAAGACCTCTTCGACGACTTCTTCAAGTTCGCCACGGCCAAGGGTATGGTCGGCATCAAGGGTCACCGCCTCGTCGGCGGATTCCGCGCTTCCTGCTACAACGCTATGGATGTCGAAGGCGTGCAGGCTCTCGTTGACTGCATCCGCGAATACGAAGCAAAAATCTAATGTCGTATTACACCTACAGAACACCTGATTCTTATAACAAGACCGCGCCGCGAAGCGTGTTCTATACAACCCTTGTGAAAAAAATGAAAGTACTTGTTGCAACCGAGAAGCCGTTCGCCAAAGTGGCCGTTGACGGCATCCGTAAAGAAATAGAAGCGGCCGGCTATCAGCTGGCTCTCCTCGAGAAATATACCTCCAAAGACCAACTCAAAGAGGCCGTAGCCGATGCCGATGCCCTCATCATCCGCTCCGATATTGTCGATGCCGAAGTCCTCGACGCGGCCCGCCAGCTCAAGATTGTTGTCCGTGCCGGCGCAGGCTACGACAATATCGACCTCGCTGCCGCTACTGCCCGCAACGTCGTCGCAATGAACACGCCCGGCCAGAACTCCAACGCCGTAGCTGAACTCGCCCTCGGCCTCATGGTCTATGCCGTGCGCAATTTCTACAACGGCACCTCCGGAACCGAACTCATGGGCAAGACCCTCGGCATCCATGCCTTCGGCAATGTGGGACGCAACGTCGCACGTATCGCCAAAGGTTTCGGCATGAACGTCATCGCCTTCGATGCCTATTGCCCCGATGAGGCCATGACCGCTGCTGGCGTTACACCCGTTCATTCGGCCGAAGAACTCTATGCACAGGCCGATATCGTATCCCTCCATATTCCCGCTACGCCTGAGACCCGCCAGAGCATCAACTACGCTCTCGTCAGCCGTATGCCCAAGGGGGGCATCCTCGTCAACACCGCCCGCAAGGAGGTCATCAACGAGGATGAACTCATCTGTCTCATGCAGGAGCGCACCGACATCCGCTATGTCACCGACATCATGCCCGCATCCGACCAGAAGATGCAGGAACTCTTCGCCGGACGCTATTTCTCGACGCCAAAGAAGATGGGGGCACAAACCGCTGAAGCCAACATCAATGCCGGCATCGCTGCCGCACGACAGATTGTGGACTACTTCCTGAACGGCAACGAGCGTTTCCGCGTCAACAAATAAGATGAGGAGACTGCTACTGACATTATCACTCTTTCTGCTGACCGTGCTTCCTATGCGCGGCCAGCAGATTGTCAGTGCGCCCGATGCGTGGAGTCTCCCCGACCCGCAGGGTATCGGACATGTCTTCGTCTTCAAAGACCTGACCAATGCCGCTATCCGGACCGACGGACCTGTCAACCGCCTCTATCGCATCAACGGCACCGACTCCGTACTCCTCGCCGACTCCGGCATGGACGAGTGGTATAATGCCGAAGACAATACCGGCTATATCGTCCATACCGACAAGGGGCGCGAGTCCTTCTGGGTCATTGACTATTCCGCCCGCCGGCTGAAGCTCCTCTCCCTCGAACCCGACCTCGCCGACGACACCCGCTGTCAGCAGACCTCTCTCCTGCTTACGGCCGACATCCCCGAAATCAGTTATTTCTCCGAATACGGACAGAAGCGCACCATCGACCGCCGGGCCGAATTGCGATACACCTCCCTCACTTGGCTCGAAGAGTGGCAGGACTCCGTCTGCATCGACTCCGTCATACTCTATCCCTCTACGCCGGACAAACCCCTCCGCATCACGGCAGGAGCACCCTTGCGCAATACCGTTTTCCGCCTCTCTGCCGACCCTATTGCCATCGCCCTCGGCCTCGAGCCCGACACCATCCTCTCTGACGAATACGAGGCATGCGCCGTCGCCGCACATCCCGTCACCGTAACCACTATTCGAGGTACCGAGGCGGAGAATATCTATACCAACGAACTTGAGCGCCCTACCGAATCCACCACCCTCAAAGGGTCCGCGCCGCTCGACATCCTCTTCACGGCCAACGGCAACAGCCCCGTGGCGCGCTACTACGAGTGGCGCATCCTGCAGGGCAACGACTTGGTCGTGCAACGCAACGACGAGTCCCATCGCTATGTCTTCGATGATTATGGCGAGTACCGTGTCCTCCTCTGGGTCTCCAACGACCAATGCCGCTCCGACTCCATCGAGATTCAGGTCTCTGTCAGCGCGTCCCAGTTGCTCGTCCCCAATGTTTTTACGCCTAATGGCGATGGCTCTAACGACGAGTTCAGGGTCATGTACCGCTCTATTATCGAGTTCGACTGCTGGGTCTATAACCGCTGGGGGCATCTTGTCTATCATTGGAACGACCCTGCCAAGGGGTGGGACGGCACCATCAACGGCCGGCCTGCGGCCGAAGGGGCCTATTACTACGTGATACGTGCCAAAGGAGCCGATGCCGAGCCAGGGGCACGTTACCACCGCAACACCCTCAAGAATCCCCTTCCTATCGGTGTCTATCAGCTCTCCGGCGACATCAACCTCATCCGCGGCAAAAAATAACCGCCCGGCCGCATCCCGTTAGCCCGCCTTGTCCGCCGTCTTTTCTAATACCCCTCGTTCTGCTCTAACAACGGGTTCATGTCAAGTATCGAAAGCGGTATCGGAAACACCGTACTGAATCCTCCCGTCTCTCCTTCTCCCGGCAGTTGGGGACGGTCGCTGTAGCCGCGTGTGAACGTCCCGAAGCGTATCATGTCCTGACGTCGCCATCCTTCCCACACCAACTCTAATTTCCGCTCTTCCAGTATGTTCTCGGCCGTGGCTTCCCTGGCGGGCATTCCGGCACGTCGGCGCACTTCGTTCAGGTACTTGCTGCCGTCCTTGCCGCTGCGCATCTCCGCTTCTGCCATCATCAGCAGCACGTCCGCATAGCGGAACAGCACGATGTCGTTGTCGCGAAGCGTACCGTCAAACAGGCCTGTCGGGTCGATAGCATATTTCTGCATACGTGCCCCGGCCGTCGCTATATAGGGCGAATGGCTCAGGTCCAACTCCACGACCTCGGGATGATACACAAGCGTGCTCCCATCGGCCAACTGCAGAGGTTGCCCGTTCACGCGCACCGTGTCTGCATAGAAGGCGCTCCGGAAGCGCAAATCCTCTTCCGCCGTCCCGTAGCCGAACGTGCGAAGGGTCTCTTTCGTGGCGCAACTCCCGTTGGTACCCGCATAGCCGTAAGCCGCGCCGTGCTGATAGTGCATGCTCCGCATCTGGTTACGCCACCGCGTGCGCAAACGGCTCTTGTCCATCGGTATCGTGAAGATGTTCTCCACGCAGTTCTCGTTGTGCACCTCAAAGCAGTCCGACTGCCGCTCGGCCAGACTATAGCCGGATGCCGTCAGCAGCTCGCCGTAGTGCATCACAGCTTCCCATGCGTTGTGCTCTCCGTCGAAACGGTACTCGTCGCCCTTCACAGACGTGCTGTCCGAAGCCCATATCTCCGCATTCAGCGCTAACTTCATCAGCACAAACCACGCCACCGGCCGTGTCATACGCCCGTAGTAGGTCGTCTCGGTGTTGCTCCGCTCGGCTGCCAAATAGGGGAGGCTCTCCCTCAGCTCGTCGATGCAGAAGCGGTACACCTCCGGCCGACGTCGCTGGCGGATGCTGCTGAAGGGCATATCGCTGGCCGTCACCACGGGAACATGACCGAACAAATCCGTCAGACAGGTGTAGTACAGCGCCCGCAGGGCCCTCACCTCTGCATGCCAGGCACGTAGTGTCGTCGTGTCTGTCAGCCGGTTGTAGTCGTCAAGCAGTTCCAGCGAACGGTTGCACAGTACAATCACTTTGTACAGGTAGTTCCACGTGTTCTCCACCGCCTGGTTGTCTTCGCTCCATGTGTGCAGATACAGCTGCTGCCACAGACCCCCGTCATACCAGTCGCCCCCGCGTGTCGGGATGATGGCCTCGTCCGACGTGAAGGTCTGCAGGTCATAGTATCCGCGGTAGCTGCCCTGTAGCCCTTCTCCGAACTCCTCGGGTGAGCCGATGTAGTTGTACAGCAACCCTACGCTGTTCGTGTACAGACTGGCCGCATCGGTTATCACCACTTCCTCCGGCACCGCATCCTTCGGCTCCTCTGTCAGCACCGAGCAACCGCATAGCAGCACGGCACCGTACCACAGCACGATGGCCGCATAACTCTGTATCGTCCCTTTCATGGCTGCAATTGCTTACTCATGATGATACGGCTCGCCACGCAATATCGTCATTCCGCGGTACAGTTGTTCTACGAAGAAGAGGCGCACCATCTGGTGGGAGAATGTCATCTGCGACAGCGACAGCTTCCCGTCGGCCCGTTCATACACCGCTTCCGAGAAGCCGTAGGGGCCGCCCACGGCGAAGCATACGTTGCGCCCTGCCGACATCAGCCGTTGCAGATAGCCTGCAAACTCCGTGCTCCGCATCTCCTTCCCGTGTTCGTCAAGCAGTATCAGCGTCGTGCTGCTGTCTGTCTGCGCCAGTATCAGCTTTCCCTCGGCCTCTTTCTGCTGCTCCTGGCTCAGGTTCTTCGCATTCTTCAGTTCCGGGATTACGCTCAGTTGGAAACTCATGTAGTGGCTCAGCCGTTTCCTGTAGTCCTCCGTCAGGGCTTCTATGTGCGCGTCGGTCGTCTTGCCGACTACAAGCAGGGTCGTCTTCATTCTCTTGCGCTCTCAAGTCGTTCTATCGCTTGCTGCAGCGAGTCTATCCGCCGGTCGCGTTGGCGCAGCTCCGCTTTCAGCGAGTCTATCAGTTGTTCCCGTATCTCCAACTGCCGCTCGTGGTTGTCGAAGATGTCGCGCACTAACGCCTCTTGGTTGAAGCCCTGGCTCAGGGCCTCTTCGTGGAACACTATCTGGCTCCGCGTGAAGCCGGCCGCCTCCGCATCGCGGTAGAAGCGCTCGCGGGCATCATCCTGCAACTGCTCCCCTGCCATATACAGGTGAATCACAGCCGTCTTCTGGCTCGTGTCTGTCTTGTAGTCGAAGATGTAGCTCCGCCCGATGGTCTTGTGCGCGCTTATCAGGTGCGACGCATTGCGCCGTGTGTTGGTGTCACGCACGATGTTCACCGTGGAGAAGATTCCGGGGATAATGATTATTATTAACAGAACCCACACAATCAGTCGCCTGTGAAGCTCCTTGCGTTTGTCCTCCAGCTGAACGGCCGGATAGCCGAAGTATTTCACGCCGATGAACGTCGCAAGCGCGATGAACACGCTGTTGATGAAGAACAAATAAAGCGCTCCGGCCGCATACTGCCAGTTCAGCTGCGCAATCCCGTAGCCCACCGTACACAGCGGCGGCATCAGGGCCGTCGCTATCGCTACGCCAGACATCACCGTACCGCGCTCCTTCCGCGAGGTCTCCACGATGCCGGCCAAGCCGCCGAACAGTGCTATCAGCACGTCATACACCGTCGGATTTGTCCGTGCAAGCAGCTCCGTCGGATTCTCCGTCTCAAGAGGCGTCAGCACGAAGTACAGCGTCGAGGCAAGAATCGATATCACCACCATCACTATCAGGTTGCGCAGCGCTTCCCACACAAGGTCGGTGTCGTTCGTTCCCAAACCTAAGCCGAAGCCGATAATCGGACCCATCAGAGGAGAAATCAGCATCGCGCCGATGATTACGGGTATCGAGTTCACGTTCAGCCCTAACGAGGCTATCACGATGGCGAAGAACAGAATGAATACGTTCGGACCGCGGAAGGGCACGTTGCTCCGGATGTTCGCCGATGCCGCTAACACGTCGATGTGGTCCGACAGGTTCACCAGTTCTTTGAAGTACTTGCTGATATGACGGCTCGTTTCTTTGAAACTCATATCCTTTCGTTTTTATGCTGCAAAGATACGAATAATTATTGAATATTGAAATAAAATGCGTACCTTTGCACCCAAATAAAAATAGACACTCCCCCCATGAAGTACATTACCGACCGGCAACTCGACGCCCTCATCGCGCAGTGGTTTCGTGAAGATATTGGCGATGGCGACCATACCTCGCTCAGTTCCATTCCCGCTTCAGCCATGGGCTGCCAGCAGCTTATCATCAAGGAAGACGGCATCCTCGCCGGTGTAGAGGTCGCCGAACACGTCATCCGCTTCTTCGACCCCTCTCTCCGCACCGAAATCTTCATCCGCGATGGTGCAGAAGTGCATAAGGGCGACATCGCCTTCAAGGTCTATGGCAAAGTGCTCTCCCTCCTGCAGGTCGAGCGCACCATGCTCAATATCATGCAGCGCATGTCGGGTATCGCCACCACGGCCCACCGCTACCAGTCTCTTATCGCTGACACCGGCTGCCGTGTCCTCGACACCCGCAAGACCACGCCCGGACTTCGCCTCCTCGAGAAGGAAGCCGTGCGTATCGGAGGCGGCACCAACCATCGTATCGGACTCTTCGACATGATTCTCCTCAAGGACAACCATGTTGACTTTGCCGGAGGTATCACGGCCGCCATCACCCGTGCACGGGCCTATTGCAAGGAAAACCACAAGGACCTCCGTATCGAGATTGAGGTCCGCACCGAAGACGAGATTCGCGAGGCTCTCCTCACCAACGGCGCCGACCGCATCATGCTCGACAACTTCACCCCCGAGCGCACCCGCGCCGCTGTCCGCCTCATCCGCGACTGGGAGCAGCAAAACAACCGTCACATCGAAATCGAGTCTTCCGGCGGCATCACTATCGACACCCTCCGCGACTATGCCCTCTGCGGCGTGGATTTCATCTCTGTCGGTGCCCTCACCCACAGCGTCAAATCCCTTGACATGTCCTTCAAAGCCGTCAAATAATCCCTTCCTCACATCATCCCTTCCTCACATCATCCTCACATCATCCTTACATCATCCCTTCCTCACATCATCCCTTCCTCACATCATCCCTTCCTCACATCATCCCTTCCTCACATCATCCCTTCCTCACATCATCCTCACACCCTCTCCGCATCTTCCCCGCACCTTCCCCGCACCCTCTTCCTGTCCTCTCCCTGCCGTTGTTACGACTATGCCCCGCAAACGACGCTTCGCTTATATATACGTAGTATATATAAGTAAGGCTTTGCTTTGTAGGAAACAATAAACTCAGAATTGCAGGCTGACGGCGAGGCTGTAGGTGCGGCTTACGGGGAAGGAGCGCTTGTCGTCTATGCCGAGCGTGGAGTCTATCACACTGCTGTTGATGATAGGGGTCAGGCCGCTGTAGCCGGTCAGGGTGGCGAGGTTGTTGACCGAGAAGGCTAACCTCAGTTGGGGCAGGTGCCGTGGCTGGGCCTTGCGGCTCCAGTGCTCCAAGGGCAGATTCCAGCCGAGTGTCACGTAGTCAATGTTCAGGTAGTCGCCGCGCTCTAACCAGTAGTCGCTGACGGTCATGTCGTTGATGTTCAGCTCCGCGGCCTTTTTGCTGATGTTGTAGTAGGGCAGGGCGCCCGTGTTCATGTAGCTCAGGGCCGACCCGTTGTATATCTTATGCCCGAAAGCGCCGTTGAATTGGATGGTCAGATCCAGTTGCCTGTAGCGGAAGCTGAAGTTGCTGCCGAGCAGTATCTTGGGTGTTGCTTGGCCGCATACGCGGCGGTCAGCTCCGTTGCTCAGGTCTATCCCGTCGGTCCCATCGATGTCTTCTAACAGGTAGGTGCTGGTGCCGTCTGCTTGTGTCTCGAGGCCTGTGCAGTGGGGCAGGTAGAATACGCCGAGCGGTTGCCCGGGAATCTGATATACCACATTGTTGAAGCCGCCGTGCAGACCTGCACCGTTCAGCGAAGCTATCGGGGTATATTGCGGGGCGGTCAGGTATTCCCCGTCGAACCAGCCGTTCAGCGAAATCAGTTTGTTCTGCTGCCACGTCAGGTTGATTCCTATGTTGAAGTCGAAATCCCGCGTGCGCACCGCCATGATTCCCATGCCTGCCTCTACGCCGCTATTCATCATCTGCCCGAGGTTGGCAAGCAGATGGTTGTATATGAAGGGTGGGACGCTGACGGTGTAATCGTACAGCATGTCTGATATATGCGAGTAATACCAGCCTGCTGTCAGGCTGATGCGCCCGTCAAGCACGCCAGCATCAAGGCCTACATCCACGGTCCGTTTGTTCTCCCAGCGCAGGTCGGGGTTGGCGTTGCGCATGATGCCCAATGTCACCACCGGCATTCCGTTCTCTTCCGTAATACCGGTGGGTGCTACTAATTGCAGTGAGTGGTAAGAGCCGATGCCGCTCAGGTTGCCGCTCAAGCCGTAGCCCGCATGCAGGCGCAGCCGGCTCAGCCATTTCGCGCCGGCAAGCCAGTGCTCGCGGTGCATGTCCCAGGCAAGGCTGGCGGAAGGGAAGAAGCCCCATTTGTGGTTGGCTCCTGCCAATGACGAAGCGTCGCCGCGTGCGGTAAGCGTGAGGGTGTAGCGCCCGAGCAGCGTGTAGGAGGCGTGCCCCATCACCGACAGCAGGCGCTGCTCTTCATACATGCTCCCTGTGCCGTCCCATAGCCGTAGCGCACCAGCGGAGAGGTTGTAGTAGCCGAAGGCATTGGTTGACAATCGGTCCACCCGTGTATGGAAGCCTGAGGTGGTGATACCCTGCAGCTCACCTGTCACTTTCGCTTCTACCTTATGGATTCCTCGCTCCAGCCGGTAGGCGAGGTCGGCGTTTACCAGCCATGTCTCTGTCTTCTGTTGCCCGCGGTGGATGTAGTTGTCCGTGTAGGTCGGGAAGAACTTCTGCTCTTCTTCGGAGGCGTAGCTGTAGCTGCCGTAGGCCGACAGGGTAAGCCCATAGCCGAGGTCGCCCGATACGCGCAGGTGGGTGTTGAAGTGCACGCCGTCGTTCTGCAGCCGGTTGTCAAGCAGGGCCATCGGGTGGTTTATCTGGCTGGCATCCGCGTAGCCATCCCAACCGCCGGAGGCGTTGCGTTTAGCAGGAAAGGTAGGGTTGAAGGCGGCCGCCGAATAGAAGAAGCGTTGCCGGTCGTTCAAGTAGCGGCGCTGCTGGGTGGAGCCGAACAGACCCAAGTCCAGTTTCAGGCGTCCGCGGAAGGCACGCTGTGTGACATCCAACTTGGCGGTGAAGTTGCTGTTGCCTAATGTCCGTATGACGGAGTTGTTGTTGCTGTAGCTCAAGGAGGCGCGGTAGCGTGTGTCCTCGGTGCCTCCTCCGAAGGCGATATGATGGTTCTGTACCAGAGCCGTCTGCGCCACTTCCCGCTGCCAGTCGGTGTCGCTGCCTCCGTCCACGATGCTCAGCCCTCGTGCCGCTGTCAGGCTGCAGTATTCCTTTCCGCTCAACATGGGAAGAAATTGGTCGGCATGCTGGAAACCGATGTCGCCGCTGTAGCCGATGTGGAAGCGGCCTGTCACGCCCCGTTTGGTCTGCACCTCTATCACGCCTGCTGCTCCGCGGCTGCCGTATTGTGCCGTCTGGCTGGCGTCTTTCAGGATGTTGAAGCTCTCAATGTCGGCCGGATAGATGCTTGCTAAAGTCTTCAGGTCGCTTGACATGCCGTCTATGATGACTAATGGCTCGTTGCCGCCTGTCAGCGAGGTGTTGCCGCGTACACGCACCGACGACAGCATGGCCTCCGAGTTGCCGCTCCCTGTGATGCTTACGCCGGCGGCCTTGCCCGAGAGTGCATCCAATGCGTTTGTCGTATGCCCGCTCTGCAGCAGGTCCGCATTGAGGGTGTCGCCGGGCAGTTGGCCGGCTGAGGGAAGAGCCGTCAGCCAGAGCAGGAAGATGATAATCGGAAATAGGCGCTGTTTCATGGTAAGACGGGCATCGGTCGGTTAAAGAGCGGGGGCGGGAAGGTCATACTGCGGGAATAGCTCTGACAGGCGTCGGGCTACGGCGGGTGGCACCATACCGGCCAAGCTCTGCCCCGCTTGCATACGCTGCCGTATCTCAGTGGAACTATACGGGAAGAGCGGAGCTTCTGCAAGCACTTGCATCTTGGGATAGTGTTGCCGAAGCGCCGGCAGGTCGTCGCCTTTGCGGGGATACACTATGACAGGATAGTGGGTATAGATATACTCCCATTCGCGCCAGCGGTCAAACAGCGCCATATTGTCGGAGCCGATAATCAGACTGAAACGGTACTCGGGATAGTGCAGGCTGAGTGCCCTAAGGGTGTTTACCGTGTAAGAGGGATGAGGCAGGCTGAACTCAAAGTCGGAAGCCCGAAGCCCAGTGTGACCGCTTAGGGCCGTTTGCACCAATTGGAGCCGTATCTGCTCGTCCATCAGGCTTGAGGCGGCTTTCAGCGGGTTGTTGGGGCTGACCATCAGCCACACCTCGTCTAAACCGCACTGACGCCGTATGTAGTCTGCCAGTGCGATATGCCCGTTATGCACGGGGTTGAACGAGCCGGAATATATACCGATATGCTTCACTGCTCACTCTTCTCTATCATGCCTTGCTTCTGCAGCAGCGAGTCCAGCTCGCTGAGGGCCGTCTGCAGATTGTCGTTTACGATGATGCGGTCGAACTTGGGTGCATCTTCCATCTCGATGGAAGCTTTCCTGAGTCGTTTCTCTATCATCTCGGGCGAGTCGGTGGCACGGCCAGTCAGTCGGCGGCGCAGCTCCTCTATCGAGGGGGGCTGCACGAAGATAGCTAACGCCTTCTCCCCGAAGATGCGTTTCAAATTCAGGCCGCCTTTGACATCCACGTCGAATATGACGTGGTGCCCTGCCGCCTGGATGCGCTCTATTTCGCTGCGCAGTGTGCCGTAGAAGTGGTTTTCATACACCTCCTGGTATTCCACCAGTTTGTCTTCGCTGATGAGGCGTTTGAACTCTTCCGCCGAGAGGAAATAGTACTCCACGCCATGGCGCTCTGTGCCGCGCGGTGCACGGGATGTCGCGCTGATGGAGAGCTCGAAGTTGTCATAGGTGGTCAGCAGATGCTTTACGAAAGTGGACTTGCCTGAGCCTGAGGGGGCGCAAAAAATAAGTATCATGGTGCTATCGGATGGTTGGGTTGGTGTAATTGTCGGATGGCTGTTTACGGGAGAAGGGGTCGGTTACAGAACATTCAGTACTTGCTCTTTTATCTGCTCCAGAATATCCTTCATCTTTACTACGATGATTTGCATCTCGGAGTGGTTCGATTTGCTGCCTAACGTGTTTATCTCACGCCCCATTTCCTGGGCCACGAAGCCCAGCTTCTTGCCTACGCCCTGGCCGTCGGTATCGTCCATCGTCTCGAAGAAATAGCGTATATGGTTTCTCAAGCGCACTTTCTCTTCCGTGATGTCCAGTTTCTCCAGGTAATAAATCATCTCTTGCTCCAGCCGGTTGCGGTCGGTGGCCTGTTGGCGCTCTTCGCTGAGCAGGCGCAGACTCTCTTCTAATCGGTTGCGTATCTTTTCTATGCGCTCTTTCTCCAAGGGCTCCACTTGCTCCAGCAGGGCCAGTATGCCGTTCAGTTTCTCGCTGAACATGTGCTGCAGCGCCTCGCCTTCCTGCTTGCGGAATGCCTTGAATTGGACTATCGCTTCCGTCAATGCCGCTTTCAAGGCTTCGCGGTCGGCATCGTCCAATGCGGTTTGTTCCTGCAGGCGGGTCACGTCGGGCATCCGCATAGCCAGTGCGAGCACATCGGTCTGCAGCCCTTTGCGGCGGGTGTATTCACCGAGCTGGTTGACGTAATAGTCGAGTGCCTCCATGTTGATGGGGGTTACGGCGGCCGTATCCGGCAGGTCGGAGGAATGGGTCTCATAGATGGCGCAGTCCACCTTTCCCCGCTCTAATTGTTGGGTCAGCAGTGTGCGTATATCCAATTCCTGCTCGCGTAGCACCGGGGCGATGCGCAGCGAGATATCCATCTGCTTCGAGTTGAGCGAACGCAGCTCGATGGTATAGTTTTTTTGTTGGATGAGGCATTCGGCTTTGCCGTAGCCTGTCATGGATTGTATCATATTGTTGTTGGGTTGTTGTTGCCTGTTGTCTTCATGGCAGCCGGAGCGCGCCGGTGACCGGATTGCTATTTACCTATACAGAAACGGCTGAAGATATTGTTCAATACCTCTTGAGAGGTGATTTGACCGGTTATCTCACCCAAAGCCTGCAGACAGTCTTGCAAGTCCATAGCCATAAATTCGCCTGAAAGATTGTCCGTTATGCCAGCCTTCACGTGTTGGATGGCATTGAGGGCGCGTCTCAGGGCATCGCGGTGGCGGATGTTGGAGATGGTGACGGTCTCATAATTGTTTTCGTGTGAGTAACGGGATTGCAACAAATCTTTCAGTTTGTCTGTCTCGCCTTGTTTGGCGGCTATATATACCGAGTAGGGGGGCTCTTCCGTTTTGTCGGCAGGGCGGGCTGTCAGCAGGTCGGCTTTGTTGTGTACGTGTATGATGATTTTTCCTTCTGCATCGATGCCGGCAGGCAGTTTTGCGCGCTCCGAAGGGCGGCTGGCATCGTCCACCAGCAGGATTACATCGGCTCTGCGGGCCGCATTGAGACTGCGCTCAATACCTTGTTGCTCCACGCGGTTGTCGGTATGGCGCAGGCCGGCGGTGTCGATGAAGCGGAATTGCACGCCGCCCAGTGTGACAACATCTTCTATCGTGTCGCGTGTAGTGCCCTGCTCGTCGCTTACGATGGCACGCTCTTCGCCGGCCAGTGCGTTCAGCAGTGTGGACTTGCCGGCATTGGTAGGACCGATGATGGCTGCAGGGATGCCGTTTTTCAGGGCATTGCCCAGCTTGAACGACTCCAGCAACCGGCTGATATGGGTCTCCAATTCGTCGGCCAGAAGGCTCAGTTGACTGCGGTCGGCAAACTCCAATTCTTCATGGTCGGCAAAGTCAAGCTCAAGTTCTATAAGCGAAGTGAAATGCAGCAACCGTTCGCGCAAAATGTTCAGTTCATGGCTGATGCCGCCTCTGAGGTGCGAGAGGGCCAGATTGTGGGCGGCACGGCTTTCGGCGGCTATCAGGTCAGCTACGGCTTCCGCCTCCGTCAGGTCCATCCGCCCGTTCAGGAAGGCGCGTTCGGTGAATTCACCCGCACGGGCAAGACGGCAGCCGGTCGTGCAGAGTAGATGCAGTATCTCCTGCTGTATGTAGGCAGAGCCGTGGCAACTGATTTCCACGGTGTCCTCGCCCGTGAACGAATGGGGGGCACGGAATACGCCGGCCATTACATCGTCCAAATCGGCAAACCGCCCGTAGTGCATTGTGTGGCTCTGCGCTTCCCGTAGGGGCCGTTTGCCGGCGAAGAGTTTGTCTGCCAGACTTACCGCCTCGGGCCCCGACACACGGATGACGGCTATGCCTCCTGTGCCGTGGGGTGTGGATATGGCGCAAATGGTATCTTGCATGGGGTGTCTCTGTGTCTTGTTGGCTTTGTTGTATCTGTTGTTTTGTTGTCGCTTTCCGCTTCAGTCTTTTTGCAGGCGAAGCATAGTCCAGTTGTCCTTGCAGCGCTGTGCCGTCGGGTATAGGCCGAGTTGTGCTGCTTTTTCGGTGAGGGTAGGGATGTCTTCCGTATAGAAGCCGCTCATTAGCAGTGTGCCGCCCTGACTGAGAGCGGCGGCATACAGGGGCATGTCCATCAGCAGGATGTTGCGGTTGATGTTGGCAAGGATAACGTCGAAACGGCGTCCTTCTAATAGGCGGGCATCGCCGAGCAGAATCTCCATGCCCGTGATACCGTTCAGTCTCGCGTTCTCGGCAGCGTTCTCGGTGCACCAATTGTCAATATCAATGGCGGTGACGGGCTTTGCTCCGCGTTTGGCAGCCAGAATGGCAAGCACGGCCGTGCCGCAACCCATGTCAAGCAGTGCCTTGCCGACCAAATCCATCTGAAGCAACTCACCGAGGATGAGCGAGGTGGTTTGGTGAGTGCCTGTGCCGAAAGCCATGCGGGGGTTGATGATGATGTCGTATCTGCACTGTGGCAAGTCTTTGTGGAAGGGGGCGTGAATCAGACATTCATCGCCGATACGGATAGGCTGAAACGAATTGCGCTCCCATTCTTGATTCCAGTCTTTGTCTTCGCACAGGGTAGTGCGCACCAGCGTCACCCCCTCAAAAGGAAATGATTGCAGGTATTCATCTAATAGGGTGCCGCTGAGAAGAGCGGTCTGTATGAAAGCGGTGAGTGTGCGGTCGTCGTTGTCCACGAAGGTCTCGTAGCCTAAGTCGGCCAGACCGGCTACCAGCACGTCACGCACAAAACTTTCGGTAGCGCTGATGCGGAAAACGGATTCGGAGTATTGCATGCGAGTATTGGATTATGAACGGTTGAACCTCCCAGCTTCAGAGTTGAAGTTACGCATTCCGCCTGCAAAGATACAAAATTCGCGTGACATGGAAAACAGAAAAGAGACTTCCCGTCGGAAAGCCTCTTTTCACCGATATATGATAGATAGTTAGGGTTGTCTTATCGCGCCTCTGCGCCCAGCAGGTTATAGCGTTTCCCGTCGCGCAGGATATACACCTGCCCGTTTTGCAATACTTTCTGCACGTTGGCTCCGGCGGATGTCTGCTTCATGCCGGTGGGCGTTTCCTTCACTTTCCATGAGGCTCCGTAAATGCTCACGTTGTTTGCTTCTTCGTGCAGGCGGGCCGGCATACGTTTGACTTTTGTCGGTGCTGTGGCGGGCAGGGGTGTCTGCTCGGCAAATATGCCGTAGATATAAACCAGCGTGCTCTTCAGTTCGTTGAAGTTGATGGTGAGTGCCTGCTTGGTGGCGGGGCTGAATACATCCGCTTCCTTGCCGCTGATGCGTACCGCAATATTGCGCTCGCCGCTCACCTTGGCCTCTATCGTGATGCTTCCCTCGCCGGCCGGAATCTCCAGAATGATGCCTGTAAAGTTGTTGCGTATCATGTCCATATTGCCTTCGTTCTGCAGTACGTTCTGCAACATCACTTCGTCCACTATAGTGTTGAGCACGAGGGCTTTCTCTTCGGCGTCATAGCCGTCGCCGTTAACGGTGTCGCAGGTGATATACAGGTTGTCCACCACGGCATTGGTCAGGTCGGTTTCCGCTGTCAGGGCCGTGAAGGAGGCATTGCCTTCGGTGGTGACAGGTTTGAGGTCGCTCACGTCGGCCGGTTTGTTTGCACCAGCCATCTCTATGATGTTCTTGAACTTAGACCATTCGGAGTCGGCTTTGTAAGCAGCGAGTGTGCCGGCGGGGACATAGAGCGTAGCTGTTTCGTAAGTGTTGCCATACCAACTTTCGAATGCGCTCTCTGCAAGCACGCCTGCGGGATTCTCTATATAAGAGGTGATGATGGTCAGATTGTTGAGGTTCATAAACGCCTGCGGAGCAACGTGTTTGAGGTTCTTCGGCAGGGTGATGGAGCGTATGCCGTCTAACTCGGCGAAAGCCTCATAAGCAATGCTGTCCACCGACTCGGGGATAAAGGAGCCGTTGCAGGCTGCAACCATCGTATTATCTTTGGTGCGGATGACGGCGTTGCAGTTGTCGCGGGAGTCAAAGAGCTTGTTGCCTGAATTAACAGTCAGTTTGGTCAACAGGGTGCCAAGCAGCGCAGACTCCTCTATGGTTTTTACGCCTGCGGGAACCTCCAACTCACGCAACGGGCAGCCGTGGAACATACGGTTGTGCAACGTCTCGAGTGAGGCGGGGAGATGAATCTTGCCGAGGCCGGTGCAGCGGGAGAAAGCACCTTCTCCTATTTCGCTCACATTGTCAGGAATATACAGTTGCTGAATAGCAGTGCACCCAAAGAACATACGTGCGGGGATGAGGGTCAAACCTTCGGCAAATGTAACAGTGCGCAGGTTCTCGCTCTCTTGGAAAGCGCAGCACTCGTCATACCACTTGCTTGCTGAAGCAGGGATAGAAACTTCGCTTGCACCGCTGCGGGCAAAGGCAAGCCAGCCTACTTTGATGACTGACTCAGGTATAGACAGTTTTTTCAAATTCGGTGTATATTCCACGATCTCTGCTCCAACGGCTGTAACTGAAGTAGGGATAATCAGTTCTTCAAGGTTTTTTGCTCCGCGGAAAGCATAGTCTCCAATTGCTACAACCGGATAGGTTATTGTTTCCCCATAAGAGTCATCATAAGCGGTAATCTGCGAAGGTATTTCAATCTTCGACTGCTTATACGGGAATTCAGATGACCATTGGCTGACATACGAGCCATCAGGATTGAGATACCACACTTGCGGCATTACAACCGACACAGCCGCCACACCGTCTGTGGTAACTGCACCTTTCTTGTAGAACAAACCGCCTACTTGGAAGTCCCACATACCGTCAACCCATTTGATGCTGTATCGTTTTTCAATATCCATTTCTTCAATTGTCATCAACTTCCAGAGGTCCATCTGCTCGTATTGGGCTTTCTGTCCTTCGGGGACATAGAGTGTGATGAACTGCGGGGCGGGTATGGGGTCTTCGGTGATGTAGGCAAAGGTCCGCTGTCCGGCAGGAAGCGGATTAGGCGTGTTTATCTGAACAGACTGCAGGCTGCGTGCGTATTGGCAGAAAGCAAGCGGAATCTCCGTAACATACTCACCAAAAATCACATGCTTAATCTCACTCCATGAGTGGAACACAGGCGTTGCCCATTCCAGCGAACTCTGCACCTCCACGTTACGACCGAGATAGAGATTGGTGCAGGAGTTCGCGAGTTCCTGGAACGAGAACATTTCGCCCTTGTCGTCCTGCTCGTAGGTGAAATAGAGGGGGTCAGCACCGTCGGCAATCGTCAGGGTCGTTACTCCGCTTGTGCGTTGCAACAGGTTAAGACCGAGGGTTTGAACAGTGGCAGGAATAGTGATTTGTGTCAGCCCGCTGCACCACGCAAAAGCATTGTCGCCGACGGCGGTAACGGTGTAGTCGGCATAGT
>JAFUEI010000026.1 GCA_017464025.1 Paludibacteraceae bacterium | reverse complement strand
TAGGCTTTTTTCTTTTCGAACGCGAAATAATAGTAATGCTTATGTTAATGTATTACAGCGCAACGCTTTGCGCCGTATGCCGCTTTCCGCGGAGCATCCGCTGATATTCGTTACGGCACTTGTGCCGGTTGTTTGTGTCTGTTTCAGGCGGTTGCGTCTGACGTTTCCTGTCACTGCAGCCCGAAGAGCCGGCGCGCGGCAGCGGGAGCGTTGCCATAGTCTTCTCCGGCAGCACCGCCGAGAAACTCGCCGGCATATTGTGACAGGTCACCCGTCAGCGTGACGTAGAAGAGGGTACCGGGGATCATGGTCAGATTCACCATTGTGCCCTCCAGCTTTCCTGCCGTGAGTTGTTGCAGATTGGCAGCCTGCAGGTTGTCGGCTTTAATAATAACCTCTGCCGCCGTATTCCGGTCAACCACTCGGAAATCCTTGAGGTCTTTGAGGAAATCCTCGCGGGTATTGGTGTACATCTCTTTGGAGGCCTGATAGACTTCTTCGGGCATCTGTCCGGCTTTATACATGGTCTCCAGCATGGCGAGGAGTTGCGGGCGCATCGCGTCAATCAGAGCCCCGCCCATGTAGAAGGTCTGCTCCTGTCCGGAGGTGATATAGCCGGTCCAGATGCTGGCATTGCTGAACTGGCCGTTTGTTGTCTCATCCCACTTAAGAAACATGTTGTATTCAGCACCGCTCTTTACGCCTTGTTCGGCTTGGACAAACGAGACCGTATCGCCTGACTGCACTCCATACGTCAATGCAATGTATTCTTCCGATGCATTGGTTTTGGTTTCAGACTGCGCATCCTTCAGCATAGATGCGGGATAGACATACGACCCGCCCGTCTCGTCGGTTTCGCCCTCAACGACGGCGAATTCTTTTTGTGTCAGCAGTTTGCCCGCATCGGCAGGCTTCTTGCCTAACAGTTCTTGTGCAATGGTTGGCACAAAGGCTTCGTTTTTCGGATTTTCCGGATTGTTGGCATCGCAAGCCGTCAGCAGGATGCCGGTCAGCAGGGCGGCTGCCCCGATACGTATTTGCTTGGTCATAATGGTATTGAATTATGGAATTGTTGAATTGTGGAATTGCGGTGGTTATTGGTTTTCTTCCGCCGTCAGTTTGCGCAGCAGTTGCTTCATATCTACCGCCTTGGCGATGATGTTCTTCAGCTCGCTGATGCTGACGCGCTCCTGCTCCATCGTGTCGCGCATGCGGATGGTCACGCAGTTGTCTTCCAATGTGTCGTGGTCCACGGTGATGCAGAAGGGCGTGCCGACGGCATCTTGCCGGCGATAGCGTTTGCCGATGCTGTCTTTCTCGTCGTAGGTGGTCTTGAAGTCGAATTTGAGCATGTCCATCACCTCGCGTGCCTTTTCAGGAAGCCCGTCTTTCTTTACAAGTGGCATCACACAAGCCTTCACGGGTGCCAGCACGGGGGGCAGGTTCAGCACAACGCGTGTATCGCCACCGGCAAGCTGCTCCTCTTTGTAGGCTGCGCACATGATGCTCAAGAACATACGGTCCACACCGATACTGGTCTCTATTACATACGGCGTGTAGCTCTGGTTCAGTTCGGGGTCGAAGTATTCAATCTTCTTGCCGCTGTACTTGGCATGCTGGCTCAGGTCGAAGTTGGTACGGCTGTGTATGCCTTCCACCTCTTTGAAGCCGAACGGCATCTGGAACTCGATGTCGGTGGCCGCATTGGCATAGTGGGCCAGCTTCTCATGGTCGTGAAAGCGATATTTCTCATCGCCGAGGCCGAGTGCCTTATGCCATTTCAGGCGGAACTGCTTCCAGTGCTCAAACCATTTCAGCTCTTCGCCCGGGCGCACAAAGAACTGCATCTCCATCTGCTCGAACTCGCGCATGCGGAACACAAACTGGCGCGCCACAATCTCGTTGCGGAAAGCCTTGCCAATCTGGGCGATGCCGAAGGGTATCTTCATGCGTCCCGTCTTCTGTACGTTCAGGAAATTCACGAAGATGCCCTGGGCTGTTTCAGGACGGAGGTATATCTTCATTGCACCGTCGGCCGTGGAACCCATCTCCGTCTGGAACATAAGGTTGAACTGCCTGACGTCGGTCCAGTTGCGCGTACCGCTGATGGGGCATACAATCTCCTCATCGAGGATAATCTGCTTCAGTTCCTGCAGGTCGTTGGCATTCATGGCGCGGCTGTAGCGCTCGTGCAGAGCGTCGCGTTTTTCGATGTGCTCTTTCACGCGCGGATTGGTCTGCTTGAACAATTCGGCATCGAAACTCTCGCCGAAGCGTTTGGCGGCCTTGTCCACTTCTTTCTGTATCTTCTCCTCGTATTTGGCTATCTGGTCTTCTATCAGCACGTCCGCACGGTAGCGCTTTTTCGAGTCGCGGTTGTCGATTAGCGGGTCGTTGAACGCATCCACGTGGCCAGAGGCCTTCCATGTCGTGGGGTGCATGAAGATGGCGGCATCGATGCCCACGATGTTCTCGTGAAGCAGTGTCATTGCCTGCCACCAGTACTGCTTGATATTGTTTTTCAGTTCCACGCCGTTCTGACCGTAGTCATATACGGCTCCGAGGCCGTCGTAAATCTCGCTGCTTGGGAATACGAAGCCGTATTCCTTGCAGTGGGCGACCATTTTTTTGAAAGTTTCTTCTTGTGTTGCCATTATGGTTATGTTGTTATGATTGTTCGGACAAGTAGGTTTCTTGCATCTTCAAGCGTGCAAAGTTACAAAGTTTGCACCAAATACACAACCCCCCCTGCGCCTGCTATTCCCTGCGGCGGTATTGTACGGCAGCATCTTGCGGATTCCGAAAAAAGGTTATACCTTTGCACCACTAAATGTATAGGGTACTTCTAAAAATCAGACGTTTGGAAGAGAACCCTTTAACAAGACATGGCTTTTAACGTTTAATTGCTTCCGGTTTTTATCGGCATCTTGCTGACTTTCATTCGGTCACAATGCCCGCATTGCTTCCTTGCCTAAGCCGTCAATCTGCCCGATAAAAAGCCCAGAATCAAAATAACCTGATTTTCAGAAATACCCTGAAACCATGAAAAAACATCTCTTCTCTCTTTTTACGGCGCTGCTGCTTGTCGGCAGCCTTTCCGCCCAAGTAACCACTGTGCCTGCTTTCGTGCCCATCGGCTATACGGGTGAAGTTACTGTTGTGTTCAATCCTGCCGAAGGCAACGGCGGCATGAAGGGTGCCAAAGAGTGTTGGGCGCATACCGGCGTCATTGTCGGCGGCAAGACCTGGCAGCACGTGCCCGGCAGCTGGCGCAGCTATCCTGACAAATGCCGGCTCACGAAGAAGAGCGACGGCACCTTTGAACTCAAACTCAGTCCCGACATCAATACGTGGTACGGCTGTCAGGCCTCCGAGCAGGTGACCGGCCTCTGCTTCGTCTTCAATGACGGCAAAGACGGCTCCATGGAAGGCAAGGCGGCCGATGGCAGCGATATCTTTGTCTATTTTGTGGAGCCCGGTCTGCGCGCTCAGATTCAGTCGCCTGCCAGCGACGTGCTGGTGGAGGAGGGCGAAACTGTCAATTTCCGTATGGCAGCCTCCGAGGAGGCGGAACTCACGCTTGCCATTGACGGCAAGACGGTGCTCAGCAGGAAGTCCACCGAAGCGGAATATGCGGCTGTATTCGACAAGCAAGGCACCTATGAAGCCGTATTTACTGCCAAGACGGCCGATGATACCAAGACCGACCGCCGCCTCATCACCGTCATGGGCAAGACCGTCGAGGCTCCCCGTCCGGAGGGTATTGACATGGGTATTTATTACGATGAGGCGGACGACACCCGTCTCACCCTCTGCACCTTTGCCGCTTCCAAGACCGAGCCTGCCAAGGCCGTCTTCGTGCTGGGCGACATGAACGGCTGGAAGACCGACCCCGTCTGGCAGATGAAGCGCGACGGCGACTACTTCTGGTTAGAGGTGGAGAACCTTGTGCCGGGCCGCGAGTATGCGTTTCAGTACCTCGTTATCCGTGCCGACGGCAAGCAGGTGCGTATCTCCGACCTCTATTCCACCAAGCTGCTTCATAAGGACGACCAGTATGAGCCGCGGCAGACCGACCCCTCGCTGATGGCCTATCCGGTCGGTGCTGACGGGGGCTATGCCACGGTGGTGCAGACGGCCAAACCACAGTATTTCTGGTCCGATGCCACGCTGCAATTCCGCCGTCCCGACAAGAACAACCTCATCATCTACGAACTCTGGGTGTACGACTTCTCTCCGCTGCGCAATATCAGCGGGGTGATGCGGCGGCTTGACTATCTGCACAACCTCGGCGTCAATGCCATCGAGCTGATGCCTGTGTGCGAGTTCGACGGCAACTACAACTGGGGCTACTCGCCCAACCACTATTTTGCTCCCGATAAGGCCTACGGCTCCGAGACGCAGATCAAACAGTTCATCGATGCCTGCCACCAGCGAGGCATCGCCGTCATCCTCGACATGGTATTCAACCATGCCACGGGCCTGAATCCGATGAACAAAATCTATCCATACGGAACCGACCTGCAGTACAACCCGTGGTTCTGCACACAGGTACCCCACAACGACAATGTTTATGAGCACTGGAATCACGATTTCCTTCCCGCCCGCAATATGTTCACCCGCGCCCTCAACTACTGGCTGCAAGAGTATCATGTTGACGGCTATCGCATGGACCTCAGCCACGGCCTCTGCGGATGCGGCACGCCTGCAGCCTACGACCAGCAGAAGCTGATGAACAACCTCTTCCACTATTATCACGAAGGCGTTCTGGCAGCTGCAGATACGGCTGTGCATGGCGAACCCTACTTCATTCTGGAGCACTGGGGAAATAATATGGGTTCGCAACGTCCCAAACTGGTGGCTGAAGGCATGCTCTGCTGGGAGAATACCAACAACGCCTATTCGCAGACCGCCATGGGTTGGCTCAAAGACGGTGACGGCTTCGTCGCGGCCAACAAAGACGGCTATGTCAGCTACTGCGAGAGCCACGACGAGGAGCGCAACTTCTACAAGGCCCGCGAGTGGGGCAACGGCTTCGTCAAAGAGAACGAGGCCTTCCGCTTGAACCGCGTGCCCGTCAATATGGCTTTCAACCTCCTTCTTAACGGTCCTCACATGATATGGCAGTTCCAAGAACTGGGTTACGACTACTCCATCAACTCCACCAAAGGCAGCTCCGCCATCAGCGAGGGCAACCGTACCTCCACGAAAGAGCAGCCCGACAGCCACGGCTGGTATCAGGCAGGACTCCGTATGCAGCAGTATCAGCGTGTGGCGCAGCTGGTTCAGCTCCGCACCCGTCTGGTCCCCGAAGTCTTTGCCGGCAATCCTGTGAAGACCGATATCGGTAGCGGCAAGGCGGTGCGCCACATCCTCTGGGGAGAAGGGGAGAAGGCTATTCTTGTGGTGGGCAACTTCTCGGCCAACGAGATAAAGACCGTATTCCTGCCCGAAGGCCGCTGGTTCGACTGGTACGGTCAGCGCTGGATGAACTCCTCGGAGGTGCTGCTGGCGCCCGGTGCTCTCTTCATCTTCACCGCGAAAGAGTATCCGCTGCCGCAAGTGCCTGAAGCCTACGACTTCACGACACCCGTCGAGGTGGTGCTTCCTACCGCCGGCGGAGTGCAATGGAATGTATGGCCGCTCGTTACGACGGGGAAGGTCTTCTTCTCCGATGCTGTGGATGCACAACTCTTCAGCCTCAGCGGCCAGCCGTTGCAGCAGTGGACCAACGTCTCCTCGGCCGACCTCGCCCCCTTTGCCGCAGGCCTCTATCTGCTCCGTCTCCGCAGAGGTGCGGCATGCCAGACCGTAAAGATTATCCGGCAATAATACACCTGCCGACAAACAAAAAGAGGAGAGGAAACCAATTCGGTCTCCTCTCATCTTTTTATACTTCCCTCGCTTAGAGACATGCCATGGGTGCGTCTCCTATCTGCAAAGTGCGCTTTTCCGATGCGCTATTTTCGACAATTCTCCAATTCCTCAGTTCCTCAGTTCCTCAGTTCTACAACTCCACACCTACTTCTTAATCGTGAACGGGAAACTGCCTACAAGGTTGCCATCGATAAAGAAGTCGGCATTCCATGTGCCGGGCTGCAGAATCTCCTCCACCGGCCAATACAGCGTGCTGCTCATCTCCTCGCCCGCATATTCGATGTCCTGGCTCAGTGAGAAGCTGATGCGGCTGTTCTCGAAGGGGAACATGTCGGTCTCGCGCTTCTGCATCACCTCGCCGTCGGGGCGCACAAGACGCAGATACACCGTCTTCATGCCGGGCTCTGTCGTGATGTTCTTTCCGATGGTGAAGTCTATTTGGAGCTTCTGTATCTTGTTGTACGACGATGTCTTGCGGTCGTGTTTGTTGAGCGGTGTCATCTTGAAGGCCGTCACTTCCATCATCGAGGCGCGGCTTACCACTTCCGTCAGGCGGGTGCGCTCCTGCTCCAGCTGGGTTGCCTTCTCGCTCACCTGCTGGTACTGCTGGCGGACTTCTTCGTTCTCGCGGGTGAGGCGCTTATTGGTGCGGTCGAGCGAGTCTATCTGATGTACATACTGCACCATGACGGCGCGTACCGTGGCCAGTTCTTTCTTCAGCTCTGCGATACGGCGGGCATTGGTGGCCTTCGTGATGCGCAGTTCTTCCAAAAGGTCCTGCACACGCTGTTGCTCCACAGCCAGCTTCTCGGCCAGTGAGTCGTTGCGGATATTCTGTCCGTAGCCGTCAAACTGGATGGCCAGGTCTTCATATTCTTCTTCAAGTTGTTCTTTCTCGAAGGTCATTTGTTCCACCATTTCCTGCATCTCTTCCTGCGTGCGGCGGGAGTCGATGAAGAACCATACGGCGGCTGCCAGCGTCAGAGCGAGCAGAGCGATGAGGATGTAGAGTGTGCTTTTTTTCATAAGACGTCAACAAGTGTTTCAAGATGAATGCCGTGCGACCCTTTCAGCAGCACGGTGTGCCCCTCAAGAGGGTGTTGCTCCAGATACTGCCGGAGGGCATCGGCGTCAGGGAATACGGAGTAGGGGGCTGTTGTGGCGGCAAACTCGCTGCCTGTCAGCAGTACGTCGGCAACTTTCTGCTCCAGCAGGAGGTTGACAATGTTCTGGTGCTCCGTGTGGGAATAGGTGCCAAGCTCCAGCATGTCGCCGAGGATGAACACGGGCCTGCTGTCGCGGTATTCGTTCAGGAAGTTCAGCACGGCGGCTTGCATACTGGTCGGATTGGCGTTGTAGGCATCCACTACGACGGTGTTTCTGGCTGTACGGAGCAGTTGCGAGCGGTGATTGCTCGGTACGTAGGCGCGCACGGCGGCCAGTGCTTCGTCTTCGCCGATACCGAAGTGGCGGCCTATGCAGAGGGCGGCGCTTACGTTCTCTGCATTGTAGGCTCCTACTAAATGCGTGCCTTCGGGCAGGCTGCCGGTGTGATAGCTTACGGTCTGCAAACCATCTGCCATCTTCTCTAACAGCGGGTTGTCGATGTTGCGGAAGCAGAATCCTTCATGCTCACGCAGCCAGTCGTACAATTCGGCCTTGGTGCGCTGCACGCCTTCAAACGAGCCGAAGCCCTGCAGGTGCGCCTTGCCTACGTTGGTGATAAGGCCGCAGTCGGGTTCCGCTATCTCCACCAGCTCACGTATGTCGCCCAGATGGGAAGCGCCCATCTCAATGATGGCCAGCTCATGTTCGGCTGTCAGACGGAGCAGGGTGAGGGGCACGCCGATGTGATTGTTCAGGTTGCCTTCCGTATAGAGTACGTTGTAGTGCGTACGCAACACGGCCGCTGTCAGTTCTTTTGTCGTCGTCTTGCCGTTGGTGCCGGTGATACCGATAATGGTCTTCCCCCATTGGCGGCGCCATTGTCGGGCCAGTTCCTGCAGGGCTTTCAGGCTGTCGTCCACCCTGATGACGGCATCTGCCTTATCTGCCGGCACGTCCACAGGCTCGTCGGCTACCACCCAGGCAGCCCCTTGGGCCAGTGCCCGGGCGGCGAAGCGGTTGCCGTTGAAGTTAGCCCCTTTCAGCGCGAAGAACACGCAACCTGCAGGCAGGTTGCGTGTGTCGGTCGAAACGTTGAGGCGCTCTTTATTTCTTGTTAGGAAGCTCCAATCCATAGTTCTTGCGTTTGTCTTCCATCTTCAGCAGCAGCGAGAGGATGAAAGCAAGTATTCCGAAGCAGGTGAACACAACCATCGGTACCAAATATCCGTCGGTGGCAACACGCAGTTTGCCTATCAGCAACGGCACAAGGCACAGACCGATGTTCTGTACCCAGAAGATGAGGCAGTAGGCCGAGCCGAGCACCTTCTCGTCGATTATCTTCGGTACACTGGGCCACATGCTGGCCGGCACCAGCGAGAAGCTCACGCCGAGCACGAGAATCGTAATCAAGGCGAGCGTCTTGCTGGGGAACTGCGGCAGCACAAAGGCAAACACCGAGTGGCAGACAATCATGATGACGGCACCTATCAGCATCATTGAAGCTCCCTTGCCCTTGTAGTCGATAAACAAACCCAAGAAAGGTGTGAGCACCATAGCCAAGATGGGGAACCATTTGAACAGGCCGGCGGCTTCGGCGTTGCTGATGCTGAGCGTCTCTTCCAGATAGTTGGTTGCAAAACGCTGGAAGGGGAAGATGGCGGAATAGTAGAGCACGCACAGCAGGGCGATGATCCAGAACATCTTCGAGGTGAGAATCTGCTTGAGGTCGCTTACATGGAATTCGTCCTCGGGGTCTTTCACGGCAGTGGCTTCACCTATGGCAACGAGCTGCTTGTCAAACTGCGTGTCCATGATGGTGAATACGAAGAAGTTCAGCAGTCCGATGACGAGCAGCAGGGCGGCGAAGAGTAACGGAGCCACTACGCTGTTGGTGCCGTTCACGGCAAAATGCTCCGAGATAAGCGGTGAGAGCCACATTGCAGCAAACACACCGATACGTGCAATGGCCATCTCCAATCCCATGGCAAGAGCCATCTCTTTGCCTTTGAACCATTTGGCCAGAATCTTGCTCACTGTCGTACCCGCCATCTCGCAGCCGCAGCCGAATATCATGAAGCCGAACATGGCCATTTTGGCCGATCCGGGCATCGCCGTCCACCACGAGTTGAGCCACACCTGATTGTTGGCGTCAAACCATTCGGATATACCGACGTATTTCACGGCGGCGCCGATAACCATCAGCGAGGCCGACAGCAGGCCCGTGAAGCGGACACCCGTCTTGTCAAGGATGATGCCTGCAAGGATGAGAAATCCGAACACGTTGAGCAGGTATTCGCCTGCCGCATAGGTGCCGAATACGCCTTGGTCCCAACCCAATGTGTCGTTGAGCAACGAAGCTAACGGCGAGAGTATATCCACGAACATATAGGCGAAGAACATCATTGAGGCCACAAGCACGAGAACTGTCCAGCGGGCCCATGCCTTGTCGCGGAGAGTGGATTTAAGTATTTCTGTCATAGTGCTAATTCGTTTCGTTAATGCTTGGATGTCAATGCGGCCTGCTCAACGGGCCGTCCTGCATCAATCGCTCCACGGGTTCTGACGTTCCCGTGAAGCGGCTGCCGACTTGCCTTGCTTGCGGAGCCATGCCTGACGGCGCTGCTCATAGTCGGCATAGTGTTTCTCCAACCAGTTGTCGGCCATTATTTAATGCCCAGTTTCTGGCGTACCAAGGGAGTAGCATCGGTGGCATCGGGTGAGATATATACCATAGCTGCCGAGTCGAAGATGTAGGTGAAGCCGTTAGCGGTGCCTACTTCCTGAATGGCCTTGGTCATCTTCTCATGAAGCGGTGCCAGCAACTCCTGCTGCTTCTTCTGAATGTCCTGCTGCGCGGTCTGATAGAAGAGCTGGATGCGCTGCTCCATCTCCGCGAGTTCCTGCTGGCGGATTTGCTTTACGGCATCAGCCAGCGTGGCTTCCGACTTCTGGAAGTCAGTCACTTTCTTGTTGAATTCTTCCTGCATATTGGCAATCTGGGTCTCATATTGGCCTTGCAGGGTGTCAATCTGCTGCTTCACTTTGTTCAGTTCGGGCATCTGGGAGAAGAGCTCCTGTGTGTTTACGTGGCCGAACTTCTGGGCGCTGAGTGCCAGGGGCATCACGAGCGCAAGCATAAGAAATAGTCTTTTCATGTTTATGTTTGTTTGTGTGTTTGTCGTTTGTTGTTCTCCGCTTGGGCGGAGTGCAGGGGATGTATTATTTTGCTCCCAACTTCTGCAGCACCTGGTCGCTGATGTCCAGTTTGTTTGACATGTATATCAGGCTCGGCTCGGAGGAGCGGTCTTTCACGATGTCGTAGCGCTTTTCTCCCGCGATGTCTTGTATGGCGGCATATATCTCGTCCTGTATGGGTTTTATCAGGCTCTCCCGTTTCTTGAAGAGTTCGCCGTCAGCGCCGAAATACTTACGCTTCAGTTCGAGAGCTTCTTTTTCCTTGTCGAGTATCTCCTGTTCGCGTTTCTCTTTCAGCTCGTCGGAGAGGAATATCTGCTCGGTCTGGTAGTTGGTGGCAAGTACGCGGGCTTCCTGCGTGAGCGCATCCACCTCTTTCTGCCAGCGCTTCGATATCATGGTGAGTTGGTCGTTAGCCGACTCATACTGCGGAAGATTCTTCAAAATGTATGCCATATCGATATAGGCAATCTTCTGCTGTGCCTGAACGCCAAGCACTGCCAAGAGCATCATGCTCAATATTAAAATGTTCCGTTTCATATCATTAACAATTCTCCAATTCACCAATTCATCAATTCCCCACCTCCACAATTCTCCAATTTCTATAGTTCCTGTCCGAGCACGAAGTGGAACTGGCTGCCTCCCTGTTTGCCGTCCACACCTTGGTCGAAGCCCCAGCCCCAGTCGATACCCATCAGGCCGAACATGGGCAGGAAGATGCGCACACCCACGCCTGCCGACCGCTTCAGGTCAAAGGGATTATACAGTCTGATATCGGAGAAGCAGTTGCCGGCCTCTAAGAATACGTGTGCCCAGATGGTGGCATTCTGCTCCAAGGAGATAGGATAGCGCAACTCCATGGTGTATTTGTTGTACAGGTAGCCGTTGTAGCGGCCGGTGGTCGCATCGTAAGGGGTGATTGAACCCGAGCTGTAGCCGCGCATCGCCACGTATTCGGTCGAGTAGCTTGTATAGCTGGTCATACCGTCGCCACCCATGTAGTAGGTCTCGAAGGGTGACTTGGCATACTGGTTGAAATAGCCTAAATAGCCGAACTCCGCCCGCGTCATCAGCACCAACTTGCTGTCTCGGGTGAGGGGAGTGAACACCTTCCCCGAGAACTTCCATTTGTGGTATTCTATGAAGCGGTAGCGCTCGTTTTCTGACAGTTTGGAGTAATCCTTGCCGTTCATGGCAGAGTAGGGAGGCGTTATCTTCAGACCAATTGAGAATTGCGAACCGCGGCGTGTGTAGATGGGGTTGTCTATGCTGCTTCGGCTGAGCGTCAGGTTGAGGGCCAGATTGTGGAAGTAGCCGTCCTGCAGCACCAGATAAGGCCAGTCTTTCATCATGTAGAGCTGGTAGCTCAGTTCGCCGTAGAAGGTGAAATAGTCGTCCGGCCAGTTGAGACGTTTGCCGTAGCCGATGCTTACACCGAAGGTGCGCATGTATTTGTCAGGGTCCGACTCGGCGGCCGATATCTGCTCGTAGTAGTTGCTGTTGGCGCCGTAGTTGCTGTAGTAGTTGTTGTAGTAGTAGTTATTGTACAAGTTGTTGTACATGTCGTAGAAACGCTGCGAATAACCCGTCTGTGAAGCGAAGAACGCACTCACCGAGAGCGAGTTGGGGCGCTTGCCGCCTAACCAAGGTTCCAAAAACGAGATACTGGCCGAGGTGTAGAACCGTCCGTTGGTGCGCGCGTTGATGCTGAAGGTCTGTCCTTCGCCCTGGGGCACGATGCGGTAGGTCTTCGGCCGGAACAGGTTCTGAATGGCAAAGTTGGTGAACTTCACTCCCACCGAGCCTACCAGACCTGTGGCGCCCCAACCCAGCGACAGTTCCAACTGGTCGGACGATTTGGTCTCTAACTTGTAGGTGATGTCCACCGTTCCTTCTTCCGGATTAGGCTGTATGTCGGGCACTAACTTCTCGGGGTCGAAATGCCCCATCTGGGCCAGTTCGCGCAGGGAGCGCATAATGTCCGACTGCGAGTACAGCTGCCCGGGCTTGGTATAGAGTTCGCGGCGTACCACATGGTCATATACGCGCGTGTTGCCTTCTATGTTTATCTGGTTTATCGTGGCGGGCTTGCCTTCATACATGCGCATCTCAAAGTCGATGGAGTCGCCTTCGATGTTCACTTCCACGGGGTCCACGTTGAAGAACAGGTAGCCGCGGTCGGTGTATAGTTTGCTTACTGCATCGTCGTCCGACTGCAGGCGCTCGTTCAGCTCTTTCAGGTTGTACGTGTCGCCCCGTTTGATGCCTAATACCGCATTCAGGTACTCGTAAGGATACAGCGTGTTGCCGACCCAGTTGATGTTGCGGAAGTAGTATTTCTCACCTTCCGAGATGGTCATATATACATCCACCTTCGCAGGATCCTCTTTCGACGGTACTACCGAGTCGGCCACAATGTAGGCGTCGCGGTAGCCCAACTCGTTGTATTTCTCTATCACGGCCACCTTGTCCTTCTCATATTCCTCTGTCACAAACTTCTTCGTGCGGAACAGGTTCATGATGTTGTTGTCGTTGGTCTTCTTCATCGCCTTGTTTATCTTGGCGTGAGAGAGGGCCTCGTTGCCGGTGATGTAAATCGCGTTCACCTTCGTCTTCTGCATCTTGTTCACGTTCACTGCCACTTTCACGTAGCCAGGATGCTGCTCGTCGTCTTTCTGGCTCACCTTCACCACGGCGTTGTGGAAGCCTTTCTCGGAGAGATACTTCTTCACTAATGTCTCGGCGCGGTCGGCCGCATTGGGTGTCATCTGGCTGCCTTTCGAGAGTCCTACCTTCACTTCTACGTCTTCCCGTTCCGACTTCTTCAGTCCGTTATATTGTATCTCCGATATCCGGGGACGCTGCTTAAGGGCGATGTTGAGCCATATTTTGCCTCCCTCTATGCGGGTGGCCTCTATCTTCACGTCAGAGAACAGACCCTGTTTCCAGAAGCGGCGAATGGCCTTCGTCACGGCATCGCCCGGAACCTCTATCTTGTCACCTACGGCAAGGCCTGAGAAGCCTATTAGCACGAAGTCTTCGTAGCTGTCGGCTCCTGTCACGGTGATGTCGGCTATCTCGTAGGTGCGCCGCTGCATCGTGTATTCTATCTCGGGAACAGGGTTGGCGGCAGAAACCGTATCGGCCTGCTGTATGAGCGTATCAGTCCGCACCATGAGCGTGTCGGTCTGCGCCCGTAGAGGCAGTAGCATGAGAAGGGTCAGTATGAGAGTGCTGAGTCGTTTCAAAGGTCAGATGTTGGATGTGTTGGACAGTTGTTCGCTCGTCTTGCCGAAGCGGCGTTCGCGTTTCTGATAGTCGATGAGGGCTGCATAGAGGTCTTCCTCTCCGAAGTCAGGCCACAGCGTGTCGGTGAAGTACAGTTCCGCATAGGCCAATTGCCACAGCAGGAAGTTGCTGATGCGTAGCTCGCCGCTCGTGCGGATCAGCAGGTCGGGGTCAGGATAGGACGCCGTGGTGAGCAGGCCGCTTATGTATTCTTCGTTTATCGCTTCCGGTGCTACACCCTGCTGCACGGCCTTTCTTACCGCCTCCGTCAGCTCCCAACGCGATGAGTAGCTGAGTGCCAGTATCAGCGTCAAGCCCGTGTTGCCCTCGGTCTGACGGATGCAGTTTGTGAACTTGCTCCGCGCAGCCGAAGGAAGACGGTCCGTGTCGCCTATCGTTGCAAGGCGCACGTTGTTCTTCATCAAGGTGGGAGTCTCTTTCTCTACTGTGTCTATCAGCAGCGTCATCAGTGCATCCACCTCCTCCTTCGGACGGTTCCAGTTTTCTGTGGAGAAGGCATAGAGCGTGAGATAGCGTATTCCTAAAGCGGTGCACGTCTCGGTGATGCGGTGTACGGCCTCCACGCCCTGCCGGTGGCCGAAGATGCGCCGCAACCCTTGGCGGCGGGCCCAGCGGCCGTTGCCGTCCATGATGATGGCAATGTGCTGCGGCAGGCGGGTGGTGTCTATTTGTCCTTTCAAACTCATGCGGTGTCAGTATTGGCAAGTGCGGCAGGCAGAGCGCTGTCTTGCAAATTCAAAAACTATGCCGAGCGTGAGCGTGCTCACGAGGTCGTTGTTCAGAAAATCGCTTCCGTTCAGGTTCCAGGTATTACCATATTCGTCTCTTCCCTCCAGTCCGTCAGTGAAATAGAGCTGCTGCTGCCAGGCCAGATTCAAACCCCACCGGGGCGCGAATTTCCATTTCAGACCGAAGCCGAAAGGCAGATATACGCCCACGCGGCTCACGTCGTTATATACACCCGCACCGATGCCTAAAAAGATGTAGGGGGTCAGCGGCTTGACGCGTTTGTCATACTGCCGGATGCCGAAACGGAAGAAGTTGAATTCACCTGTTACGTCTATGTTTACTAAGCGGTTGCTATAGTCTTGTGCCGCTTGTGGCGGACGAAAACTCAGCCGTTGGTACTGCGCCTTTGCCTGAAGCGCCCAACGTGGTGTGAATTTGTAGCGGAACTGCATGCCTGCCACCTCGCGGGGACGCATGAAAATATGCGGCGACAACTCGCCTACATAGTACCCGATGCCGCCCTGAAGACCGTATTCACAGCGGTAAACGGCTTCCTGACTATGTGCGGCGGCTACCGACAAAAGGCAAATTATCAGCAGGTTGGCCTTGTATATGGTGCTTTTCTTCAATGCTTCCGTAAGGGCTTGGTTTCAAGCCTACAAATGTACGGCAAATTTTCCGAATACGCAAATCTTTGATATGTGAACTATTCTTTGTAACTTTGCAGCCGTCTGGGAGCGTGGACGGCCCGTCCGCACATACCGCAAAGACAATAATCGTATGAAGACTATGGAATGTGATTTCAGTATCATCGTACCTGTCTATAACCGCCCCGACGAGATGGAGGAACTGCTCGCCTCATTGGCTGCGCAGACCGACACCGATTTCGAGGTTATGGTCATGGAAGGTACCTGCGAGCGCACCTGCAAGCCTGTCTGCGACCGATATGCCGGCCGTCTGAACATCTTCTTCTGCACCGACGACGGCGGCCGTAGCCGTCGCCGCAACCTCGGCATGGAAATGGCTTCGGGCAACTACTTCCTCTTCTTCGATAGCGATTGCATTCTTCCGCCCGAATATATCGCCACCATACGCCAATGCCTGCATGATGATTATGTGGACTGCTTCGGAGGACCCGACGCGGCAATGCCGGACTTCACCGTCACCCAGCGGGCGGTCAACTATGCCATGACCTCCCTGCTTACCACCGGCGGCATACGGGGCGGCATGAAAGATGTGCACAAGTTTGTTCCCAGAGCTTTCAATATGGGCTTCTCCCGCGAGGTATTCAAACTAACCGGCGGTTTCCGCGATATGATAGGCGAAGATACCGACCTCTCGATGCACATCCGCGAGGCGGGCTTCTCTGTGCGACTCTTCCGTGAAGCCTTTGTCTATCACAAACGGCGGGTCACCCTTCGTTCTTTCTACCGGCAGGTCAACACCTTCGGTAAAGCCCGTGTGCTGCTTGCCAAAGAGCATCCAGGAAGCCTTCGCCTGCCTCACCTCTTCCCGACTTGTTTCGTGCTCGGTCATCTGCTTCTCTTCGTGCTGGCCATCGTCCATACCCCGTGGTGGCTCCTGCCTGTGGGCCTCTACATACTGGCTTTGTTTGCCGACTCGCTACGCTGCAACCGCAACTTCCAAGTCGCACTCCTCTCGCCCCTGACTGCCTATATCCAGCTCTGCGGCTACGGACTTGGCTTCCTTGAAGAGAGCATTACCCGCAAAGCATCCAAGCAAGCAGCGGAAAAACTATATAGGCAATAAATCCCTTTTATTCTACTGATTCTATCTATCTTTCCCAATTCATGAAAGCAGTAATACTGGCAGGCGGCTACGGTACACGCCTGAGCGAAGCCACACAGATGATACCCAAGCCCATGGTGGAGATAGGCGGTAAGCCCATCCTTTGGCATATCATGAAGATATACGGGTGCTACGGAATAAAGGACTTCATCATCTGCTGCGGCTACAAGCAGTACGTAATCAAGGAATATTTCGCCAACTATTTCCGTCATAACTGCGATATACGCGTCAATCTGGCCGACAATACGATGGAGGTTCTCAAGACGCATACCGAAGACTGGCGCGTGACCATGGTGGATACCGGTCTGGATACGCTCACCGGCGGCCGTGTGAAGCGCATACAGGAGTATGTGGGTGACGAGCCCTTCCTGCTCACCTACGGCGACGGTGTAGGCGACATTGACATTGCAGCCAGCATTGAGGCACACAAGGCTTCCGGCCGGCTCCTGACGATGACGACCTATCAGCCCTCCGGCAAGCTGGGAGTCGTGGATATTGCTGCCGACAATACAATAACGGGCTTCCGTGAGAAGCCACAGTCGGGCGGTTCGTGGATCAATGCCGGCTTCTTCGTGTGCGAGCCCGGGGTGTTCGATGTTCTGCAGGGTGACCGCGAGATGTTCGAGCGCGAACCCATGCAGCGCCTCTTGCAGGCCGGCCAGTTGCACGCATGGCGCCATACAGGCTTCTGGAAGCCTATGGACACGCTCCGCGACAATCAGGAACTCAACGCCCTCTGGAACAGCGGAAACGCCCCCTGGAAAATCTGGTAGCAAACCCTGCTTTCCCTTCATTCTCTTAATCCTTCTCCCTGACATGTTTGGCAATATCTATAAAGGAAAGAAAGTGCTGGTGACGGGCAACACGGGCTTCAAAGGCTCATGGCTCACCACCTGGCTGCTGCACTGCGGTGCAGATGTGTATGGTTACAGCAACGGAGTTCTCACCGAGCCTTCGATGTACCGGGTGCTGAACCTGGAGAATCAGGTGCATCAATACTGGGCCGATATTCGCGACCGCGGCGCTTTTGCTGACTGTATGCGTCAGGTGCGGCCCGATTTCGTCTTCCATCTGGCGGCACAAGCCATCGTCAGCACCTCCTACAAAGAGCCTTTTGACACGGTGACCACCAACGTAATCGGTACGGCCGCCGTCATGGATGCCCTCAAAGAGGCCGACTGGGAACTGACTGCCGTTATCATCACCTCCGACAAGGCCTACGACAACGTGGAGTGGATATGGGGCTATCGCGAGAACGACCGCCTCGGCGGCAAGGATGTCTATAGCGGTAGCAAGGGAGCGGCCGAGTTGGTGATTAAGAGCTACTGGCACTCTTTTCTCAAGAACAAACCAAATGTGCGCATGGCTGTCGCACGGGCGGGCAATGTCATCGGCGGAGGCGACTGGAGTCGCGACCGTATTGTCGTGGACACGATGCAGGCTTTCGCTCGTGGAGAAGCCGTGGAGATACGCTCTCCCAAGGCTACACGCCCCTGGCAACATGTGCTGGAACCCCTCTCCGGCTATATGAGGCTCGCTCAGGCACTCGCTGCCGGTGAGGTGAAGAGCGGCGAAGCTTTCAACTTCGGCCCGCGGGCCGAGCAGACCAAAACGGTGCTGCAGCTGGTGCGTGACCTGGCAGCAGGGTGGGGGATGAATCCCGACACGGCTGTGCGTATTACGGGCGAAGTGCCTTTTGAAGAGGCCAAACTGCTCAAGCTCAACTGCGACAAGGCACTGGCATATCTCTCTTGGCACGCTACGCTGAACTACGAAGAAACGGTACGCTTCATCATCGAATGGTATGCCGCCTTCCACCGCGGCGAAGACGACATGCTGCAACTGACAAATCGGCAGATTGAAGAATATGAACGGCGTCACGATTACTCCGCTTAAGCGCATTAGCACCGGCAAAGGCGATGTGCTCCATGCCCTCAAGTGCACCGATGCAGGCTATGCCGGCTTCGGCGAGGCCTATTTCAGCGAGGTGTACAGCGGACAACGCAAAGGCTGGAAGCGGCATAACCGGATGGTGCTCAATCTGGTGGTCGTCGTGGGGCGGATACGCTTCTATATCCATGACGACCGGCCAGGAAGCCCTACCGCCGGCCAGACCATGCAGCTGACGCTCTCTCCCGACGACGACTACCGGCGTCTCACCGTGCAGCCCGGCCTTTGGGTCGCTTTCGAAGGCATGGCGCCGCAGACCTCCCTGCTGATGGATATCATACCAGAGCCTCACGACCCGGACGAAGCCGACAGACGCGAAATAGACAGCATAACGATTTAGAGAATCCTGACCATCCTGACATTCCTATACCCCCCCTCTATGCCTCGTATCTTGCTCACAGGAGCCACCGGCTATATCGGCCGCCGCGTGGCGGAGCAGTTGACCCTCCGGTTGCCTGACTGCCGCATACTCACGCTGAATCGCGACCCCGCCAAGGCGCAACAACTCATGCCTTGGCCGCAGTGCACGCACGCCGGAGCACGCGATGCCGCTGCCGTGCAGGCTTTCCGCCCCGAAGTGGTGCTCCATCTGGCAACACTCTCCACTTCCCGCTCCGACAGCGCTGTCATTGCTCCGATGCTGGAAGCCAATATCCATTACGGCGTCTGGTTGCTGGACCAGCTGGCCTCTTTGGCCGCCTCGTCCGATTGCGGTTCTTCTTCGCCTGTCACCTTTGTCAATGTGGGCAGTTTTGCCGAATACCGTCTCGGCCCGGAGGCAGGCCTGCGCGATGCGTATCTCTATACCGCTACCAAGTCGGCCTTTCGCCACTTCGTGCGTTTCTATGCCGACCTCACGGGTATGCGTGTCCTGACGGCCGTGCCCTACAGCGTCTATGGCGGCCGCGATACGCAGAAGAAATTGATGGATTATATGCTCGACAGCATGAATGCGCCGGAGCCTGTCGATATGACGGCGGGTGAGCAGGTGCTCGATTTCGTGCACGTGGACGATGTGGTGCAGTTCTTCGTCAATGTGGCCAAAGACCCGCAGGCACTGCCGGAGGGCGAGTATCATCTCGGTACGGGTGTTGGCACCCGTGTGCGCGATTTGGCAGACATGCTCTCCCGCCTTACGGGCAAGCCGCTGCATATCCGTTGGGGAGGCCGTCCCTATCGCCCGCTGGACGTGATGCACGCCGTCGCTCCCCACAATCCGCTTTTGGCATCCTTCTGGACACCACGGATCACATTGGAGACTGGTCTCCGCCGCCAATTGGCCCAGCAATGATTATATAGTCGTATAATGTGTGAATTATGCGTCCTTAGCTGCCACTCTGCCATCTGTTGTTTGCCGCCAACCCTTTTCCGTGTATTCTATTTGGGGCTTATTTGCTGAACGCTTGCCAGCCTTGGGCGCGCAGAGGTATCTCTTCGCCGTTGCGGCCGATGAGGTTAAGGCCGAAACCGGGTTTCGTGATATGTCCGATGATGGATACCTCGTCTGGGTCGAAGGTGAGCGGCACTATCTTCTCGTAGTCGCTGAGGGAGATGGTGAACAGCAACTCATAGTCCTCGCCGCCATTGAGGGCGCAGGTGACGATGTTGAGATTCATTTCCGCGGCAAGGTCAACAGCCGACTCCTCTATCGGCAGTTTGTCTTCATAGACGGCACAGCCTGTGCCCGACTGCGAGCAGATATGCATCAGTTCCGAACTCAGGCCGTCGGAGATGTCCATCATGGCCGTCGGCCGGATGCCTGCCTCGCGCAGCTTGCGGATGATGTCAAGCCGTGCTTCCGGTTTGAGTTGGCGCTGGAGCAGATACTCTTTCCCTTCAAATTCGGGTTTGGCTTCCGGATTTGATTGTAAGACGATGCGTTCGCGCTCAAGCAACTGCAGGCCCAGGTAGGCACTACCCAGATTGCCGGTGACGCAGATGAGGTCGTTCTCTTTGGCTCCGTTGCGATATACGATGTCGTCCTTCCGTGCCTCGCCTATACAGGTGATGCTGATGGTTAGTCCCGTCATAGAAGAGCAGGTGTCGCCGCCTACGAGGTCCACCCCGTAGCGCTCGCACGCCAAGCGGATGCCGCTGTACAACTCCTCGATGTTCTCCACGGTGAAGCGTTTGGAGATGCCGAGCGAGACTACAATCTGCGTCGGTGTGGCGTTCATGGCGCAGATGTCGGAGATGTTCACGACGGCTGACTTGTAGCCTAAATGCTTCAGGGGCACGTATTCCAGATTAAAGTGGATGCCCTCCAACAGCAGGTCGGTCGTGACAAGCGTGCGCTTGTTGTGAAAGTTGAGCACGGCGGCATCGTCGCCGATACCTTTCTCGGTGGATTTGTTCTGAATCTTCAGTTTCTCGGTCAGGCGGCGTATAAGACCGAATTCGCCTAATTCTGATATTTCCATATTCTGATAGACTGCGTGTTCGACACGTTGTGATGTGTTAGTTCTTCTTTATAATCAGTTCGCGGAAGGCTTCCGATACCTTGCGGACAGGAATCACTTCAATCTTGAGGTTGCTCATGGCATATTTCTGTCCGGCCGGGATGATGATTTTCTTGAAGCCGAGTTTCTGCGCTTCGGCAATACGCTGCTCGATACGGTTGACGGGCCGTATCTCGCCGGCTAATCCCACCTCGCCCGTCAGGCAGATACCTTCTTCGATGGGAATGTCCATGTTGGAGGAGAGCACGGCTGCCAGCACGGAAAGGTCGGTGGCGGGGTCGTTGACGCGTATGCCGCCTGCGATGTTCAGAAACACGTCTTTCTGGGGCAGGCGGAAGCCCACGCGCTTCTCCAGTACGGCCAGCAGCATGTTCAGGCGGCGTGTGTCGAAGCCCGTACTGCTGCGTTGCGGTGTGCCGTAGGCGGCTGTGCTGACCAGTGCCTGCACCTCTATCAGGAAGGGCCGCACGCCCTCTATGGCGGCTGCTATGGCGATGCCCGACAGACCGTCGTGGTTCTGGCTGAGCAGCAGCTCGCTCGGGTTTTCCACCTCGCGCAGACCGTCTTGCCGCATCTCGAAGATGCCAAGTTCTGAGGTGCTGCCGAAGCGGTTCTTCTGGGCGCGTAGGATGCGGTACATATAGTGCTGGTCGCCCTCAAACTGCAACACGGTATCTACAATGTGCTCCAGCACTTTCGGACCGGCCAGACTGCCTTCTTTGTTGATATGCCCCACAATAAGGAAGGGAATATTGCTCTCTTTGGCTGTCTGCAGGATGCGGGCTGCACATTCGCGCACCTGTGTCAGGCTGCCTATCGTGCTGTCCACGGCATCGGTGCCGATGGTTTGTATCGAGTCGATGACCACGATGTCGGGTTGCAGGGTGCGCACGTGCTCCAGTATCTTCTCTAATGAAGTCTCACTGACGATGTAGAGGTTCTCCGGCTTGCCCCGTAGCCGCTCGGCTCGCAGCTTCAGTTGGCGCACGCTCTCTTCGCCGGAGGCGTACAGCGTTTTTCTCTCTCCCATCTGCATAAGCACCTGCAAGGCCAGCGTGGATTTGCCTATGCCGGGCTCGCCGCCGATAAGCACCAGCGAGCCGGGTACGAGCCCGCCGCCTAACACGCGGTTAAGCTCTCCGTTCTGCATGTCGATGCGCATCTCTTCGGCTGCCACCACCTCGTTGAGCCGCTGCGGCAGGGCGTTCTCCGTGCGTCGGCGCATTGGGCCGGCTGGCTTCTGTGCCTCGATGGTTTCTTCAGTGTAGGTGCCCCATTCGCCGCACTGCGGACAGCGGCCTATCATCTTGGGGGCATGTGCTCCGCAGTTGCTGCATACATAGATAGTCTGGGTTTTCATATCGGTCAGAGAATAAAGGTGGTGCAGTCTTGGGCGAGGAGGGTGTTGGGGAATACCTCGCGGGCTTCGGCGAGCAGAATCTCGGGGTCGGCAATGCGCGATGAGAAGTGCCCGATGATGAGTTTCCCTACGTGTGCCCGGTCTGCTATGGTGGCAGCCTGACGGGCTGTGGAGTGAAGGGTGTCTTTGCAGCGTGAAGCAAACTCGTCGGTAAACGTGGCCTCGTGGTAGAGACAGTCTATGTCCGTTATCCATGGAATCAGCCTTTCCGAGTAGGCGGTGTCTGAACAGTAAGCATAGCGGTAGGGTGGGCGGGCAGGGTAGGTCAGCTCTTCATGCGGGATATAGCGGCCGTCATCGGTGGTGAAACCTGCCCCTTCCTTAATGGCGGGTATGGCGGCTAAAGGGATGGCGTAAGCCTCAATCAGTTCTTTGCGGATATGCGGTAGCCGCTCTTTCTCTTCAAAGAGGAAACCGCAGCAAGGGACACGATGACGCAGAGGCAGTGATGTTACCGTCAGTGTGCGGTCTTCATAGATAACTTCGTGTCGATGGGGGTGTATGCTTTCAAAGCGTACCTCATACGTCATTCCTTGGCAGAAATAGTCGAGCCAGGGCCGCATGAGCCGTTCCATGTCGGGTTGGGCGTGGATGGTGATGCTGCGCGTACGGCCGAGCATCCCCCATGTGGAGAGCATGCCGATGAGCCCGAAGCAGTGGTCGCCGTGCAGATGGGAGATAAAGATGTGGTCGAGCCTCGGTGTGCGCAGACCCATGTGTGCCATGTTCAGTTGGGTGCCTTCGCCGCAGTCGATGAGGAACTGCTTGTCGCATAGTTCCACCACCTGTGCGCTGGGCGAGGTGGTGCGTGTCGGCTTGGCGGAGCCGCAACCTAATATAGTCAGTTGGTTAGCCAATGCGTTCGATAAAATCGAGTATCTTGTCTCCTAATGCAGATTTGCGTTCGATGTGTGCCAGTATCTCCTGTACCGTGCTATTGCTTTCGAAGGTGCCGCGCACATTCTCAAAGTCGCGTAAGCGCTCTTCCTGGTCGCCGTCAATGCCGAAGCCGGTCTGTGCATTGAGGTTGAACTCTTTCTTGGCATCTTCGTAGATCAGGCGGTCAAGTCCTATCACGGCCTCTCGCCATCTCTTGATGGTGCGTACAATCTGCTCTTTGCTTACTTCGCTGCAGGGCACTCCCCATACTTGTTCTAAATGCTTCAGTGCCCACGTCCATTCATACGAGTAATAGTTGCAGTGCATCTCGCGGAAGCGTTTCTGTATGTCTTCCAGCGATGCCGTTTTTCCCTGCAGTATGTCGTCCAACAGGCGGGTGACTTCCGTTTTGGGGGTGATCAGGCTGCCGCAATCCACCCACTCGCCTTCTCCCACTGGTGAATCAGGCATAAGCGCGCGGCGTAGGCCCTGCATCGATGTCACCGGCTCCGCAGCGTCCATCGCCTTCTGCTCTATGCGGGATATGAGCGAGTTGCCCAGAAACTTGGCAATGCCCGTCTCATACAGCCGCAAGCCGTTGCGCAGCGAGGAGTTGCGGATGCGGCAGTTGTTGTAGCAATACTCCTCGGTGGTCAGACCGCTGATTTGCTGAATCTCCTGCAATACCTCTCTGCCTCTCCACATCTCCTGTATCGTGTAGGGAGACAGCAGGTTGAAGTTTATCTGGTCTGTCTTCTCGGGGTCTTTCCGGTTGTCGCGTTTGGGCCATTTCCGGGCATCACGTATGGTGCCCACGCTCCGCAGGTTCACGGCCGGCACCAAGTAGCTCTCCGTGGCATTCTCTATCAGATAGGAGAAGGGCAGTGCGCTCGTGTCGGAATGTTTTGTATGACGCCCCATGACAAGAGTGAATGCACCTATCTTGGCAGGCCAGAGAATATAGGAGTCCGAAGTGGTCTTCGCTCCTCTTTCCGCCACGCCCTGATGGATCGGACCGAGTTTGTACATGTGGTTCGACTGGTTGCTTCCCGAACCCGCATTGAGGAAAGAGAACATGCCGGCTATCAGGAGGGTCGATTTGTGATGGGATACGGTATAGGGACCGGCAAAGATGGCCGTTGCTTCTCCGTGCATGCCTTGGCAGTTGGAGAAGAAGAGCGAGTCAAGGGCAGAGTAGTGTTTGCCGAAGACGCAGCCCTGCCCTACAAAGCAGCAGGAAATGAGTGTGCTGTCGCTTATCTCCACGCCGGAGCAGATGATGAAGTCGTTGCACTTTACGCCGGAGCCCAACTTGACGGGAGCGGTTGCATTGCTGTTTACCGAACCGTTTTTCAGAACGCTTACTCCTTGTATGCGGGCGGCATCACCGATACGTACGTTCTTGATGCTGCCGCAATTGAGTATCCGCACATCGCTGCCGATGCTCCCCATGTCCGACTCCTGCCGGGCGGCATAGTCGTCAATCATGGCGTGCAGCTTCTCTAACACGTCGCTCCGATGGCGGTACAGCGTCATGATATAGGCTAAATGGGCCGATAAGTGGTCGTAGATGGGAATCTCGCGGCCGCCGCCTTCGTTCATCACAGGCACACAGATTCCGTTCCCGAAGCGCGAACGGCCGTCCACCAAAATGGCATTCACATTCTCTATGCAGGTGCCGTCGCCGATGCGGTAGTTGGCTATGTAGTTGTGCACATTGTAGATGCGCACGTCGTCGCCTACTTCCACGTTGTGCAACGTGGCATGCTGGATGCCCGAATGAACCGGCAGTCCCCCGGGAAGTGTGTATTCCTTGCGGAAAATACCCAGACGGATAGGCCCCGAGAAATGCACATCCTGAATATGGGCCGCCTCAAATCCGTTTTTCACTTCAATCAGCTGCCAGTCGGCTGCTGTACAGCCCTGCTGGCGGAGTTGCTGTATCTCAGTCTCCGTAAGCTTGCGATAGGTGTTCATCTTTTTCTCTTTAAGTCAATGAAGACGCGGGTGATAACGTTCTTTGTGTATTGGGGGAAGTCGCTCTGCATCAGCCAGCCGTAGTAGCCGGTGTCTCTCTGCAGCACGTCGCGCAGGCGCTGACCTTTGTATTTGCCGAAGTTGAAAACCTCCTGTCCGCTGCTGTCGTAGCCGATGCGCCCCGCTAAGTCGGCATTGTGGTGGAAGGTGGTGTATTCGGCCAGCTTGTCCACGCTGTCAGGCAGGTCCTGGTAACGTTCCAGCTGGGCAAGGAGCACTTCGCAGGTGGCTTCCGTGTCGGCCGAGGCCGTGTGGGCGTTCTGTAGGTCCTGTCCGCAGTAGAAGCGGTAGGCGGCCGTGAGGTTGCGCGGTTCCTTCTTCTGGAAGATGACGAAGGCATCGATGAAGCGGTGCTTCTTGAGGTCGAAATCCTGATTGGCGCGGAGCAGTTCTTCGGCTAACAGGGGAATGTCGAAGTTGTTCGAGTTGTAGCCCGCCAGGTCGCAGCCTTCAATAAGGCGTACCACGTCGGCGGCAATCTGGGCAAACACTGGGCAGTCGCGCACGTCCTCGTCGCTGATGCCGTGTACGGCGGTAGTGGCTTCGGGGATGTGCATCTCCGGATTGATACGCCATGTGCGGCTCTCAGACGAACCGTCGGGATAGAGTTTGTGGCATGACAATTCAACAATCCGGTCCGAACCTATGTTCAGACCGGTTGTTTCAAGATCGAAAAAGACCAGAGGCCTCGTCAGTTTCAGCCGCATGATACGTGGTCAGAATCAGTCGTTTAGGAGCATTGGCATGAGCAGCATCACGATGTCTTCGTTCTCTTCGTTTTCGAAGGGCAGGATGAGGCCCGCCTTGCTGGGGTCAGCCAGCTCGATAACGACATCGTTGGACTGCACGGCAGCCAGAATCTCCACAAGGAAGGGAGCCTTGAAGCCGATGTTCATCGGGGCGCCTTCGTAACTGCACTCGATGGTCTCTTCGGCCGAAGTGGAGAAGTCGATGTCCTGTGCGGAGATGTTGATGCTGTTCTCTGAGAGGGAGAGTTTGATCAGGCCGGTGCCGGGGTTGGCGAACACGCTCACGCGCTTGGCGGCGTTGAGGATGGTCTGGCGGTCAACGGTTATCTTGTTCTGGTTGTTCTGCGGGATGACGGCATTGTAGTTGGGGAAGCGTCCCTCAATCTGGCGGCATACAATGACGGTCTGTCCGAACTCGAAGCGGACGTTCTTGTCGGTAAAGGTGACAGTCACATCGCCTTCCTCTTTGGCCAGCACGCTGCGGAGCAGGTTGGCGGGTTTCTTGGGAAGGATGAAGCTGGCCGGCTGCTCGGTGTGGGCCGTTACGTTGATGTAGCGTACCAGCCGGTGCGCATCGGTGGCCACGAGCGTGATTTTCTCGGGAGTGAGGTCGAAGAACACGCCGTTCATCACGGGGCGGAGCTCATCGTCAGCCGTGCAGAAGACGGTCTTGTTCAGGGCGCCGAGCAGCGTGTCGGTAGCGATGCTGAACTGCTGGGCGTCCTCGGCCTGCAGCATCATCTCCGGATATTCGTTGCCGTTGCCGCCTACAAAGCTGTAGTTGCCGTTGGAACTCTGGATATTGAGCCCGAAGTTCTGGTCGTTGATGTCGAAGGTAAGGGGCTGCTCGGGGAACTCTTTAAGGGTGTCTAACAGCATCTTGGCTGCAAACACCACCTTGCCGGTGCCTTCGCCGTTCACCTCCGTCACGGTGCGGATGGTGGTCTCACCGTCGGAGGCCGTGAGTGTAAGCTGGTTGCCGTTGAGGTCGAACAGAACGGATTCGAGAATCTGCAGGCTGTTCTTCGGAGCGATAACGCGGCTGAGAGCCTGCATCTGTTGGAGCAGTTTGGTGCTCGATACTTGGAATTTCATATTCGTAGTGGTTTTTTAGTTGATGTCGGTTATTGTCAGGAGCGTTACTTTATCTAAAACGGCGCACGGGTGGGGAACCGTATTTACGTGCCGGCATGGGCTCAATCTCGCCTTCTTCTGCCGGCTCTTCTTCCACGGCGGGAATGCCGTACTTCTCCTCGATGTCCTCCTGCGGAGCACGTTTGCAGGCCGTATTGCCGAAACAGAGCAGGGCAATGAGCGAGGCTAAGAGCAGGTTGATGTGTTGCAGAAAAATGGTCTTCATCACTATCGGATTCTGCGGGGATGATTGGGTTGTACAGGCTTGCCGGAAAGGCACACTCCTAAAAGTGTGCAAATGTACGAACTTATTTCCAATTGCGCAAACTTATCTTGCACAAACTTCATGTAATCTCAGAATACCCTGCTTCCTCGTGTTTGGGCATCTATATCTGAGCTCCCCGTCTTTCCTTCTCTGTTGCGCTGCAAAATTACTGCTTCGCGGACGCTTTTGTTGGTAAAGATGAAAAAAACTTCGTATCACACAGGCATACAGAGCCATTCGACTAAATGGCTCTCGTAGTATCTGACGCACCCTCGTATTATGCCTTCCGTTTGTGAATGGACAAGGCACTACAGGGTCAGCATGTTCCGGCTAAGGTGGCCAGGGCTTTATGGATGGCGGCAAACGGGAATCCCGCTGTGAGTTCGTCCATGCGGTCGGCAATCTGCCGGTTGCACAGGTTACCGATGCTCCCCTCGTGCGTATGGCGGAGCGTCCCCGACCAGCGGAAGGTGCCGTCCGCTATCTCCTGTGCCACGGCTTTGTAGGCATCGCGGAAAGGAGTGCCTTCGGCGGCGCGGCGGTTGACTTCCTCCACCGAGAAGGCGGTCTGATAGAGCGGTTGCTGCATCAATCCTTCTCTGACTTCCATGTTGGCAACGGCATAGTTTAACAGGTCAAGACAGCTGTCGGCTTCCTCGAAGAGCGGTAGATAGACCTCCTTGAGCAGTTGCATGTCGCGGAAATAGCCGCTCGGCAGGTTGGTGGTGATGAGGCGTATGCTTTCCGGAATCCCGTTCAGGCGGTTGCAGTGGGCGCGGATAAGCTCGAACACGTCGGGGTTTTTCTTGTGGGGCATGATGCTGCTGCCTGTGGTGAGGTTGTCGGGCAGCCGCAGGAAGGCGAAGTTCTGCGAGTTGAAGAGGCAGCAGTCGGCGGCTAACCGTCCCATGGTCTCTGCTGTCGAGGCGTAGGCGAACGCCACGGCACGCTCCATGCGGCCACGCGTGAGTTGGGCATAGACGGAGTTGTAGTTAAGGTCGGCAAAGCCAAGCAGACGCGTGGTCATGGTGCGGTCGAGCGGTGCAGAAGAGCCGTAGCCGGCGGCAGAGCCCAAGGGATTGAGGTTGGCCGTGTCAAAGGCCGTGCGCATCCAGCGCATGTCATCGGTAAGGCTCTCTGCATAGGCTCCTAACCAAAGACCGAAAGAGGACGGCATGGCTACCTGCAGATGCGTATAGCCGGGCATGAGCAGGTCTTTGTATTGTTCCGACTTCTGCTGCAAGGTGCGGAACAGACGCTCCATCAGGCCTACGGTATGCTCGATGGCGGCGCGCGTGAAGAGTTTCAGGTCAAGCAGTATCTGGTCGTTGCGCGAGCGTCCGGTATGCACCTTCTTGCCCGTGTCGCCGAGTTGGCGTGTGAGCAGGAGCTCCACCTCAGAGTGCACGTCTTCTATGTCGTCTTCGATGACGAAACGGCCCTCCTCGGCTCCCTTATAGAGTGCACGCAAGGCGGGAAGCAGCTTGTCCAATTCTTCCTGTGTGAGCAGACCTGCAGCCTGCAGCATGGTGGTGTGGGCAATGGTGCCCAGGATGTCGTAGGGGGCGAGCAACAGGTCGAGCCGGCGGTCGTTGCCCACGGTGAATCGTTCTATCTTCTCGTCAAGCGAGTACCCTTTGTCCCAGAGTTTCATAGTGTTTGTATGTTGAGTCCGTCCAATAGTCTGATGTAGGTATCTATGCCTGCGGCTATCTCGCTCAGGCAGATGTATTCGTCGGCCGTATGCGAGCGGGCCGAGTCGCCGGGGCCGATCTTCACGGTCGGGAAGGGCAGCACCGACTGGTTGCTGGTAGTGGGGGAGCCGAAGAGGGGGATTCCCAGTTCGCGGGCCCGCATCACCGCGGGGTGGTTTTCTTCTATATGAGAAGCGTTGAGGCGGGTGCTCCTGGCCGTAACATCGCAACGGAGCTCCCCTCGGATGAGGTCTAACAGTTCTGCGTTGGTGTACATGCCGTTGCTGCGCACGTCGGCCACAAAGGTGCAACTGTCGGGTACGACGTTGTGCTGTGTGCCTGCCTGTATCATGGTGACGCTCGTCTTCACCTCTCCCAAGTACGGCGACACTTTCGGGAAACGCCATGTGCGTAGCCGCTCGATGTCGGGCAGAGCTTCGTACAGCGCATTCACGCCTTCGTTGCGTGCGGCATGGCCCGATTTGCCGTGGGCGGTGCAGTCAAGCACCATCAGACCCTTCTCGGCCACGGCCATCTGCATACGTGTGGGTTCGCCGATGATGCCGAGGCTGACCGCTCCGAGGTCGGGGAGCAGCATCTCCACACCGCCGCGGCCGGACACCTCTTCTTCGGCCGTGGCCGTGAAGCAGAGACGGTAGGGCTGGCGGGTGGCGGCAAGGTGACAGTACACCTTCAGCAGGGCGATGAGCGACCCGCCGTCGTCGTTGCTGCCTAAGCCGTATAGCCTGTCGCCTTCGATGTCGGGGCTGAACGGGTCGCGTGTATAGGAGGCCGCCGGCCTGACGGTGTCGATATGCGCATTGAGCAGCAGCAGGGGTTTCCGCCGGTCGCCGTCGGTCGGCTCGCCGCCGTTGCAGTCGGCTTGCAGCATCAGGTTGTTGCCTTTGCGCAACGGCTGCAGCCCGTGTGCCTGCATCCATTGTTCTAATAGGTCGCAGGCGGCCTTCTCTTCCCGCGGGAAAGAAGGCGTGGCTATCAGTTGTCTGAGCAGTTCGGTCATAGTTGCAATACGGTGCCGGTGGCATCGGCTGTGGCATTGGTGATGACGACGCGTTTCACGCCGGCCCTGAGGGCGGCGAAGGCATTGTCTAATTTCGGCAGCATGCCGCCGCTGACGCTGCCGTCGGCCCGCAGGCGTTCGTACAGCGCGGGCGTGAGCAGGGGCACCACCGAGCGCTCGTCGTCGGCATCGGCCAGCACGCCGGCTTTCTCGAAGCAGTAGGTGAGCGTCACCTCGCATCCGGCCTGTGCCAGCGCTTTGGCGGTCTCGGAGGCTATGGTGTCGGCATTGGTGTTGAGCAGATGGCCCTGCCCGTCGTGGGTAAGCGGTGCAACTACGGGTGTGATACCTTCCCTTAGCAGTTGCAGCAGTCTGTCGGCGTTCACGCGGGTCACATCGCCGGCGTAGCCGTAGTCGATGCCGTTCCGCACGGGGCGCTTGGCGGCGCGTATGATATCCATGTCGGCTCCTGTCAGCCCGACGGCATTGATGCCGCGTGCCTGCAGTGCTGCCGCTATCGTCTTGCTTACTAATCCGCCATATACCATCGTCACCACACGCAGCATATCGCTGTCGGTGATGCGGCGGCCTTCGGCCATGCGCGTCTCGATGCCTAACTGCGCCGCTAAGGCCGTGGCTGTGCGGCCGCCGCCGTGCACTAACACCTTGGCACCGCTTGTCTGCACAAACCGGTCCAACAGAGCGGCAAGGAGCACCTCGTCTTCCACCACGGCTCCGCCTGCTTTTATCACGTTGATGTTCATAGTGTCTCCAGCATCCGTTTTATCACCACCTGGGCCGATACCACGCGGTTGGCGGCCTCGGGAATGACAAGAGAGCGCGGCGAGTCGATTACGCTGTCGCTTACAATCATGTTGCGCCTTACAGGCAGGCAGTGCATGAAGCGGGCGTTGTTGGTCACGGCCATGTGGCGGTCATCGATGGTCCAGTTCATGTCTTTGCTCAGTATCTTTCCGTAGTCTTGGGGTCGGCTGATGCCCGGGCAGCTCCAGTTTTTGGCATATACGAAGTCCGCCCCCTCAAGAGCTTTCATCTGGTCGTACTCCACGCGGGCCTTGCCGGCAAACAGCGGGTCCAGTTCGTAGCCCTCGGGATGGGTGATGACGAAGTCCGCATCGGCCGCATTCATCCATTCGGCGAACGAGTTGGGCACCGCCTGTGGCAGGGCGCGCGGATGGGGAGCCCATGTCAGCACCACTTTCGGGCGTTTTTGCGTCTTGTGTTCCTCTATCGTGATGAGGTCGGCAAAGGCCTGGCACGGATGCACGGTGGCCGATTCGAGCGAGATGACGGGCTTGCCCGCATACTCCACGAACTGGCGGAGTATGGTCTCGTTGTAGTCGAAGTCGCGGTCGGTAAGTCCGGCAAACGAGCGCACGCCTATCAGGTCGCAATAGCTGGCCATCACGGGGATGGCTTCCCTCAGGTGCTCCGACTTGTCGCCGTCCATCACCACACCCAGTTCTGTCTCTAACTTCCAGCTGTCCTGCCCGATGTTGAGCACAATCGGACTCATGCCCAAGTTGAGGGCCGCCTTCTGGCTGCTCAGGCGGGTGCGCAGCGAGCTGTTGAAGAATACCAGCATGATGGTCTTGTTCTCGCCGAGCTGTTTCCATGCGAAGGGAGTGGCTTTCACCTGCCGGGCTTCGGCTAAGGCAGCCTGCAGGTCGCCGATGTCTTGTACATGAAAGAATGATTTCATTTCAAAGTATGTTATATCAAAGTATGTCTTTTAGTGCATTGATAAACCGTTGTGCCTCCTGCTGCGTGAGACACAGCGGCGGAAGCAGGCGTATCATATCCTGTCCGGCCACGCCGGTGAAGATGTGCTTGTCGAAGAGCAACGTCTTGCGCAGCGGTGCCACGTTCTCGCGGAACTGGATGCCCAGCATCAGTCCGCGACCGCGCACATCGGTTATGCGGTCGGGATATTCATCCTGCACCTGCTTCAGGGCGCCCCGCAGCCATTCACCCGCCCGTAGCGCATTGTCTGTCAGTTGCTCGCTTTCGATGATGTCCAATACGGCCAATGCCGCCGCCATTGCTAAATAGTTGCCGCCGAAGGTGGTGCCCAATCGGCCTTTCACGGGCTCGAACTGCGGAGCTGTCAGGATGCCGCCGCAGGGGAAGCCGTTGGCAATGCCTTTCCCCATGGTGATGATATCGGGGTGGATACCGTACCACTGGTGGGCGAAGAACCGTCCGGCCCGTCCGTAGCCGCTCTGCACCTCATCCAGCACCAGCATCGTTCCGTAGTGCCGGCACAGCCGCTCCAGCTCCTGCATGAAGTCCGGGTCGGGCATGTTGATGCCGCCGCAGCCCTGTATGCCTTCTACGATGACGGCCGCCACATCGCCTCGCTTCAACTCCTGCTCCACCGCTTCCGCATCGTTCAGCGCACAGAACGTCACCTTGTGGCAGGCGTTGAAGGGCGACACGATGGCGGGGTTGTCGGTCACGGCCACGGCACCCGAGGTGCGCCCGTGGAAACTCTTCCGGAAGGCCACCACGCGGTCTCTGCCCGTATGGAAGGAGGCTAACTTGAGGGCGTTCTCGTTGCTCTCCGCTCCTGAGTTGTCTAAGAACAGGCAATAGTCCTCGTAGCCGGAAACGGTTCCCAAGCGGTGGGCCAGTTCGGTCTGCAGCGGGTTGCGCACGCTGTTGCTGTAGAAGCCTATCTTCGCCAACTGCGCCGTCAGTGCTTCTACGTAGTGGGGATGGCTGTGCCCTACTGAGATGACGGCATGACCGCCGTACAGGTCAAGGTATTCCTGACCCTTGTCGTCCCAGATGCGGCAGCCTTGGCCCCGCACGGGCGTTACGTCAAATAGTGAATATACGTCAAACAGTTCCATAACGTCAGTCGTTTATATCTCTTTCTTGCTCCGCTTCTTTTCAGAACCCGCTTGCTTTCAGCCTCAGGCCCGTTTCTTCGGGTAGGCCGCACATGAGGTTCATGTTCTGCACGGCCTGTCCCGAGGCCCCTTTCAGCAGGTTGTCCAGTACGGAGGTGACCACTATCTTGTTTCCCCGCTTGCGAACGCTGAGCAGGCACTTGTTGGTGTTCACCGCCTGCTTTAGGTCGGCCTCGCCGGGGAAGACGTGTGTAAACACGGCCTCACGGTAGTAGTCGGCATACAGGCGCTGCGCCTCGCTCTCCGTCAGCGGGCAGTCGGTGTAGGCGGTGGCAAAGATGCCCCGTGTGAAGTCTCCCCGCATGGGCACGAAGTTCACGCTTCCGCCGAAGCCGGGTTGCAGCAGATGCAGCGTGCGGTTGATCTCCTGCAGATGCTGGTGCTCGAACACCTTGTAGCTGCTCAGGTTGTCTGCCCGCCAGGAGAAGTGGGTGGTGGCGGTGGGTTTCTGGCCGGCTCCTGTTGACCCCGTGATGCCGGTCGCCTCCACATCGCTCTGTAGCAGACCGGCTGCTGCTAACGGCAGCAAGGCTAATTGTATGGCAGTGGCAAAGCAGCCCGGGTTGGCCACCAGTTGTGCCTTGCAGAGGCGCTCGCGGTTGTATTCGGGCAGACCATATACATAGCCGTCGTGCTCGTCGCGATAGTCTTGCGCTAAGTCGATGACGCGCAGCCCTGCCGGCCGTTCGCGGCTGGCCCAGAACTCCGTACTCTTGCCGTGTCCCGAGCAGAGGAAAAGCACGTCAAGGTCGTTAAGCTCGAGGCTCGGGCAGAAGCAGAGGTCCGTCTCGCCGAACAGCCCTTCATGCACCTGCCATACGGGTTCGCCCGCATGACTCTCCGACCATGCGGCCGCCACTTGGGCTTCCGGATGGTTGACCAGCAGCCGCAGCAGTTCGCCTGCCGTATAGCCGGCCGCTCCTGTGATGCCGATGCGTATCATAACTCTTTCTCCAATGCTTTGCCTTCCTCTTCGTGGTTGGCGTAATATACCCGTAGCGGCGTGGAGCTCACCTTGATGAAGCCTTTGGCATCTTCGCTCGTCCAGCCTTTCTGCATCTCGCCGTATTCGCCTAATTTGGTCTTTACCAAGTCGTCTTTCGAATCCACGCCTATAGGCATGAAGCCGTAGGGCCGCAGTTCCAGCGTCACCGTACCGTTCACGTTGCGCTGGCTCGACTCCAGCATCGCCTCGATGTCGCGCATCACGGGCTCCATATACTGGCTCTCGTGCAGGAACATGCCGTACCAGTTGGCCGTCTGGTCTTTCCAGTACTGCTGCCATTTGCTCAGGGTGAACTTCTCCAGGAACCGGTGTGCCCCGATGATGGTCATGGCGGCTGCTGCCTCAAAGCCCACGCGTCCCTTGATGCCGATTATCGTGTCGCCCACGTGCATGTCGCGTCCGATGCCGTAGGGGGCTGTAAGGGCCTCCACCTGCCGTATGGCCTCCACGCCGTTGTCGTAGCGCTCGCCGTTCACGGTCTTCAGCTCGCCGTGTTCGAATCCGAGTGCCAGCGTTTCGGTGCCTGTTTTCTCCACCTGCTTCAGGTAGGCGCTTTCAGGCAGTCCCTGCCGCGAGTCTAATATCTCGCCGCCGCAGATGCTGGTCCCCCACAGACCGACATTGTAGGAGTATTTCAGTTTCTTGAAGTCGGCGGCAAAACCGTGCTGGTTCAGGTAGTCCACCTCCTGCTGACGCGTGAGGGCCATGTCGCGGGTGAGAGTGATGATTTCGGTGCCGGGGGCGGCTACGAGGAAGGTCATGTCGAAGCGCACTTGGTCGTTGCCGGCTCCCGTCGAGCCGTGGGCAATGGCATCCGCCCCTATCTCTTTTGCGTAGCGTGCAATGGCCATGGCCTGGAAGATGCGCTCCGATGATACGCTGATGGGGTAGGTCCCGTTCCGGAGCACGTTGCCGTACACCATGTAGCGGATGGACTTTTCGTAGTATTCCTTTGTCACGTCTAACGTCACGTACTGCTTCGCCCCGAGCTTGTAGGCGTTTTCTTCGTTCTGTTTCAGCTGCTCGGGCGAGAATCCTCCCGTGTCGGCACAGGCGGCATACACCTCATAGCCTTTCTCTTTGGCTAAATACATGACGGTGAAGCTGGTGTCGAGGCCGCCGCTGAAGGCTACCACCACTTTCTTGGGTTTGGGTCTGTAAAGCATACCTGTACACAGACATCTTGTCTGGTTGTTTCGTTGTAATATATCGTAGTTCACGCATCCCTCGCAGCCTTTCCAGAACTTCGGGTCGGTGGTCAGTGCTTCGAAGGTCACCGGCTCGTAGCCCAGTTCCGTGTTAAGCTTCATCACGGCGGCACCGGTGGTGATACTGAATATGTTTGCGTCAGGAAACTTCTCCCTTGACAACTGGAAGATGCGCCGTTTGATGCGCCGCGCTAATCCCTGACCGCGGTATTCGGGCTTGACAATCAGACCCGAGTTGGCCACGAAATGCTCATGGTCCCAGCTCTCGATGTAGCTGAAACCGGCAAACTTGTCGCCGCACAGGGCAATCACGGCTTTCCCTTCGCGCATCTTGCTGGCTACGTATTCCGGCTTGCGCTTGGCGATACCCGTGCCGCGCACTTTCGCAGCCTCTTCTATCGTGGAGAGAATTTCCTCCACATAACCGATGTGGCTCTCGTCAGCCACCATGATGGTAAAGTCATTCATAGCTTTATCTTGTTATGGCATATATACATAATTCGTTCCGTTCTTTCCCGCGGGGCGGCTTAATAGGTCCGTACCTCGAGGTCATCCTCCTTCATGCGACAGATGGCGCGAATGAAGGCGGTGGCTAATCGCGCATTGGTGAAAAGCGGGATGTTGAAGTCCACGGCTGCACGGCGTATCTTGTAGCCGTTGGTCAGTTCGCCTTCCGAGAAGTCCTTGGGTATGTTGATGACCATCTCCACCTCCCGCTGCTGTATCATCTCTAAGGCACGGGGAGTGCTCTCCTCTCCGGCGGACGCTGTGCCGCCCGTCTCCGTCTCGCTGGGCCATAGCACGCGTTTCGCACGGATTCCGTTGTCGTTGAGGTATTTGCAGGTCCCTTTGGTGGCATACAGTTCGTAGCCGTTTTCGTCTATCAGCCGGCACGCCTGCAGCAGGTCGGCTTTCTGCAGGGCATCGCCCGAGGAGATGAGAATCCGTTTCTTGGGTATGGTGTATCCTACGGCTAACAGGGCCTTCAGCAGGGCTTCGCTCATCGTGCTGCCGATACATCCCGCTTCGCCGGTGGACGACATGTCCACACCCAGCATCGGGTCGGCGTCTTCAAGACGGGCGAACGAGAACTGCGAGGCCTTCACCCCCACGTAGGGCAGTGCTTTCATGTCGCAGTCCGCCGCTGCGGGACGGAGCCCCAGCATCGCTTTTGTGGCTAAGTCCCCCAGATTGATCTGCATGATTTTACTCACGAAGGGGAAACTTCGCGAGGCGCGCAGGTTGCATTCTATCACCTTCACCTCGTTCTCTTTGGCTAAAAACTGGATGTTGAAGGGTCCTGTGATATGCAGTTCTTGCGCTATCTTCTCCGCATCGCGGCGTATCTTGCGCTCCGTGGCGGTATATATCTTCTGCGACGGGAAGGCTATCGTGGCGTCCCCCGAGTGAACGCCGGCATATTCGATATGCTCGGAGATGGCGTAGGCTATCACCTTGCCGCCGTCGGCTACGGCATCATATTCTATCTCCTTGCAGCGGGTCATGAACTTGCTTATCACCACAGGATGTTCTTCCGACACCTCGGCTGCCAACGATAGAAAATGCTCCAGATTGCGGCGGTCGTAGCATACGTTCATCGCTGCGCCCGACAGCACGTAGGACGGCCTTACCAGCACAGGGTAGCCTACGCGCTCGATGAACGCGTCCACGTCCTGTAGTGTCGTCAGCTCGCTCCATGCCGGCTGGCCGATGCCCAGCGCGTCCACAATCTGGGAGAATTTGTGCCGGTCCTCCGCACGGTCGATGTCCTGCGGCGATGTCCCTAAAACAGGGATGCCGGCCTGCATCAGCGGCAGGGCGAGATTGTTGGGGATCTGCCCGCCTACACTTACCACCACACCCTTCGGCTGCTCCGTCTCGCAGATGTCAAGCACGCGTTCAAGCGTCAGCTCTTCGAAGTAGAGCCGGTCGCACATGTCGTAGTCGGTGCTTACCGTTTCGGGGTTGTAGTTGATCATGATGCCGGTATAGCCCTGCCGCCGTATCTCCTGCATGCAGGTCACCGAGCACCAGTCAAACTCCACCGAACTGCCTATCCGGTATGCTCCCGAACCGAGCACCACGATGGAGGGCGCACTGTCTGCTGCGTCGGTCGGTGCCGGCCGGTCGGATACGGTGCCGTTGTAGGTCATATACAGATAGTTTGTCCGGGCGGGAAACTCGGCGGCCAACGTGTCTATCTGTTTCACCATCGGCACGATGCCCAACTGCTTGCGCAGCGTGCGCACGGCGCTTTCCGGTTGCGCCGTGGCTATGGCTATCTGCTTGTCGGAGAAGCCTTGCCGTTTGGCCTTCTGCAGCAGGGCGGCAGGTAGCGGGCCGGCACCTGCATGATGCCGCAACTCCTTGTCGGTCCGGATGATGCTCTCTAACTTCTGCAAAAACCAGCGGTCTATCTTTGTCAGTTGGTATATCCGCTCTATGCTCATCCCCGCCTGCAGAGCTTCCGCTAACACGAACACGCGCAGGTCGGTCGGTTCGCGCAGGGCCGCCTCAAGGTCCTCGGTGCCTGTCGGTTTGTTCTCCGTGAAGCCGTTGGCCCCCTGGCCTATCATGCGCAGTCCTTTCTGCAGACATTCTTCAAAAGAGCGCCCGATGCTCATCACCTCGCCGACCGACTTCATGCTCGAACCGATCTTCCGGCTCACATGGCGGAACTTGCTCAGGTCCCACCGCGGCAGTTTGCATACCACGTAGTCCAATGCGGGCTCAAAGAAGGCGGGGGTGGTCTTCGTGACGGAGTTCTTCAGTTCCGCTAATCCGTAGCCCAACCCTAACTTGGTGGCCACGAAAGCCAACGGATAGCCTGTCGCCTTGCTGGCTAATGCCGAACTGCGGCTGAGGCGGGCGTTTACTTCAATGACGCGGTAGTCGGTAGAGTCCGGGTCGTAGGCAAACTGTACGTTGCATTCGCCCACAATACCGAGGTGCCGCACGATGCGTATAGCCAGTTCCCGCAGGAAATGGAAGTCTTTGTTGGAGAGCGTCTGCGAGGGGGCGACAACGATGCTTTCGCCGGTATGGATGCCTAACGGGTCGAAGTTCTCCATGTTGCAGACGGTGATGCAGTTGTTGTCGTGGTCGCGCACCACCTCATATTCTATCTCTTTCCATCCGCGGAGCGATTTCTCTACGAGCACCTGCTTGGAGAAGGCGAACGCTTTTTCGCACACCTCATGGAGCTGTTCGCTGTTGTCGGTGAAGCCGCTGCCGAGTCCGCCTAAGGCGTAGGCGGCACGCACAATCAGCGGATAGCCCAGCTCTTCGGCCGCCTTTTCCGCCTCGGCGATGTTTTCGGCAGGGTAGGAGCGTATGGTCTTTACGCCTATCTCGTCTAACCGCTCCACGAAGCGTTCGCGGTCTTCGGTATCCATGATGGTCTCTACCGGCGTACCTAACACCTCTACTCCGTATTTTTCCAGCACGCCTGCATTGTACAACTCTACGCCGCAGTTCAGTGCCGTTTGTCCGCCGAAGCTGAGCAGGATGCCGTCGGGACGCTCTTTGCGGATGACGCGCTCCGTCATGGAGGGGGTCACGGGCAGGAAATACACCTTGTCCGCCACGCCCTCGCTTGTCTGTACGGTGGCGATATTCGGATTCAGCAGCACCGTCTCTATCCCTTCTTCGCGAAGGGCTTTCAGGGCCTGCGAACCCGAGTAGTCAAACTCGCCAGCCTGACCAATCTTCAGTGCACCGCTGCCTAACAGCAGCACCTTGCGTATATGTTTTGTCGTTTCCATTCGGTAATCTCAATTCCCCAAATCAACAATTCATCAATTCCCCAATTCATCAACTCAACAACTCTCAATAAATTTATCAAAGAGAAAGCCGGTGTCGGTCGGTCCGCTGCTTGCCTCGGGGTGGAACTGCACCGAGCAGAACGGTTTGGTCTTGTGGCGGATGCCTTCGTTGGTGCCGTCGTTCATGTTCTCAAACCACGGCTCCCAGTCGCTGCCTAAGGTGTTGTTGTCCACGGCATACCCGTGGTTCTGGCTGGTGATGAAGCACTGTTTGCTGCCGGCCATCCTTACGGGCTGGTTATGGCTGCGGTGTCCGAACTTCAGTTTGTAGGTCTGCGCACCGGCCGCACGTGCTAACAGCTGGTTCCCCATGCAGATGCCGAAGATAGGCTTCTCTCCCTGCATGGCTTTTCTCAGGTGCTCCACGGTTGCTTGTGCATGAGCAGGATTGCCCGGACCGTTGGAGACGAACAGACCGTCCCATTGCAGCGTGTTGAAGTCGTAGTCCCACGGCACACGCACCACCTCCACGCCCCGTTCTACAAAGCAGCGCAGGATGTTGTGCTTCACGCCGCAGTCCACTAAGCACACCACCTTGGGTTGGGCGCTTCCCCCTTTCGGCTTGTAGCGTATCACCTGTTTGCAACTCACTTGTGCTATCAGGTTTTCTTCGTTGGGGTTGTTTATCGGGAAGTTTTTCTCCACACCTTCGGGCACTATCATAGCTCCCATGGCGCCTTCCTCACGCAACTCCTGCGTAAGGGCGCGGGTGTCGATGCCATAGATGGCAGGGATGTGCTGTTGCTGCAGCCAGCTGTCCAGACTCATCACGGCGTCCCAGTGGCTGTACGCTTCGGAGTATTCGCTGATTACCAGACCGCGCGCCCATATCCGTTCCGACTCGAAGTTGAGGGAGATGCCCTGCTCGTCTGTGTCGGTGGCCGGAACGCCGTAGTTGCCCACTAAGGGGAACGTCACACACAATATCTGGCCGGCATACGAGGGGTCCGTCAGATTCTCAGGATAGCCCACCATGCCCGTGCTGAACACAGCTTCCCCTTCCGCCGCAGCGTCCCAGCCAAACAGCTGTCCCTTGTATTCGCTGCCGTTTTCCAATCGTAATACCGCTTTCTTGTTTTGCATATTTATTCGCTATTCTGTATAATAACCCGTTTCGGCCTGCAAAGGTACAACTATTTCGAGTACTGACAAAATGAAGAGGGATAGAAATAATGGGGAATGATGATTTTGTTGTATTATTGCATAATTATGCAGTTTGTGTAATCCCGCAAAAAGCACTACCTTTGCAGCATCCAATTCCCCAATTCAACAACTCCCCAACTCCCCACCATGATCGGTATCTTCGACAGCGGATTCGGCGGCCTGACTATTCTCAGGTCCATACGGCGGCACTTGCCGCAGTACGACTATCTCTATCTGGGTGACAATGCCCGCACGCCTTACGGCACCCGTTCTTTTGAGGTGGTTTATGAATACACGCTTCAGGCGGTGCAGTATCTGTTTGCGCAGGGTTGCCATCTGGTCATTCTGGCTTGCAACACGGCTTCCGCCAAGGCTTTGCGCTCCATCCAGCAGCGTGACCTGCCGCTCTTGTGGCAGCGGGAAGGCTCGTCGCTGAAGCGCGTGCTGGGCGTTATCCGGCCGACGGTGGAAGCCATCGGCGGCTATACGCATACGGGGCATGTCGGGGTGCTGGCAACGCCCGGCACGGTGAGTAGCGGCTCCTATCCGATAGAGATAGGCAAGCTCTATCCGGATATCTGTGTGACACAGCAGGCCTGCCCCATGTGGGTGCCGCTTATCGAGAACAACGAGCACGGCAATGCGGGGGCTGATTGGTTTGTTCAGAAATACGTGCATGAGATTCTGCAGAAGGATGCGGCTATCGACACGCTCCTGCTGGCCTGCACCCACTATCCGCTCTTGGAGGAGAAAATCCGTCGTGTGACGCCGGCCGGTGTGCGCCTTCTCTCCCAAGGCGATATCGTGGCTCGTTCGCTGGAGGACTATCTCATGCGTCATGCCGGACTGGAGCGCACCTGTACGCAGGGGGCCACCTGCCGCTATCTCACCACCGAGTCCGAAGAGCGCTTCGCCGCTTCCGCCGCCATCTTCACCGGAACGCCCGTCACTGCACGGCATATCGAACTCGGAAGCGGCGCAGCAGGCAGCCTCCGCTGAGGCTGAACGCGCTTTAGGTAATGCGGCCGTGCGGTATTTAATTTGCTTTTTATTTGATTATTCGCTAAAAAGTCGTATCTTTGCGCCGTCATTCATAATCAATACTTGACATTATGCCTGAAATTACCCGTTTTTACGGAATTGTCATCAAGATGTTCTTTAAGCCGAAAGAGCATGAACCTGCTCATATACACGCTATTTATAACGATTATGTGGGATTGTTTGACATTCAGACTTTCAAGATGTTTGAGGGTGATATGCCCCGCCGTGCCCAACAAATGATAAGCGAATGGCTTGATGAACACAAAGAGGAACTGAACCGGATGTGGCAAACACAAAAGATTGTCAAGTTGCCACCACTTGCAGACTAAAAATCCATATAGTATTGTCAACAACTATGATACCTCGTATTCAAACATTCCAGCCGCTTGATAATTATCAGTTGCTTGTCCGTTTCGAGGATGGGCGGCAGGTTCGATATGACGTGGCTGATGATATTGCTACACTGCCTGCTTTCCGCGACTTGAAAACGGAGTATGGACTATTTGAAAATGCACAATTGGATTCGTCACGGACTTGCATTTATTGGTCAGACCGGATTGATTTGCCAAGTGATGCTATCTATGAGTATGGTACTATAGTATAACATACCGTTACCGCCTGACGATAAACAGCGGAACATCTTGAATACAGAAGCGTTTGCTTTACTCTTTGTAAGAAAAAACTACGAAATTTCCGGAACAAGAGTCCTATCGTTCCTTTTTTTTCGGCTGCCCGCAGTGGTAGCCGTTTTTTTGCTGAGGTATATTCCCATGAAGAGTAATATCTTGCAAAAAACCCTCGGACAAGAAATGTCCAAGGGTTTGCAAGAATCCAAAGAGACCGTCTGTCAGATTCCGAAAGAGGCTTTGATGGCCGGCACGCGTGCTTCGGCAGCGGCGGTGCAGCGCTCGTAGTCTTTGCCGGTGAAGGGCTTGCCTGTTTCGGTGGGAACGGGTATCTCGAAGTAGAATTTGATCTTGGGCTCCGTCCCCGAGGGGCGTACGCTCACCTTCAGGCCGCCTTCGGTGAAGTACTGCAGCACGTTGCTGGTGGCGTTGAGCGGCATCTCGATAGCGCTCTCCGTCCACTTGCCGTCCTTCAGGCAGCACTGCTTGAGCGTTTTGTAGTCCTTGATGAGGCATACCTTCTCACCGGCAATCTCCATAGGCGGGTTCTCGCGGTAGTTCTTCATCATGGCCTGTATCTCTTCGGCGCCGGTCTTGCCCGGACGTACCACGTTGATGGTGGTCTCGCGCTGGAAGCCGTAGTCCTCATATATCTTCAGCAGGTAGTCATACAGCGTCATGCCGTTGTCTTTGGCGTAGGCTGCAATCTCGCAGATGAGGCAGATGGCCGAAGGCGAGCAGTTGTCGCGCACTGCATCATAGGGCAGGAAGCCGAAGCTCTCTTCGCCGCCGCCGATGTATTTGCGCTTGCCGAAACACGGGGTCCCCATAGAGTTTACATACTCGCATGGGCTGTCAGACCACATGCGGATGCGGTTCGCTATCCATTTGAAGCCCGTGTATTCGTCGGTCAGCGTCACGCCCTGTGCATCGGCAATCTTGCGGATGAGCTCGCTCGTCACGATGGTCTTGACGATGTACATGTCATCGCGCATCTTGCCTAAACGCTTCATGTTGTTGATGATGTAGTAGTGGTACATGATGTTGGTCTGGTTACCGTTGATGATAACCCACTCGCCCTTGTCGTTGCGGCAGACGATGGCAATACGGTCTGCATCGGGGTCGGAAGCTATCACCAGGTCGGCCCCCAGTTTGGTGCCGAGGTTCATGCCCATCGTCATCGCCTCCGCGTTCTCCGGATTGGGGCTGACCACGGTCGGGAAGTTGCCGTCGATAACCATCTGTTCAGGCACCACATGTATGTTCTGGAATCCCCATGAACGCAGACACATCGGCACTATCTGGCGTCCTGCGCCATGCATAGGCGTATAGACGATGTTGAGGTCTTTTTGACGGAGGATTGACTCTTGGTCAATCATCACTTCTTTCACGGCCATCATGTAGTCGTAGTCCATCTCGCCGCCGATAATCTCTATCAGGTCTTTGTCGGCTTCCCAGCGTACGTCGGCCATCGTCACCTTGTTCACTTCGTCGATGATGCCTTGGTCGTGCGGTTGGAGCACCTGGCTGCCGTCTTCCCAATATGCTTTGTAGCCGTTATATTCCTTGGGGTTGTGGCTGGCGGTCACGTTCACGCCGCCCTGACATTTCAGATGGCGGATGGCAAAGCTTACCTCCGGGGTGTGGCGGAGGCTCTCGAACAGATATACCTTGATGCCGTTCGCCGAGAAGATGTTGGCTACAGTCTCTGCGAACAGACGCCCGTTGTTGCGGCAGTCGTGTCCTACCACTACGGCGACGCGCCCGTTCTGCACATGCTCGAAGCCACCTTCTTGCTGCACCTTCAGCAGATAGTTGGCATAGCCTTGCGTGGCTTGGGCTACGATGTATTTGTTCATGCGGTTCGTTCCGGGGCCCATGATGCCGCGCAGGCCGCCGGTCCCGAATTCCAGCGTACGGTAGAAGGCGTCCACAAGTTCGGTCTTGTCCTCGGCCTCCATCATTTGCTTCACTTGGGCGCGTGTCTCAGCGTCATACGGTTCGCGGGTCCACTGCTCGGCAGTAGCCATCACTTTTTGCAGTTCTTCGTTCATGATATATGGTTTTTAGGGTTATTATTTACGTTGTGAAGAGAATGGTTTTTCTGCCCACAAAAGTAGGCATAATTTCTGAATTGTGCAAACTTTCTCTTCTGCCGGTTTCAAGTTCGTAAAAAAGAGCAAAAGCGCTTGCGGCATCTCTCCTGCCGCAAGCGCTTTCCTGTTTGCCTTCTCTCTGGCGTCTGGCAACCGTCACTGATGCTTTCTTCTGTTGCGTCGGGATAGAATCCCGACATCGGTCGTCAGACCGAATCCGTGTCTGAACAAGTAGGCTGATTCTGATTGCTCGTCTCGTCTCATGGACATCCATGCCTGCCCCTTCCTACTTCACCTCTGCTCCAAGCAGATTGTATATCTTGCCGTCGGGCAGAACGATGCGGATTTCGCCGGTGGCAGGGTCAAGGATTTTGATAGGACGTTCTGCTTTCGGCTGTTGACTTTCTACGTCCTCAATCCCATCCTTTATCTGCTCGAATTCGGCGGTATAGGTGATGTCTTTCGTGATGACCACAGTGCGCGAGGCGGTGCTCACGCCGTCCGACCACTGCTTGAACGCATAGCCCTTGTCGGCGACAGCCTTCAGGTGAAGCTCGGTCCCCTCCGGCACGTACTCTAAGTCATAATAGTCCTCTTCCACGGTAATCTTCCCGTTCACGGCCTTCAGTTTCACGCTATAGGTTGTCGTGGACGGTTTCGATGCCTTCTTCTTCTCAAACTGGGCTGTCACCACAAGGTCGGTCTTGATCTCGTCGAATGTGCGGTCCCAGCCGGTGAAGCTGTAGCCGCTGCGTGTCGGGGTCGCGGGGGCTGTGGCTGCCTTGCCGTACTCCACCTGCTGCTTGTCTATCTCCGTGTAGTCCCAGTTCTGGAATACTACCTCGTAGGTGCGGACGCTCTCTTCAAACACCGCTTCCACGGTCACATCCTCCGTCACGGAGGTCACTTCCGGTACCCAGCCCTTGAACGTATAGACGGTTGTCGCTGTCGGCTCTTTTTGAGGCGTAGTGGGCGTGCCGTTGGGCTTGTAGGTGATGGTGGTGGCGTCAAAACCGTACAACGCTTGCACACTGTAGGTCACCACGCCGTCCACCATGAAGCTTACGGTGAACAGCTCTTCCGTAAACTGTGCTTTGGTCGTGATGTCAGAACTGATATGGCTCAGGTCCTCATCCCACCCGGCAAACACATAATGCTCGCGGGTCGGTTTTATGTTCGCTATCGCGGCACAACCGTCTTCCACGATCTCCGTCCCTAACACCTCATCGTCCCAATTCTTGTAAGTAACGGTCCATTCCTTGCCGTCCTCGCCATACAGAGCCTTGATGTCCAGGTCTTCGGTCACCATGTCATACGACTTGTCCCATCCGGCAAAATGATACCCCGCTATGGTCGGTATCTTGCTGCCTATAGGCGGCACCGCATTCTCCCCTTCCATAACCTGCTTGCTCTCTATCAGCGTCTGGCCGTCTTGCTCATAGAAGTTGACGGTGTAATATACGGGGTCCGGCAGATCTTCCCATTGGGCGGTGAACTCCAGCTGGTTGTCTTCTATAGCGGGCACGCTGAGGTAGGCATTGTCTGCATACTCGCCCCACGTGTCGTTTTTCCAGCCGAGGAAGACGCGATCCTCCCATTCGGGGTCTTCGGGCATCTTCGAGATGCTGCCGCCGCAGTTCACCACCTCCGCGTAGTAGGCGTGCTGATATTTGCCCAGCCCCTCGGCGCTGAAGTCGTAGGCCTGCGTCTCTTTCGTGCCGCTGAACCACACCACCTTCTTGCTTGCCTCCACCGTCACAGTCTCTTTCTCTCCCGGACAGGCAAACCAGGCGGCTCCTTTCTCGTCCAATCCGTCATCCAACGTCGCCGACGGCTTGTTTACGCGGCTGAAACGCAGGCAGCCCCCCGCATTGTTGTTCAGACGCGTTATCCGGATCTGGTCCTTGTACCGCGCTGGTATCACACACTCTGCACCCATTGCCACATCGCCGTCGCTGTTTGTAGCAAACACAGCCTCCATCGTGCCGTCGCTTTGCTCAATCTTGCTCTTCACCGTTATCGGGTAATACACCTCAAACTCATACAGGTCGGAGTATATCTTCGTGCCTGCACTGTTCAGGCAGAACCGGAAGGCGAAACCGTTGCGGAAGGCTATCTCGTTACTATAGTCGTAGGCCACGGCAACAGCTTTTTTGTACGCTATCGACTCGCCCCGCTTCGCATCGGCGGCTGTAAAGGTGCCGGCCATGATCTCGCCCGACCATTGCCATTCCCCCTCCCCGTTGCGGGTGGCCGTCTCGTAGGTCAGTGTCGATTCGGCAGGAGTGCGAACCTCGGCCGTGAACTCTAACGTATCACCCATCATCGCACGGTGCTTGTCCCCCGTAAAGCCCGACACATAATAGCGCTCGTTCTTGTGCCGCGACATGTAGTCGTAGAACCAATAGTCGTCACCCATGTCATAAAGGGCTTTCACCGACAGGTCGCTGTGCACATTGGTCACGTCGCCGCTCCATTCGCGGAAGGTATAACCCGTCACCTCAGGAGCATCCGGAGGAGTCGCGTCCGAACCGCATTCCACGATCTCTGTTTTCAGCACCTTATGGTCCTTGTCAAGAAAACGTACATAATGATACAGCGTATCTTCTCGTATCTCAACATCGCATGCCGGCTGCGTAAACTCTATATAGTCGCCAACTACCTTTCGTTGTACGGGGAAGTCGCTGATCACTTTGTACTTTCTGCAGTCGCTTGGTTTCGGCAGCGTGTAGGTCTCTCCTGCTTCTCTCAAATATTTCAGACCGTTGTAATGATAACAGTTATATACATATTTGACGCTCTCTGTTGATGTTGTGTCCCGAATACCGGTATTCACATCCTGGGCTATCAGACGGTAGTAATAAACCGAGGGATACCCGTTCTCTTTGAACGGAAGCTTGAAGAGAATCGATTGGCCTTCTCTTGAATGGTTTTGGGATATTTTGCCCGATTCTATGGTCCACCACATGAATTTGTCTTCGCTGCGCTGAAGGTAATAATTGGTAGGACCGAAGCCTTGTATCATGGCTTCAATCTCAAAATCAGAACCATGATACGCAATGTTTTCGCAGAATAGGGCCAAGGTGTTGAACCTGTTATAGTTCAAATCTACATCAATATAGTTGTTCAGATGCGAGCCGAAGTATTGCTTCCGTTTCCCTGTATCCTCATACGATAGTATCTCTCCGTCACTCGTCTCTTCCTGTCCCATGATTACAATGCGCAGTTGTAAATATCCTTTTTTTATACAGGCTGCTATCTCATCCTTTATATTGATAGTACGGAGCGTTCTGCCGTCGGCATAACCGGTTTTGACGACTTTCTCTAAGGGCACACCCTGCTCTCTCACTCTGGTTTCAATACAGTAATTCGCCCCCTGTTTCACGCCGTAAATATACACGGCATCACCGCCGCCTGATGGCTCTACTTTGAGGATGCTGTTTCTTCTGTCGTTCCCGTTGCTGTCTGTTTTGTCGCGGTGGTAGAATCCTATCGTGTAGATGCGCTTTATGGTCTCATCTTGACGGTATTTGTCATAAAAACTCAACGTGCTTGTTTCTTCATCGAATGTAATGACATTGGTCAACTTCTCCCAAGGCACTTTGTCCACCTCGGTAATCTTTTCCGCCGCCATACTTGTCACAGCCGCTATCGCTGCCGCCAACAAAAGCCAATACTTCTTCATATCTCTTGGTTTTAGTTATTTCGAACTCTCGTTAGTTGCCTTCCGTTATTTTGTCTCCGTTCCGAGGATGTTCAGTTGCCTTCCGTCAGGCAGCAGTATTCGCATCTCGCCGTTGACGATTACTTTCAGCGGCCGGCTTGTCCCCGCAGCAATCTCTTCGGTTCCGTCACTCTTCAGTTCATATACTGCACTGAACTCCATATCGCTTACTACGGTAACCTCCCGCGGATTCTCGGTCTCGTCGTCCGACCATCTGACGAATATGTACTCGTCGTATGGCATGGCCGTCAGGTGCAGGATGGTGTTTTCCGGTACCGCATCAAGGTCGATATTCTCCTCGGCAAGCATGATCTCCCCTTTGTCTGATGACACCAGCGTAACCCTGTACGTTTTCGGTGTCGGTGCGCTCGGCTTGTATTGCGCCACAATATCCATGTCCTCCGTCACGTGGGAGAAGTCCTTGTCCCAGCCGGTAAACGTATATCCTTCTATAGCTGGCACATTCTCCGGCGCTGTCGCGGACTTGCCGTATTCCACTTCCTGGGTGATGCCTATCTGCATCATGTTCCAGTCGAAGAATCTTACCGAATAGGTGTATAGCTGGAATACGGGTCTGACGGTGAGGTCGGAGGTGATGTTCTGCAGGTCTTCCATCTGCAGCGTTTCCGTGTTCATCCAGCCGACGAAGGTGCCCCCCTTGTGATACATGATGTAGCCTTTGGCCGCCTGACCGTCAAGCACTTGCTCCGTGAACAACGTGGTGCCGTCTATATTCTGATATGTCACCGTGTGAATGGAGGTCTCTGCTACGTATTGTGCTTGGATGTTTACGTCGGCTGTAATATTGGTGTACGGCTTGTCCCAACCGACAAACACAAAGCCTTCCACCTCGGGGGCGGCAGGAGCTGTCGCGTTGCTGCCTTCCAATACGGTCTGCTTCGAACCCGCTATCTCATTCCCCTCTTTGTCAAGGAAACGCACGGTGTAATATACCGGTGTCGGAATGTCCTCCCACTGTGCTGTGAAAGTGAGCACTGTCCCGCCTATAGAAGGCACGTTCAAATAAGCGTCATCGTCATACTTGTCATAGCTCTCGTTCTTCCAGCCCAGGAAAATGCTGTTGTTCATTTCCGGCGTAGTGGGCATGTTCTTTATCTTGCCTCCGCAGTCCACAACTTCCGCATAATAAGCATTGTATTTGCCTAACCCCTGTGCCGTGAAGTCATATTGCTTTATTGGGTAGGCACCGTCAAACAGCAGCACATACTTGCCGGTCGTCACTTTCACGGTCTCCTCTTCACCCGGGCAGATAAAGTAGGCTTTCCCGTTCCCGCTGATGCCGGTGGTGAGTGAGTAACTTGGTTTGTTGGTGCGGGCGAAATTCAGGCAGCCGGCGCTTCCGTTCTTCAGTTCCACTGTCACCGTGTCGTTATATCGTGCCGGAATACTGAAGTTGCTCCCCCACGACTGTTCTCCCTGCTTGTTCGAGGTGTACAGGTCGGCGGCAAGCGACGGGTCATTCGGGTCGTCTATCAGGCTCTTTATCCCCATCTCGTAATACACGTCAAACTCGTAGGGCTCCGACAATATCGTGGTTCCTGCACTATATACGTTGTACCGGAAGGCCTCCCCGTAGCGCAGCGACATCTTGTTGCCGTATTCGTAGGCCACGGCCACCTGCAGCGGATAGTGCCTCGACTCGCCGTCGGCTTCCGTCGCATTGTAGGTACCTATCTTTATCGGGTCGTTCCATTTCCAGTTCCCCTCGCTGTCTTTCAGTCCCCGCTGGTATCTGACGGTGGCATCGGCCGGTGTGCGTAGCTCGAGGTCGAAGCTGAGCGAGTCACCCATCATCGCACGCTTCTCGCTCCCCGCAAAGCCTTCATAACTGTATTCGCTCTTGTGCTCCGTCAGTATGTCGTAGAAGAAATAGTCATCACCCATGTCATACAATGCCATCACGGTCATATCTTTATGCACATTAGTGAAATCTTTGTTCCAGCCATTAAAAGTCATGCCCGCGATGGTCGGGTCAGCAGGAGCCATTGCATCCTCACCGCAGACAACTGTCTGCTCCGAAAGCAGTGTATAATCAGCATTGAGGAACTTCACCTTATACTCCGACTGTTTGAGCGATACATTGACAGGCGCAGCAGGCATCGCAAAACTTGTTTGTCCGTTAGTCTTTTTCAGCACCACAGGAAGCGCGCTCTCAACCACATACTCCTGGCAGTCGGGGGCAGCAGGCAACACAACCTTCTCATCCGCCATATACATTTCCGGCTCGCCGCCTTCTACCACACACGGGAAATAAATATCAACTTTCTTTACATCAGTAACATACTCCCAATGAAACTCTTTCTTTCCATTACATTCATACTCTCCCTTTACGAAAGAACTCAAACGATAATATGCATGTTTGTAGCCTATAACATCATATACCTTAGAGTAGCTTATAGGCACATTTACTTTGCCGTTTTCCGCAGGCAAGCCCAATCGTTTTACATATACCCATTGTGTATTGTCGTGTCTGAGTTGAATATAGTACTCGGTTAAATCTCCCATACTGCGGCATAGTTTGGCATTGATTTGCAACACTTCGCCGTAATTGACCGACTCCGGCACATTGACATCGAAAAGTCGGGTATAAGGCAGGTCATACTCATAATAATTTATCAGGTAAGACTGTGTATTATCATAATAATCATTCGTATAGTAACTATATGGTGTAGATATACCTTTTCCTGTAGGCTTCATATAATGCGGCTCCACTATGAAAGTGACACCTGCCAAAGGATAAAGATGCTCATAACTCTGCCGGATAAGACTGCTCACATCAACCGTAATAACATCACTATCTATTCCAAGATCACGAGGATTCCAACTCCTGCTACCTACAATGCGCGATTCATAATTGTTTTTTAAATTATCGTAGCAGTAAACCATCTCTCCATTGAATGTTTTGTAGGTCGAGAAACGATTCTCCGGCGTGAAGTCACAACTCCTTGCTATTAGATAAACAGTATAATCCCTACTTTGAGTTGCGTATAAATCAGGCCGATATGTATCAGTAAAACTGATTGTCCCTTTGTCCAAGTCCAGCTTGAAGTTGGTGATGTAACGTGGCACTGGAATACTGTCCGAGGCCGTCATACTTACTGCCGCATAACACAGCATGGCCATCATTAAAAGAAGATGTTTTTTCATAATGTACTTATTTTATATGGTTAACAGTCATTTCGTTGTAACCCTGCTCTCAAGAGAGTCTATTTTTGTTGTAACCCTGCGGGAAACCAATCCCGCAGGGCCTGTGCTGGTTTTCTTCCGGATTTCCGGAACATCCGGATTATCCGTGCCCTCAGGAATATCCGGTTCGGCTCCTCCGGAAAAAGACCTTATCGCATCTCCGCGCCCAAGACGTTATAAGCCTTGCCGTCGCGCAGAATCAACACCTTGCCGTCTATGAGCACTTTCTGTGCGTTTCCAACTCGCGACTGCCCGATTTCATCTATGCCGGTCGTCACATTGCTGACCGTCGATACGGTCTTCTTGTAAGTCGCTATCGCCTTGGTCTCGTCTTTCGCCACAACCGTCACGTTGTACTTCTTGCCACTCTCCAATCCGTTGAGGGTCAGCCCGAAGCCGTCAATCGTTTCCTCAACTGTATATTGCGGCAAGCGGCTCGGAGCTTTCTTCTTTACATAGGATGTCACCTTCCCGTCTTTGCCGAAGGTGATTTCGTATTCCACCGTGCCGTCTTCCGAAGTGAGCGTTATCACGTACTCAACGGCACCCGCCACTTCCGGCCAAGTGATATACAGTATGTTCTCACCCAAGGACTCCACCTCAACATCCGTGTAGAACACCTCTGTCTGCTGTGCACCGAAGGCAACGATGGTGTGCTTGTTCCATTCGCTGTCGGCTTCGAAACTGCTCTCCATATAAGACCATACGAAGATATAGCGATGCCCGTCGTTCAGCGTCGGTAGGGCATACTTGCCTAAGGTCGGTACCGATATGGAGGCACAGGTTATCTCTGTCAGTTTGGGGGTTATATTGAAGGCATTCTCGCCGATGGATTTCAATGTCGCTGGCAGATAAGCGGATTCTGCTTCGCCGCAGAAAGCAAAGGCCGCAGATCCCACATGAGTGATACCTTCTGCTACTACTATCTCCGTAATCTTGCTGATATAGCTGTTCCAAGGCTGTTTATCTATCGTCTCAAAGTCGGGCATCGCTCCGTTCCCCGAAACCGTCAGCTTGCCATTGCCCGAGACTTTCCAACTGAAGGCATCATTTGCTCCGAATTTGCCTTCTGCCACAGCAGGCAGCGACGTGATATGGAACACACCCCAGCCGGATTCCACAAAGTTCTTTATGCTCTCGTCGTAAAGCTGCAGATTCACCTTCGACGGGTCTTCCAGTCCCCATCTCTCTACCATCGTTTCTCTCTCCGATAAGCCGTTCCATAGGTCCGGTGAATATTTGGTTTTGAAGACAAGGGTCTCCAATCCCGTGCAGGCAAACCACGGCAGTTGATACAAAATGTCCTCGGACTCACTGTCGGAAGAAAAGCCAATCACACCGATGGTGGAAGGGAAAGTGATTTTCTTCAGATTCCTACAGCCCATGAAGGCGCCTGTCCCAATCTCAAATACGCTCTCCTCGATCATTACCTCCCGTATTTCATCTTTTGCAGCGAAAGGTGACTGCAGCATATTGCCTATTTTCAGTTCTCCCTGACGCTCTGTCCCCTGTAGGTTCCAGGGGGCGTCTGACGAACTGCTGATGGTCAACAAGCCGGTCGCACTGTCAAATGTCCAGTCGCAGGTGCCGTGCTTGCCGCTGCTCGCCAATTCCGCCATGGCCGGCATCATCATTGCCGCCATGACAACACAAAGTAATACTCTCTTCATAATTTTTATTTTGTATTAGCAGAATCCCTCTGCTCCCGCTCTTACACCTTCACGGGTCTTGGTTATATAATCGATAGCTTCAGTTGGTCCTATATGATTGGATATCTTCTGTTAGTCCTATAGAATAGCTCAGTTGGTCCTTCCCCTCATCGCCCTCTCATCCGTTCTTTTAATTTTTAATTTTTACTTTTTTTCCGTTCGGCCTCTTCTTTTCCGAATGCAAAGATACGGCGTATATATACTTCCTATTAAACTTTTTCGTTCAATTTTCTTCTATGCACCCAACATTTTCGTTCACGTTTCCGCTCGTGCATGCGCTCCGCCCCTTCGGTGAAGAAAAGTCGGCAACCTCCTTTTCTTCAGCACTTTCTCTTCTTCATGACCGCCTCTCTTGCGGGCAAACCGAGGCGCTTTTTTATTGGTAAAAATCCATCTTCTTCATTTTCTGTCTGTTGCATGAAACGGGTGTGGGGAGAAGATAGGGTGTTCGTAATGGGAAGCCCGTGTGAAGAATTTGTCCGGAGTTTACCAATTTTCTGGCTTCGGACAATCGGGCGTTGAGGACGCGTTTTCGCATCCTCAGCGCCGGTTATGCTTTCTGTTGCTCGCGGTACTGGGTCGGGGTAAGGCCGTAGAAACGGTGGAAAGTGCGCGTGAAGCTGCCGGCTTCCGCAAAGCCGCAGCTGAAAGCTATGTCGCCGATGGAGAGGGCGGGTTGCTGCATCAGCAGCTCCGTGGCTTTCTCCATCTGGATGGCGAGGATGAAGTTCTTGGGCGAATCGCCGGTGGCGTTGAGCATACGCCGGCGGAAGGTGCTCACGCTGATGTGCAGGGCGTCTGCCAGTAGTTCCACGCTGAAATCCCCGCGTGGCATGCCTTTTTTCACTAATTCCACCACGCGGACCAGAAACAGCTTGTCGTCGGCATCCGCCCCGCTTTCCTCTGACGGACTTTCCTCGTCTGACGGCTTCTCCTCCGGCTCGCGTGTCTGAAGGCTTTCTAATTTCTTGCGGGCGCGCGACTGCTGGCGCAGCTTCTCCACCTCCGTCAGCAGGTTGTTGAAGTGCTCCACCTGCCGTTTCTGCTGTCGGCGGTACAGCAGCCATGTTGTGAGCGCGAATATCATGAAGAGTAGCACAATCAGCACCGTCAGCCAGATATAGCGTATGCGCTGGCGGCGGTTCAGCTGCTGCAGGATGTCGTTGCCGTATTGCGCGGCATACTGCGAGAGGTGCTGGTTCGTGTGCTGGTCGTATATCGAGTCGCGCAGGTGCTCGTAGCGGTCGCCGTGAAGCAGAGCCTCCTCAGGGTTGATGCCGCGAAGCGTCTCGCGCAGACCTTTCCGCGTATGGCTCTCGTTGTAGAGGTCGTGCTGGGCCGTGAAGATGTCAAGGGCCTTGTAGTAGTAGTCGGCCCCCTCGCGGTTGCGCCCTTGTACGTACAGCAGGTCCCCCATGTGGTTGTATGCGATGCCGAGCGAGTGCAGGTTGCCGCTTGCTTCTATCACGGGGATTGCCTCCTGCAGACACTGTTCGGCTTCGTCGTACCGTGCCAGCATAATCAGGGCAGCGGCACGCTGGGTCTGCCGGACGGCGGCCTTGTCGGGGCGGCCTAACTGCTTCTCTATCTTCCATGCCCGCGTGGCGTAATCCAGCGTCTTCTCGGGCATCTTCTTGTGCTGATATACCTCCGAGGCCATACCGTATATCACGGCTAAACGGGCCTGATTGCCGGCCTCCTTGCAGTAGCGCTCCGCCTCAAGGACGTATTTCTCCGCTTCGTCAGGCTGCCGCATCGACATATAGATGCCGGCCAGCGTGTTGTACGACGAGGCTATGTTGTCGCTGTTGCCGCTCTCTATGTCCAGTTCGTTGCACTGCTTGGCGTAGATGGCGGCTTTGTCAAACTCGCCTAAACGCACGTATATCAGCCCTAACAGCGAAGCGCAGTCTGCTTCCATCGTTTTGTCGCCTGCGGCTTTGCACAGCGGCAGCGAGCGGAGTGCATACTGCTCTGCCTCGGTATATACCTGTACGTCGTAGTACCATTCGGCCGCCCAGTACCATACCGTAGAGCACAGCGTGTCGTGCGACGCGCCATCGGGCAGACTGATGGGCTCATCGGTGAAGCCTTCTGCGTCAAGCAGCCGGAAAAAGGCATTGCCGCTCTTGGCGTTCGGACGATTGTTGAATACGGCTAAAACCGAATCCACAGGCGTGACGGTGGCGGCACTATAACCCGCCGGAGCGGACAACACAACGAGTGCAACTGCTGCAAGCAGATGGCGTATCGGCAAATAACATTTTCGGTCACTGAAAGTCTTAGGTTCCATGGCGCTTGTTGTTTGGGTCGGAAGTTTCTGCAAAAGTATAGGTTTTCTGCTTGCTGCAAGCAACATTTTCGGTCAAAAAGTCAGGCTGTGTTGTTCTTTTCCCGTCAGAGTGTCCGCCCTATAGGCGGCAGAGGGCGGCGGCGGTGCGGGCGGCAAGGCGTGCGTTGTTCAGCACTAACTCTATGTTGGCGCTCAGGCTGTCGCCTCCTGTCAGCTCTTTTACTTTGGCCAACAGGAAGGGGGTGGTCTGCTTGCCGTGAATGCCTTGCTCTTCCGCCTGCCGGAGGGCCTCCTCGATGGCGGCGTTGATGATATCCGCAGGCATTGAGTATTCCTCAGGGATAGGGTTGGTCACCAGCATGCCGCCTTTCAGTCCGAGTTCTCTCTTCACGTGGAACGCGGCAGCCAGCTCTTCGGGACTGTCTATGCGGTAGTCCACCCCGAAACCGCTGTGGCGGGTGTAGAAGGCTGGCAGCTCGTCGGTCTGATAGCCGATTACGGGTACGCCTTTGGTCTCTAAATATTCTAACGTCAGACCGAGGTCGAGTATCGATTTCGCTCCTGCACAGATTACTATCACCTGTGTCTGGGCCAGCTCTTCTAAGTCGGCAGAGATATCCATCGTGGTGGCGGCGCCGCGGTGCACCCCGCCTATTCCGCCCGTAGCGAAGACCTGTATGCCCGCCATCGCGGCTATCATCATGGTCGTCGTCACGGTGGTGGCACCGTCTGCCTTGCGGGCTGTCAGCACCGGCAGGTCGCGGCGCGAGGCTTTGGTCACGGCTTGTCCTTTCCTGCCTAAGTATTCTATCTCCTCAGACGTGCAGCCGGCCTTCAACCTGCCGCCTATGATGGCTATTGTGGCCGGTACGGCGCCGTTGTCGCGGATTGTCTGCTCCACGCGTAGCGCAGTTTGTACGTTCTGCGGATAGGGCATCCCGTGACTGATGATGGTTGACTCGAGGGCCACTACAGGGCGCCCTTCGCGAAGTGCCTCTTGCACTTCTGGTGATATACTAAGATACCGATTCATATTATTAGATGGAAAGTTGTTTAGAGCAATATGTTAGCAATCTCCGGATTGACTGCTTTTTCCGACATCAGGGCGGCTCGGGCGGCCATCAGGCCGTATTGTGCCGTCTGCGGGAAGGGGATGCCCTTCAGGTGGGCGAACACAACCCCCGCCAGAAACGCATCGCCGGCTCCGGTAGTGTTGACCACATCCACCGGTAGGGCGGGGAAGAGCCATTCTTCGCCGGCATGACGGCAATACACGCCCTCGCTGCCAAGCGTGATGTACAAGTGCTCCACGCCCATGTCCATCAGCCGTTGCGCCGCATCGGTGTAGGTCTCTGTCCCTGTTACGGCCAGCGCTTCCTTGCGGTTGAGCTTCAGGGTGTGCAGGTGGGGCAGTTTGGATTTCAGCAGGGCGTTCGTCACGCGATGTGCTTTCGTGGTGCTCACGCCGTCAATAAACAGCGGTGCGGTGGCGTTCATCATCAGATAGCGGATGCTTTCCTCCGGTATGTTGGTATCGGCCACGATGCAGTCGGCCTGATTCATCTCGCCGGTGCGTTTCTCTATCCATGCGGGTGTGATGTGTTTCGCTACATCAGTGTCGGCCACGGCGGCTATCATCTCGCCGCTGTGGTTGTTGATGCACAGGTAGATGCCGCTGCGCTCGCCCTGCACCTGCTCGCACAGCCGTATGTCTATACCGGCCCGTTTGCACTGGTCGTGTATCAGCCCGCCGAAGAGGTCGCTCCCGAAGGTACTGAGCAGTTGCACCTTGGCCCCGAGCAGGCTAAGGTTCTGGGCGATATTGCGGGCTACGCCGCCATAGCCGATGTCCACATGTCCTGGGTTGGAGTCGCCCCCCAGAAACGGACCGCTGAGTTGTGCGGAGAGGTCGATATTGGCTCCGCCGATAACTGAAATTAGCATAGTCGTTGGTTGTTGTGTCGGGTTTTGTTTACTCGTCTCCGTATTTCTGGAATAGGAAGTCGTTGTACGGATAGCGCTGTATGTGTATCTGCTTTATCTTCTCATACATGACTTCTTTGAGTTGCTCGATGTTGTCTTTGTTGCGAGCCGAGATGAAGATGCAGTTGGGCCGGCCGTCGCTGCTGCCGAGGCGGGCCATCCAGGTGCGTTGCAGTTCGTCCAACGGGATATTCTCGCGTCGGATGGGTGTAAGGTCGTCTTCCTCTTTGGGTGTGTAGCGGAAGGCATCGGTCTTGTTGAACACCACGATTTCGGGAATCGAAAGGTTTCCGCGCTCGTGGTTGCCCTTGTCTTTCTTCCAAGGCCTGCCGTCGGGCTGTTTGTCTTTTCTGGCGTTGCGGTCGGGGGCGGTGAGTTCGGCAATGGTTTTCTCCACTACCTCGTATTGTTCCTCGAAGTTCGGGTGGGAGATGTCCACCACATGAATCAGCAGGTCGGCCTCGCGTACTTCGTCTAATGTAGATTTGAACGACTCTATCAGGTTGTGAGGCAGCTTCCGGATGAAACCTACGGTGTCGCTCAGCAGAAACGGCAGATTGTCGATGGTCACTTTCCTGACGGTGGTGTCAAGGGTGGCGAAGAGTTTGTTCTCGGCAAACACGTCCGATTTGCTGAGCAGGTTCATGAGCGTGCTCTTGCCTACGTTGGTGTAGCCTACTAATGCCACGCGCACCATCTTACCGCGGTTCTGTCGCTGTGTCATCATTTGGCGGTCTATCTTTTTCAGCTCCTCGCGCAGCAGGGCGATACGCTGGTTGATGATGCGCTTGTCGGCCTCTATCTGCGTCTCGCCCATGCCGCGGCTGGTGGTGCCGCCGCCGCGCTGGCGGTCAAGGTGGGTCCACATACGGGTCAGACGCGGCAGCATATACTGCAGATGCGCCATCTCCACCTGTGTCTTGGCATAACTGGTCTGGGCGCGCTGCAGGAAGATTTCCAGAATGAGAATGGTGCGGTCCATGATGCGCACACCCAGTTCCTTCTCGATGTTTCTGAGTTGGCGGGGCGACAACTCGTCGTCGAAGATGACGAGGTCAACACCGCAGTCGCCGTCCGCTTCTTTGCATTGTGTGATATATTCCTTTATCTCCTGCAACTTGCCGCTGCCTACGTAGGTGTTGGTGTCAGGCTTGTCAATGCGCTGCACGAAGCGCTTGACGGGGCGGATGTTGTCGGTGTCGGCCAGAAAGGCCAGTTCGTCCAGATACTCGTTAGTGCGCTCTTCGGGCTGCTCGGGGGTGATAAGGCCCACCAGCAGGGCGCGGGTCATGGTTTCGTCAGGTGTATTGTTCATAAGGGTCATATTCTTTCTTGTTCAGTCGCTGCTGCAGTTATTGTCCGCTCTTGTATAAAAAGGCGAAGTGGGCGGGAATATCGCCGGTGCGGACCGACCACCGTGCCTCCCCTTCCGGGGAGAAGCACCATAGTGTGCCGGGCGTGACGTAGTTCTTGGCATCAGTCACGTAGATGTCCTTCGTCAGCGGGTGTACTGAGATTCCATAGGGCGTTTTTATCTTTTGGTCGGTACCATCGGTGATGAAGTTGTCCGTCACCGGCCGGTGGCTCTTCACGTCAATGATGCAGTAGTTGTGCGAGGGCTTTGTCTCCATGTCGATATACGACCATTCTGTGGAGTAGCAGTACAGCGAGTCGCCGTCTAACCAGAAGTTGCTGACGGCCATGTCCACCGAGTCGGTTACTTGGTCGGTCTGCGTGTCAATGCAGTAAAGGCGCGAAGGTGTGTTGTAGTAGTCTCCCCGCGAACTCACCCACAGCTGTCCGTGGCGGTCGGCTCTGAGGTGGTGCAGATTGACGGCCACAGGAATACGCTTCGTCTCCGTAAACGTTGTCAGGTCAATCACGCTCACTGTGTTCTCATAGTTGGGCACCATATAGCCTCCCGAGTTGGCCACATACAGTTTGCCGCCCGCTATCTCCAGTTCGTCGGGCTGGAAGCCTACCAGACACTCGCCGGTGATGGCCAGCGTGGCCGTGTCGAAGCGGGCCACGTAGCCTAACTGTTCGTAGTCGGGCTTGATGACCACCGGTCCGGCATAGGAAGTCAGGTAGCCCTCGCCGCCGTGGAAACGCAGATAGCGGCAGTTGGGTACATCTATCTGTCCGATGCGGCGGCAGGTGCGTGCATCCATTACCTCCACTTTGTTGGAGCAGTTGATGACGGCATACAGCCGTCCGCCGTATATCTTCAGGTCGTTGCCTACATCGCCCAACTCTTTGGCTACATTCGGATTGGCTTCGGCGTAGATGTTCCGGCGATAGGTGGCCGAGGTGAAGTCGTAATAATCAAGGGTGGCTTTGTTGCTGCCCATGTTGCCTTCGTTGAGCAGGTAGAAGCCGAGGGCATCGGTCAGTTGTGTCTCGCCGTGCTGCTCCTCCTCCGGCGGATATACCACCACCTCGCCTCTGCAGCCGCATAGCAGCAGACTGCACAAAACACATATCCAAGTGCTCGTTCTCATACGTCAATAGGTTGTCCCTCTTTGTTCGTATATGATTATCTTTATATGATTATCTTTACAATCCCCTTGCCGTTGATGCCGGGCATGGGGTAGTTGAGTATCACGTCATACTGCTGGTTGAGCAGGTTGTTTATCTCTACGGCGAAATGCAGGCGGCAGTGCTGCAGAGGCAGTTCGTAGGATACGGTCATGTCGTGGGTGTACCAAGGCTGTTCGTGGTTGGCAGGGATGTTGGCACTGTTGTGATAACGCTCGCCTACGTAGATGAAAGCGTAGTTTACCCCCAGCCCGCGCCACTGCAGGTTGGCTGTGGCGGAGCCGCTGTGCCATGGGATATAGGCTATCTGGCCGCCGTAGGTAAGCGGTTCATCGGGGTCGGTGAGGTCTTGCGCCCGCTGGTAGGTGTAGGCAACGGCCATTGTGAGATATACCTCTTTGCCGCAATACAGGGTGGTGCTCAGGTTGACATCGCAGCCGCGTATCTCCACATAGCCTAAGTTCATCATCTGCCAGCGGTACTGACCGTTGCCTTTCGGAATGGCGACAATCTTGTTCCGCACCTGATTGAAGTAGCCGTCGGCCTTAGCGCTTATTTGCCGCACCACGCCCTGCCGCCATTGTTTGTCATACTGTATGCCGCCGTCGTATTGGGTAGTGTATTCCGGCAGGAGTGAGATGTTGCCCATATCGGTGTAGTAGAGGTCGTTGAAGGTGGGCATGCGGAATATATGCTTGTAGAAAGCCCTGAGGTAGAACTCTTCTTTGAGCAGGGGTTGGTAAGAAAGGAAGACGGCAGGCGTGAACTGCGGTTTCTGCTCGGAAGCCTTGGGCATGGAGAGGGTGGGGACATGTATCTTGTCGAAGACGAAGGTGCCCAACACCGATGCCTGCGCTTTCAGGTATTTCCAGTAGAACTGGGTGGCTACGGCGGCCAGCACCGTGTTACGCTCGGGGAACACGAAGTTGGCCAGATTGCCTTCCAGATAGTTCCACTGCCAGTCGGCTGAGAGCGACATGTCCCAGTTGAGCGGGATGTCGCGTGTCCGGCTGAAGGCCGCCTGCCGTCCGATGATGTTCAGTCGGTTGGCAATACTCAGATAGACCTCCTGCTGCGTGAAGGCATTGTCTATATACATAAGTGTGGTGTCGGGGTTGAGGTAGCGCATCCAGTCGTTGGAGTACTTGGCATTCAGTTGGAAGTCCCAGCCGCGCATCAGTGTCTTCGTCAGGTTGCCCTGCACGAACGCGTTGCGGTCCCACTGGCGCTGCGCATTCTTCCACACGTTGTTGACGATGGCGCCCGGGATGCCTTTTGCACTGCCGTAGCAGTAACCCTTCACATGCCATTTGCCGTCAGGCAGATATCCGAAGAATCCTGCTTCGGCCCGCCAGGCGTTTACGTCGCCGTTCTGACGGACAGCTGTCGTGTCCCAGGCCACTTGACCCGAAGGAAGCACGCGGCGGTAGCGGAAGTGATAGCGCCCGTGCGCATAGGTGTATTCGGCATTGGCCGAGAAGTGGATGTTCTCCGTGATGCGCTGCTCGTAGAGCACCGACGGATTGGCCAGACCGAAGGTGCCGGCTTTCATCGCAGCTTGCAGGTTGTAGCTTTTCCCTTGCTTGAACCGCGGACGGCGGGTCTTGATGTACAGCGTGCCGGCCGAACCATAGTCCTTGGCAGGCTGGAAGATTTCTGATTTCTGGCCGTTGTAGAGTGCCAGCTCCTCTATGTTGTCCATTGAGAACTTGCCGAGGTCCACCGTGCCGTTTTGGGCATTGCCTATCTCGATACCGTCGTAGAACACACCGAGGTGGTTGCTGCCCATGGAACGTACATCCACGGTCTTCAGACCTCCTACGCCGCCGTAGTCTTTCAATTGTACGCCGGAGAAGTAGCGCACCGCATCGGCCACGGACTGCGTGCTCAATCCCTCCAGCCGTGCCCCTTCCAGCTTCTGGACGGGAATCACAGGCTCGTCCTTGCGGCGGGCACTGACCACCACCTCGTCGAGATTAAATTGCCGCAGCAGGCTGTCTTGCACGACTTCTTCATTGACTGCAGAGGCGGATACAGGAACGGCTGTCTGTGCACACAAGGCAAGACAGCCGGAAAACAGCAGGACCCATAATATGAACGGCAGGCGTGCAGGCATTGCTTCTAACACCCTGCAAAGTTACTCCTTTTTTGGCAAATCCGCAAACGGCAGGCGTCGGGCTCAATGCGCCAACAGCCAGTTGCTGCCGCTCCCTGCATCGGCCACCAAGGGTACACTAAGGCTCGCAACAGACTGCATTTGCTCCACCACAATTCGCTGTACGCGCTCCAACTCGGCCTCGGGTACGTTGAAGTTCAGTTCGTCGTGCACCTGCATCGTCATCTGCGCGTTGAGCCCTTCCTGCTTCAGGACGCGGTGGATGGCGACCATCGCCATCTTGATGATGTCGGCCGCTGTGCCTTGTATGGGCGCATTCACGGCATTGCGCTCGGCAAAGTTGCGCACCGTGGCGTTGCGTGAGTTGATATCAGGCAGGTAGCGCCTGCGGCCGAAGAGCGTCTCTACATAGCCTTGCGAGCGTGCCAGCTCTTTCTGCTGTGCAATAAACTGTGCAATACGCGGGAAAGAGGCGAAGTAGCCGTCAATCAGCTCTTTCGCTTCCTGGCGGGAGGCCCCTAACTGCTGGCTCAGCCCGAAGGGGGAGATGCCGTATATGATGCCGAAGTTAGCCGTCTTGGCGCGGCGTCGCATGTCTTTGGAGACCTCCTCAATCGGGCATCCGAAGATTTTGGCCGCTGTGGCGGCGTGGATGTCCTGCCCCTCACGGAATGCCGCTATCAGATGCTCGTCCTGCGAGAAGTGGGCCATCAGGCGGAGTTCAATCTGCGAATAGTCAGCCGAGAGGAACACACACCCAGGGTCGGGTATGACGGCACGGCGTATGAGTTTGCCCCGCTCGGAGCGGATAGGCAGATTCTGCAGGTTGGGGTTGGAGCAGGAGAGGCGTCCGGTGGCGGTGACAGTTTGGTGGTAGGTGGCGTGAATCTTGCCCGTGCGGGGGTTGATGTAGGTAGGGAGCGGCGCAAT